>LNEQ01000201.1 GCA_001464995.1 Actinobacteria bacterium Ga0077541
CGTCGTCGTCAGTGGGACGCGGCGCTGCTCCGGCGTGGCACGACGTGCATGACGGCCACCGCAACCGCACCGACGACGAGGCCGATCAGGGCCGAGGCCGCGGTGTTCACGAGCCAGCCGACGACGCCGCCGATGGCCTCGACGGCATCGGCCGCGGCCTCCTCCAGATGGTGCACGAGGTCGTAGAGGGCGCTCCAGCCGAGGTCGTCGAAGCCCACGATCAGGATGTGCCCGCCGACCCAGATCATCGCGGCGATCCCCACCACCGACAGCAGGGCCAGCAGCTTCGGCATGCCCCGCACGAGTCCCCGGCCGATGCCGGGGCCCACGTCCCCGGGGCGTGAGGCCATGTGCAGGCCGACATCGTCCATCTTCACGATCAGCGCGACGACCCCGTAGACCAGGGCGGTGATCGCGAGGGCGACGACGACCAGGATCACCAGCCGGCTGAGGAACGGCTCGGAGGCCACCTCGTTGAGGGAGATGACCATGATCTCGGCGGAGAGGATGAAGTCGGTGCGGATCGCCCCCTTCACCATCGCGGCCTCCTGCTCGGGCCCGCGCAGCGCCGCGATGGTGTCCTTCGGGTGCTCGTGGCCGGCGAGCTTCTCCCAGATCTTCTCGGCGCCCTCGTAGCAGAGGTAGACGCCGCCGAGCATCAGCAGGGGAGTGAGCAGCCAGGATGCGAACTGGCTCAGCAGCATCGCGGCGGGAAGGATCAACAGAAGCTTGTTGCGCAGCGATCCGATCGCGATCCGCTTGACGACGGGCAGCTCACGATCGGCCGTGAAGCCGTGGACGTACCGCGGGGTGACGGCCGTGTCGTCGATGACCACGCCCGCCGCCTTCGTGCTCGCGCGGCCCGCCGCGGCGCCGATGTCGTCCACCGACGCCGCCGCCAGCTTCGCGAGCACGGCGACGTCGTCCAGCAGCGCGACCAGCCCGCCGCTCATCGGCCCCCTCCGCCCGGGGCGCCGCCGGCGGGGGACCGCTCGTACGCGGCGAGGGCGTGGAGTGCGGGCACGGGCGAGAGGGTAGCGGCCGCGCCCTCCGCCCGGCGAGCCGTGCCCGGCACCCGCCCGACCTCCGCCGGGCCGTCGCGGGCCGCGCTGCGGTTACGATCGGGCCCCGACCCGGGACGGCGCCCGTGGAGATGGCATCGGTCGAGCACCTGGCGGTCCTCCTGGCGACTCTCGGCGCGTGCGTCGCCGTGGCGGTGCTGCCGCGACGCCATCCGGGTCGCGGGTGGGACATCGGGGCCCGCGCCCTCGCGGTCGCGCTGATCGCCGCAGAGATCCTGATCCGGGTCCTGCTGCTGCGCGGTGGCGACTGGGACTGGTCGACCGACCTGCCGCTGCAGCTCTCCGACGCCGCCCTCGTCGCGGCGGCGGTGGCGCTCTGGAACCCGCACCCCCCGCGGCTCGCCTACGAGCTGACCTTCTTCTGGGCGTTCGCCGCCACGCTGCAGGCCCTTCTGACGCCCGACCTCGGCCACGGGCCGGGGCACGTCTTCTTCTGGACCTTCGTCGTCGCGCATTCGGGGGTCCTGGTGGCCGCGTCGTTCCTCACGTGGGGGCGGCGGCTCACACCCGGCCCCGGCGCCGTGCCGCGCGCCCTGGCGGCCTCGGTCGCCTGGACCGCGGTCGCCGCGGCCGGGTGCCTGATCACCGGCGGCAACTACATGTTCCTGCGCGAGCCGCCGCCGGGCGGGAGCCTGCTGGACCTCTTCGGCCCGTGGCCGCTCTACCTGGCCGGCGCCGCCGCTCTGGCGGTCGTCGCCTTCCCCCTGCTGGCCCGCTTCGCCGCTGCGACGCGGCCGGCCGGCGGGGCGGCGACGCGGCCGTCCCGCCGCGACCCGGCCCTCGACGAGGGACCCGGCTCCCCCGGCTGACCGTGACGGTTGGCGGCGGCGCTCCCGAGGGGGCGCCGGGAAGGGCGGGACCTCCGCGAGGACTTCGAGAGGCGGCCTCGGGGTATCCTCCTCCTTTCGGCGGAACGAGGAGGCGGGGGCATCTCGCACGGCCGTGCCCTCACCGGGCGGACCAGACGGCACCGCGCTCTCATGCGCGCGCCGGGCGCGTGAGCGCGCCCCTGACCGCGCCCGGCGTCGTCGCGCGACGCGCGCCCCCCCGGGGCCGCGCCGTGCTCGTGAGCAAGCTCGCGGCCCTGGCGGCGATCGGCGCCCTGGTCGCGTGGCGGGTCGACTGGTCGGACTCGTTCGGCGGGCTGACCTCGTCGTCCATCGCACCGATCGGTGTCGCCCTCCT
>LNEQ01000202.1 GCA_001464995.1 Actinobacteria bacterium Ga0077541
TCGGCGTCGACCATCATCCGCACCAGGCCCTCGAAGTCGACCGCCGGCTCCCAGCCGAGCTTCTCGCGCGCCTTCGACGGGTCGCCCACCAGCAGGTCGACCTCGGCCGGGCGGATCAGCGCCGGATCCGTCTTCACGTGGTCGTCGGGGTCGAGCCCCGCGTGCTCGAAGGCCAGCTCCACGAGGCGGCCGACGGTGTTCGTCACGCCGGTGGCGACCACGTAGTCCTCGGGCTCGTCCTGCTGCAGCATCCGCCACATGGCGTCGACGTAGTCGCCGGCGAAGCCCCAGTCGCGGCGGGCGTCGAGGTTGCCGAGGGTCAGGTGCTCGGAGAGCCCCAGCTTGATGCGCGCCACCCCGTCGGTGACCTTGCGCGTGACGAACTCCAGGCCGCGGCGGGGCGACTCGTGGTTGAAGAGGATCCCCGAGCAGGCGTACATGCCGTACGACTCGCGGTAGTTCACGGTGATGTAGTGCCCGTAGACCTTCGCCACCCCGTAGGGGCTGCGCGGGTAGAAGGGGGTGTTCTCGCTCTGCGGGGTCTCGAGCACCCGCCCGTACATCTCGCTCGAGGACGCCTGGTAGAAAGCGGATCGCCTCCAGCAGTCTCGTCACGCCGACGGCGGTGAACTCGGCGGTCAGCACCGGCTGGGTCCACGAGGTGGGCACGAACGACTGCGCGGCGAGGTTGTAGACCTCGTCCGGCTGGGCCTGCTCGAGCGCCGCGGTGAGCGAGGGCTGGTCGAGGAGATCGGCCTGCGCGAAGGTGAGCCGGTCGCGCAGGTGCTCGATCCGCTCGTACGACTCGGTGGAGGAGCGGCGCACGACGCCGCAGACCTCATAGCCCTTGGCGAGCAGCAGCTCGGCCAGGTAGGAGCCGTCCTGTCCGGTGATGCCGGTGATGAGTGCGCGCGGCACGTCTACTCCTCGTCCTCGTTCTCGCGGGCGACGCGCTCCCTCCACCAGTCGAGCGTGTCGGCCAGGGTCGTGTCGATCGGGATCTCCGGGGTCCACCCGGTGTCGGCGCGCAGGCGCGCGGGCGAACCATAGAGATCCGGTTGCTCGCCGTCGCGCACCAGCGCGGGGTCGGCGTGGAAGGTGACCGGGATGCGCGCGTTGCGCGCCAGGCCGTCGACGAGGTCGCTGACGGGGATCGACCGGCCGCTGCACGCCAGGTACACCGCGTCGGGGTCGGCGCGCTGCAGCAGCAGCACGTAGGCGCGCACCATGTCGCGCACGTCCATGAAGTCGCGCCGGGTGCCGGTGTTGCCGACGCGCACGTCGATCCACTCGAGCCCGTCGCGCTCGGCGCGAGCGATCTGCCGCGCCACGTTGGGGATCACGAAGCGCGCGTCCTGGCCGGGGCCCACGTGGTTGAAGGCGCGGACGCGGACCGCGCGGACGCCGTACGCGGCCCGGTACTGGCCGGCGGCGAGGTCGGCGGCGGCCTTGGACGCGCCGTAGGGCGAGATCGGCCGAAGCGGCGTGTCGGCCGTGACGGGGAGGTCCTCGAGGGGGACGCGACCGTGGATCTCGCCGCTGGTCACGATCAGCGTCGTCACATCGGGGGCCCCGAGGCGCAGCGCCTCGAGCAGCGCGATCGTGCCGCCGAGGTTGACGTCCCAGGTGGCGGCCGGCTCGGCGAACGAGCGCCCCACCGACGATGCCCCGGCCAGGTGCACGATGCCCTCGGGGGCGGCGGCCTCCCGCGTCGCGCAGGTCGGCGGCGTGCGCGACCACCCCCGGCGCGAGCGCCCCCTCGCGGCCGGGGCGCACCAATCCGTGGACCTCGTGCCCGAGCGCGGCGCAGTGGGAGGAGAGGTGGTGCCCGGCGAACCCGGTCGCACCCGTGATGAGCACCCGCACGGCGCCGAGGCTACCAAGCAGGTCCGCCCGGGCGCGTCATCGATTCGTATTGATGCCCGCCCGGCGGTTGCCGTCCGCGCGGACGGGGCACTACTGTCCGCTCATGCCCTGTGCCCGCAGACTCGCGTCGGCGATCGTCGCCGCACTCGTGATCGCCGTGCTCGCGGCCGGGTCGGCGCTGGCCGCCGACGACACCCCGGTGACCCAGGTGATCTTCGCCGACTACTCGCTCGACCGCGTGATCAACGGCGGCTACAGCACCTCCGACCTCCAGGCCGCACTCGAAGAGGCCCAGAAGCAGGGCGCGCCGTTCGAGGAGTTCGAGGCGGCGGTGCAGGACGTCTACGACCGGGAGTTCCTCGGGCTCGACACCGGCAGCGGCGACGGGCTGACGCCGATCGACGCTCCTGCCCGAGCCGCGCGGCCCCGGTGAGCGCGACCAGCCGCCCTGGCCCTTCCTGGCGATGACGGCCCTCGCGGCGGCGCTCGTGCTCTCGGGCGCCGGCAGCTCGATCTACCGGCGCGTCCATCGGTGAGGTTCGAGGGCACCACCGGATACATCGCGGGTGATGAGCTGGCGGCGGCGGTGAACGTGGCGGTCGCCCTCGAGCGGCCCCTGCTGATCCGCGGCGAGCCGGGCACCGGCAAGACCCTGCTGGCCGAGGCGGTCTCGGAGGCGCTCGGCCTCGACCTGCTGGTCTGGGGCGTGAAGTCGACCACCCGCGCCCAGGACGGGCTCTACGTCTACGACACCGTCCAGCGGCTCTACGACAGCCAGTTCGGTGACGGCGACCCGTCGGACATCGCCCGCTACATCCGCCTCGGGCGCCTGGGCGAGGCCTTCGCGTCGCCCGAGCGGGTGGTTCTGCTGATCGACGAGGTCGACAAGGCCGACCTCGAGTTCCCGAACGACCTGTTGTGGGAGCTCGATCGCATGAGCTTCCACATCCCCGAGACCGGCCGCACGGTGAGCGCCGTGCACCGCCCGGTGGTGATCATCACCTCCAACGCCGAGAAGGAGCTGCCCGACGCCTTCCTGCGCCGGTGCGTCTTCCACTACATCGCGTTCCCCGGCCCGGAGCAGATGGCCGAGATCGTCCGCGTGCACCACCCCGACCTCGACGACGCGCTGATCGGCGCGGCGATGGAGGCCTTCTACGTGCTGCGCTCGTTCGACGGGCTGCAGAAGCGGCCGACCACGAGCGAGCTGATCGACTGGGTTCAGGCCCTGGTGATCTCGGGCGTGGAGGCGGAGCGCGTGCTCCACGAGCTACCGTTCCTCGGCGTGGTGCTGAAGACCCCCCAGGACGTCGAGATCGCGCGTCGCCACCTGGCGATCCGCGGCGCCGACCTCGCCCGGCGGCGCGGGGGCTGAGCCGCTGCCGGCGATCGAGATCAGCGGCCTGACGAAGTGGTTCGGCCCGGTGCGCGCCGTGGACGACCTCTCGTTCAGCGTCGAGGCGGGGCGGGTCACCGGCTTCCTCGGCCCGAACGGCGCCGGCAAGAGCACCACGCTGCGGATGCTGCTCGGCCTTGTGCGGCCCCACTCCGGGCAGGCGCTGTTCGAGGGCCGCCGGTACGAGGATCTGCCGCACCCGAGCGGCCACGTCGGCGCCGTGCTGGAGGAGGCGAGCTTCCACCCCGGCCGCACCGGCCGCGACCACCTGCGCGTGCTGGCAACGGCCGGCGGCCACCCGCAGGGCCGCGTCGCGGACGTGCTGGAGCAGGTCGACCTCACGCCCGCCGCCGGGCGGCGCGTGAAGGGCTACTCGATGGGGATGCGCCAGCGGCTCGCGATCGCCGCCGCGCTGCTCGGCGACCCCGAGGTGCTGATCCTCGACGAGCCCGCCAACGGCCTCGACCCGCCGGGCATCCGCTGGATGCGCGACCTGCTGCGGGCGCAGGCCGCCCAGGGGCGGGCGGTGCTGGTCTCGAGCCACCTCCTGTCGGAGGTCTCCCAGAGCGCCGACGACCTGGTGGTCATGTCGAAGGGCGTGCTGCGCGCGAAGGGCCCGCTGTCGGAGGTGCTCGGCGCTGGGGGCGACGGCCCGGTGACCCGCGTGCGCGCGACGGACGAGGGGGCGCTCTCGGCGGCCCTGCGCGCGGCGGGCATCACGGCCGCGCCCGACTCCGGGGGCGGCCTCGTGGCCCACGGCACCGGCACGGCGGCCGTGGGCGAGGCGGCGCTGCGCGGCGGCGTGGCGCTGACCGAGCTGGTCGCGGTGTCGCGCTCGCTGGAGGAGGCCTTCCTGGACCTGACGGGGACCGAGTCGTGAGGGCCCTCCTCGCCGCGGAGCTGATCAAGGTGCGCACCACGCGCACGTTCTTCGCGCTGGCCGGCGTGGCCATCGCCACCTCCCTGCTGCTCGTCGGCCTGGTCGCCTCGCTCACCGAGCCGACCGAGGAGTCGGTTCTCACCGACGTCTTCGCGTCGGACACGAGCTCGATCTTCATCCTGATCCTCGCCATCGTCGGGATCACGGGGGAGTGGCGGCACCGCACCATCACCAGCTCCCTGCTGGCCGCGCCCGACCGGATCCGCTTCCTGATCGCCAAGACGGTCGCCTTCGCCGTGGCCGGCGCCGCCCTGTCGATCGCCATGCTTCGGGATCCTCTCCGCGCGCGGCCTGCCGACCCCGGGGGCCGCCGATCTGCTCGAGCTGTACGCGCGCAACGCCGCGGTCGCCGCCCTGCTCGGCGCGTTCGGCGTCGGCGTGGGAGCCCTGGTGCGCAACCAGCCGGTGGCGATCGTCGGGGTCTTCGTCCTCGCCCTGGTCGTCGAGCCCCTCCTGATCGGCCTCGCGCCGTCGGTCGGCCGCTTCGGCCCGATCATCGCCCTGCCGAACGGCATCGTGGGCGTCGGGGTGGAGGAGGACTTCTTCGCAGCTCTCCCGGCGGCGGCGCTGATGCTGGCCTGGATCGGGGTGCTGTTCGCCGCGGGCGCCGCGCTCCTGCGGCGGCGCGACCTCAACTCCTAGCACCAGCGCCGACCCGCGACGATCGGAGGGGACGAGCGATGATGACCAGCCTCTTCACCGACGACCTCGCCGCCACGCGGAACCTCTTCGAGGCCCTGCTGGACTTCGAAGTGGAGTTCGAAGCCGACTGGTTCGTGAGCCTGAAGGGCCCCGACGGCGGGCAGCTCGGCGTCATGAAGCGCACGGGTGAGTTCATCCCGAGCGCCCATGATGATCACGGTGGTGGTGGACGATGTCGACGCCGTCCACGCGAAGGCCCGCCGACTGGGCCTGGAGATCGTGGAGGAGCCACGCGACCTGCCGTACGGCCAGCGGCGCATGCTGCTGGCCGATCCGAGCGGCGCGCTGGTCGACGTCTCGGCACCCGTCGCGCCGGTGGATGAGCGCTACGTCTGAGGGCGCGATCGGCGGAGGAGGAGACCCGCTCGAGGGCGAGCCGGTCGTTCCGTACCGCCACCGCCCGGTCTCCTGACGTGTTCGAGGGCCTGTTCTACGGCCTGCGCGCCCGCGGCGTGCCGGTCGCGATGGACGAGTGGCTGGGGCTGCAGGAGGCGCTCGCCCGCGGGCTCGCCGACTCGAGCCTCTCGCGCTTCTACCTGCTCGCCCGGGCCCTGCTGGTGAAGTCGGAGCGCCACTACGACGACTACGACCTGGCCTTCGCGGAGTACCTGTCGGGCCTGGAGCAGGCCGACGACGCCATCGCCGACCGGGTGTGGGAGTGGCTCGCGGAGAACCCGGACGCCCTCGCCATGACGGCCGAGCAGCGCGCCTCGCTGGGCGAGGCCATGGCGCGGATCGACCTGGAGGCGCTGCGGGCGCGCCTCGCCCAGCGCCTGGCCAACCAGACCGAGGCCCACCACGGCGGCTCGAAGCACATCGGAACCGGCGGTACCTCGCCGTTCGGCCACTCGGGGTGGCACCCGGGCGGCATCCGCATCGGCGGGGAGGGCCGCAACCGCACCGCCGCGCAGATCGCCGCCGAGCGCCGCTTCCGCGAGTACCGCTCGGACGAGACGCTCGGGGTGCGCGAGATGGGCGTCGCGTTGCGGCGGCTGCGGCGGCTCACCACCCGGCTCGACGGGCCGGAGACCGAGCTCGACCTGGACGCCACCATCGACGCCACGGCCGACGCGGGGGGCGGCCTGCGGCTGCAGTTCCGCCGGCCGCGGCGCAACGCGGTGCGCGTGCTGCTGCTGCTCGACGTCGGCGGATCGATGGACGAGCACGCGGCGATGGTCGACCGGCTGTTCTCGGCGGTGCACCAGGGCGGGCGCTTCCGCGACCTGACGGTCCGGTACTTCCACAACTGCGTCTACGACCGCCTCTACGAGACCGCCCGCCTGCTGCCCTCGCGCTCAGAACCGACCCTCGACCTGCTCGCGCGCATGTCGCCCGACCACAAGCTGGTGGTCGTGGGCGACGCCTGCATGGCGCCCAGCGAGCTCGCCATGGTGGGCGGGGCGATCGACTACCACCAGCACAACGACGAGCCCGGCTGGGTGTGGCTGGAGCGGCTCGCGAGCCGCTTCGACGCGCGGGCGTGGCTGAACCCGGTGCCCGGCGAGTGGTGGGACCGCGTGCACGGCGCGCGCACCCTCGGCGCCGTGCGGACGATCTTCCCGATGTACGAGCTCTCGCTGGACGGTCTCGACGAGGCGGTCGACGGGCTGATGGCGGCCGCCTGACACAGGCCCCCCGGCCCTGCCGGATGCGGGGTAGGATTCCCGGTCCCGCCCACCCGGAGTGAGGTCTTCCGCCGATGTCGCAGTCCAACTACAGCCTGACGATGCGCGTTCACATCCCTGCGAGCGTCGGGATGCTCGGACGGGTGATGGAGGCGATCGGCGACACCTACGGGCAGGTGGGCGGTGTGGACATCGTGCGCTCGGGCAAGGACGCGATCACCCGCGACATCACGGTCTACGCGCGCGACGGGGAGCACGGCGAGTCGATCGCCCGGGCGGTGCGCGAGGTGGAGGGCGTGGAGGTCGAGTCGCTCACCGACCGGGTCTTCCTCAGTCACGCCGGCGGCAAGATCGGCATGGAGAACCGCGTGCCGGTGGTGACCCGCGACGACCTCTCGATGGCCTACACCCCGGGCGTCGCGCGCGTGTGCATGGCGATCCACCACGACTTCGAGCAGGCCTGGGAGTACACGATCAAGGGCAGCAGCGTGATGGTCGTCAGCGACGGGTCGAGCGTGGTGGGCCAGGGCGACCTCGGCCCCGAGGCGGCCCTGCCGGCGCTCGAGGCCAAGTGCGCGTTCCTGCACACGCTCGCCGGCATCGACGCCTTCCCGCTGCCGATCGACCTGCGCGACCCCGCCGAGATCGCCGAGGCGGTCGTCCTGACGTCGTCGGTCTTCGCCGGCATCCACCTCGCCGACATCTCGGCGCCCCGGTGCTTCGAGATCCAGCGCCTGATCGCCGAGCGCCTCGACATCCCGGTCTTCCACGAGGACCAGCAGGGCACCGCCGCGGTGGTGCTCGCCGCCCTCACCAACGGCCTCGCCGTGGCCGGCACGACCGTCGCCGACGCGACGATCGTCGTCGCGGGCACGGGCCCCGGCGGACAGGCCGTGGCCCGGCTGCTGGTGGCCGCCGGCGCGGGCACGGTGATCGTGGTCGACAGCAAGGGCGCGATCCACGCCGGGCGCGACGACCTCGACGACGACCTCTCCTGGATCGCCGCCAACACGAACCCCGTCGGCCTCGCCGGCCCGGCCTCCGAGGTGGTGAAGGGCGCGCACGCGTTCGTCGGCCTCTCGGTGCCCGGCCTGCTGAGCGCGGCCGACGTGGGCGCGATGGCGCCCGGCTCGGTGGTGCTGGCGCTGGCGATGCCCGAGCCCGAGATCGGCCCCTCCGAGGCCGACGGCGTCGCCGGGGTCTACGCCACAGGCCGACCGGACGTGCCCAACCAGATCAACTCGGGTCTCGCCTCGCCGGGCATCTGGCGCGGCGCGCTGGACTGCCGCGCGACGGAGATCAACCAGGCGATGACCCTCGCCGCGGCCGCGGCCATCGCGGAGACCGCGCTCGAGGAGGCGTGCCCTCGATCTTCAACGACCAGCTGGTGCCGAACGTGGCCGCCGCCGTGCGCGCGGCCGCCGAGGCGACCGGCGTGGCCCGGATCACCAGCGGAGCCGGAACCGCATCGTAGTCGTGCTTGTCACCGATCGGTGACATACGGTACGGTGGTAGCGAACGGTTACAACTGAAGTGGAGTAATCGAACGCTCCCAAGGAGGAGCCGTGAAGGCCGACTCCGTTCATGACTTCGCCACCATCATCCGCGGGCGCCGACACGAGCTCGGCCTGACCCAGGCAGCCCTGGCCGACCGCGCAGGCGTCTCCCGCAAGTGGGTGCATGAGCTCGAGGGAGGCAAGCTCACCGCCGAGCTCGGGCTCGTGATCCGGGCTCTCCACGCACTCGGCCTCGAGGTGGACGTGCGCGATACGGCCTCCTCGCCGGGTGACCGCCGGG
>LNEQ01000203.1 GCA_001464995.1 Actinobacteria bacterium Ga0077541
ATCAGATGTGGGTCAGCCGCACTCCCTATGACCCGGCCCGCCACGGCAACCTCCAGCGCCTTCTCGCCACGGGGGGTTGACACAGGACGTCTCACGCGACGGCCTCCAGGCGGGGGTTGGGGCGCTCCTCGCGCCCGACCTTCGCGCAGGGCACGCCGTCGACCCGCACGACGTCGGCCGTGAAGTCGTTCGATCCGCGCAGCAGCGAGGTGCCGACCCCGTAGGCGTCGACCGGCACGCCGGCCTCCTCGAACTCGCGGATGCGCCGGGCGTCGAAGCCTCCCGAGGCGACGATCCGCACGCCGGGGTAGCCGGCGTTGTCGAGGGCCCGCCGGACCTTCCAGACCAGCTCGGGGACGACGCCCGTGGGGCGGAAGCGCCCCATCTCGTGCCAGAGCGAGCGGTCGACCATCGTGCTCGAGGTGTCGAGGCGCACCGCCCAGAGGCGGGGCCCGAGCGCGTCGGCCACCTCCAGCGCGGTCCGCACCGAGTCGTTCTCGAAATCGACCAGGACGGTCACGTGCAGCTCGTCGGCGAAGCGGTCGGCGAACCGCCGCGCCGCGCGCACCGTGTCGCCGCCGTACGCGGCGATCAGGCCGTGGGGCACGGTGCCCATCCCCTTGCCGCCCCACCATGACGCCTGTGCGTCGGTGGACACGCCGATCGCGCCGGCCACGTGCGCCGCCCACCCGTCGCCGGTCTGCACCTGCCAGTGGTCGAAGCGGGCGGGGAAGTACAGGATCGGCTTGCCGCCGGCGGCGGCGACCACGTCGCGCACGTTGCGGCTGATCAGCGTCCGGCGGGCGAGCACGCCCAGGTAGAGCGTCTCGAGGTAGGCGAAGAGGCTGTAGTCGCCGCGGATCGTGAGCACCGTCTCCCACGGCTCCACCTCGTCGCCGTCGTGCAGGGCGTGGACCTCGAGGGCGTCCCAGCCGAGATCCCAGACGCCGTCACCACGTCGCCGGCCCGAGCAGAGCTTCAGGATCGCGAGGGCCTCGTCGATCCCGCCGAGCACCGAGTGCTCGCGCTGGAACACCTGCATCAGCACGTCGGGGCGGTGGTCGTCGAATTCCAGCACGTCGCGCGTGAAGGTGAAGTACGCGTCGCTGTAGTAGCCGTCGCGCATCTTGGCGACAGGGAGCTGGAACGTCGCCGGGTCGAGGCGCGTCCTGCGCTGCGTGGTCATGCCCCTCCGTCGCCGCCGGGCAGCTTCGCGGGGCGGGTCGACCAGAGGAAGCCGAGCGCCAGCAGCGACATCGCCGAGATGGCGATCGCGATGACGCCGAGCCAGATGGCGGCGCCCGAGTCGCCGTCACCGCCGGTGGACGCCGCGGCTGGCGCGCCGACCAGCTGGCCGGGTTCCGCCACGCTCACCAGGGCGGCAGGACCCGGGTCGGTCGGGCCGGTCTCCGACAGTTCCTCGCCCTCGGCCAGCGGCGGGGCCGTCCAGGGCTTCACCTGGCCGTCGGCGTAGGTCTGGAAGGACTTCCAGGTCGCCTCGCCGGCCTCGAAGGGCGTCCCCAGCATGCGGAAGTCGGCGTACTGACCCACCGGGATCCGGCCGCCGCTGTAGACGACCGCGCGGAAACGCTGATCGGGGCCGCGCACCGGCCGCATGGTCCAGCCCGGCGGCGGGGGGGTGAAGCTGTAGACCGTGATCTGCGGCGGGAACTCGACGCGCACACGGGTGGTCGGCAGGTTGCGCTCGGTCGGGACGCGGACGGTGAACTCGACCGGCTCCCCCTGGGCGACCTCGGTCGGCAGCACGTCCACGTGGGCGAGGGCCGGGGACGTGCCGGCGGCGAGGAGCGCGGCGATTGCGAGCACGACGATCCGCCTCATGCCGTCAGCACCCCGTCCCGCTCCTCCGCTCGCAGCAGCGCCTCCATGGCGGCGCGTCCCACCAGCAGGTCGCTCTGGCTCGGCTCCCGGGTGGCGAAGCCCGACTGCATCGCGTGTCCCGCCCCGTGGACGAGCCGCGACAACGGGTGCTTCGGCCGGCGGGCGGAGAACGAGAAAACCTCGACGGCCGCCCCGATGCTGATCGCCCCCACGACGGTGCGCGCGCCGAGGGCGCGCCGCCGCAGGAACCTGCGGCTGACGGTGTTGCCCACGGTGGTCGAGACCAGGAGCGGCAGGATCAGGTTGCTCCCGCAGCGGTCGTGCTCCTTGGCGTGGACGTCGGCGTGGGCGACCTCGTCGGCGCCCCCCGACTCGTAGGCGGCGATGCTCTTGTGCTCCACGGCGTGCCAGACGGCGGCGCGCGATCCGCGCAGCGTCAGAAGGGCCGGGGCGAGGCCGGCGACCGCGCCGACGGCCTCCTGCGCCAGCACCGAGCGCAGCCTGCGCCGCGCGACCGCGGCGACCACGGTCGCGCCGACCATGCCGGCGACGGCGCGGCGGTCCTCCATCGCGAAGCGCGCCTGCGGCAGACCGCGGCGCACCGACGGGAGCACGGCGAAGGCCTCGCCCAGGCGCACCAGGCCCCGGGCCAGGGGCAGCTCGGTCAGCGGCCCGGCGCGGAAGAGGTGCTTGCGGCCCGAGGCGACGATCACGCGGCCGTCGTCGTCGCGCACCGCGGCGGCCCAGTGGCCCGGTCCGTGCACCAGGAGGCCGTTTGCGAGGGCCATGCCGCCGAGCCGGTTGCCGCGGGGGGGATCTGCCATGCCCTCAGCGTACCGGGACAGGCGGCGGGCCCGAACCGATGATGGCCTCCGCCTCGATCTCCACCCGCCAGCGCGGGTCGAGCAGCGCGGCGACGACCACCATCGTCGCCGCGGGCCGAACGTCGGCGAACGCGCGGCCGTGCGCCGCCGACACCTCGCCGGCGTCGCCGGCGTCGACCAGGAAGATGCGCGTTCGCACTACGTCGGACAGGTCCGCGCCCGCCTCGGCGAGCGCCCCGCCGATGATCTCCAGGCACCGCTCCGCCTGGACGAACGGGTCGGGATCGACCGAGCCGTCGGGGCCGATCGGAGCGGTGCCCGAGACGATCACCCGGTCGCCCACCCGGACCGCGCGGCTGAAGCCGATCGTCGCCTCGAAGGGCGAGCCCGACGAGATCAGGCGCCGCCCGCCGCTCACCGGCCGGCCCGCCGGGCCTCGAGCCGGCGCTCGGCGGCGAGGCGGCCCGCGGCCGGGTCGCTGGCGTCGACGAACGACATCATCCCCGCGATGACGCGGTGCCCGGCCGTCTCGGCGATCTCGCGGTGCATGTCACGGGCCACGGCCCGGTACGACTCATGGCCCTGCGGCTGGCTGCGGAGCTCGATCAGGTGCATCGCCTCGCGGGCGTTCATCGTCATGGTGAAGCGGATGCGGTGGGCGAGCGTGACCGCGTAGGGGGCCGCCGCGGGGAGCTCGGGGGCGAGGGCGTCGTGCAGAGCGACGCACCGCGCCTGGATCGCCGCGTAGTCGTCGGCCACACCGGCTGCGACCACCTCGTCGGGCACGTCGTAGCCCAGGCGCGGCCCGAGGGGCTGGGCCTGGAGGGTCAGCATCCGGTGGCGCTGCAGGTCGCGGTAGGCGCCGTAGTCGCAGACGACCTCGAACGTGTAGGCGGTCGCCTCGAGCGCCCGGCCTGGCCGCTGGCGGCGGTCGCCCCGGGCCCCGGCCCACTCGGCGAGCGCCGCCGCGCGGCCCGCGGCGTCGAGCGCGGCCACGCGCGCCCGCATCTCGGTGAGGCCGCCGCCGCTCGCGGGCCACAGCGCGTGCGCCAGCACCCGCGACTCGCCGTCCGGGTCGAAGTCGACCAGCCGGACGCCGGGTTCCGCGTGCCCCGCGGTCTCGGTGAGGCCGAGCCGCGCCGCCAGGTCGGCCGCGGCGCGGTCGCCGGCGGCGAGGTACTGGCCCGTCGCCACGCCGCGGTCGGCCCGGTCCACCCGTGTCAGGAAGGCCGGTATCACCGTGCGCAGCTCGGAGAGCATCGCCCGTGCGCATTCGCGCGCCTCGGGCAGGGGGTGGTTCCACATGCGGATCAGCATCGCCTCGTAGGCCTGTCCGGAGGCGTAGATGCCCACGTTGGCCGTCGTGGCGGCCGGGAGCAGGCCGCGCAGCAGGTCGAGGGCCCGCGCGCGCACCGCGCGGTCGCGGGCCGCCGCCGGGGTGGCGTCGTCGTGCGGCACCCCCGCCCCGACGTGCGCGATCAGCGCCGGCAGCAGCCGGGCGTATCCGTCGAACGCCGCGTCGATCGCCCGCACGTACTCCGGTCCCAGCACGGGGTGGGACATCACGTCGCTCGGGCGGTGATACCGGTAGCGCCCGCCCGGGCGGTCGGTGAACGCGATGTAGCGGGTCGACTGCTCCAGATAGCTCGCCAGGCGCCCCCACTGCAGGATCTTGGTCAGCAGGTTGGACGCGCCCTCCACCGCGATGTGGGCGCCACCGAGCTGGGCCACCGAGTCGTCGCCGTACTCGGCGAGCACCCGCCCGTAGAGCTCCTCCGCGCGCTCCGCCCCCGGCCCGTCGGCCACCGGCGGCGGCGCGTCGCCCTCGGGGAGGAACTCGTCGATCAGCAGCCGGCGCAGCGATTTCGGGCTCCGGGAGTAGCGGGCGAAGAGCGCCCCCTTCACCACCTCGGGCAGCCCGGTGAGCGCGAAGACGGGCCGCGTGGTGTTGGAGACGTACGGGGCTACCCGTTCGGTCTCTCGTCCGGTCAGTTCGACGTTGGTCAATTCATGCCATTCGGAGCGGTGCCATCGGCGTCGATCTCCGCCATCCTAGAGGCGTGAGGATCACCCGACCGCTCCGCGCCCTGATCGCGGCCCTCGCGCTCGCCGTCGCCGGCGGCGGCGCCTCGGCGGCCTCCGCGACGGCCGATCCGCCGATCCTCCCCGCGCCGCCGCCCGCCAGCTACTGCCGGGTCGCGCCGCCGGCCGGATGGCCCGCGATCAGCGGGGCGCCGGTGGCCGACCTCACGCCCTGGCAGGACTACCGCGGCGGCCTCGGCATCGACGCCGGCCTCGACGGCGAGGGCGTCCGGATCGCCGACGTCGAGTACGAGTGGGGGGCGGGCCACGCCGATCTCGCCCCCCGCGGGCTGCCGGCCGCCGCCGCCTCGGGGGTCGATCCGGCGTTCCGGGCCCGCGACCACGGCACGGCCGTGCTCGGGATCCTCGGCGCGGCGCCCGACGGCCGCGGCATCACCGGCCTTGCCACCGGCGCGACGTTGCTGCCCATCTCGCCGATGTTCCCCGGCGCCGCGCAGAGCTACCAGCCGGTGGCCGCCATCGAGGCGGCGGCCGACAAACTCGAGCCCGGCGACATCCTCCTGATCGAGCTCCAGGCGCTGGTGCTGCTCCGGGACGGCACCACGCTGCTCGGGCCGATCGAGTTCTACCCCACCGTGCGGGCGGCGATCGCCGAGGCCGTCAGCCGGGGCATCGTGGTCGTCGAGCCGGCGGGCAACGGCGACCTGGACGTCGGCACGCTGGGCCCCACGTGGCTCTCCGACGCCGAGGACCCCCTCGCCACCGGGGCGCTGATGGTGGGCGCCGGCGGCTCGGGCCTGGGCGAGCCGCCCGTGCCCGACCGCGAGCGGGTGCCCGGCTCCAACTGGGGTCAGCGCGTCGACCTGCAGGGCTACGGCGCCGCCGTCGTCACCACGGGCTACGCCGATCTGAGCGGCGGAGACGGTTCCGACCCCGACCTGGCCTACACGGCCTGCTTCGACGGCACCTCGAGCGCCAGCGCGACCGTGGCCGGCGCGGCGGCCGTGCTGCAGGCCGAGGCGATCCGCCGGACCGGCGCGCCCCTGACCCCCGCGGAGGTGCGCGACCTGCTGGTGTCGACCGGCCTGCCCCAGGCGCAGAGCCCCGGCGACGAGGGCGCCGACCCGCAGAACATCGGTCCCCGCCCGCAGGTCGACGACGCCCTCGCGGCGCTCGGAGACGCCCTCGTGCCGCCCCCGTCGGTTCCGGACGGCGCCGTCGTCGACGCGCCCGCGCCGCCGGCCCCCACGACCCCCGTCGCGGCCGCGCCCGTCGTCGCACCCCCTGCGATCGCCGCGGCCGGCTCCCGCGTGCCGGTGGTCCGCGCCCCGGCGGTGCGCGGCCTCGCCACCCGCTACGACCGGCGCGCGCGCCGCCTGGTGGTCACCCTGCGGGGCGCCGCGCCGCGCGTCGCCGTGGAGGTCGGGGGCCGCCGGGTCGCCGTGCGCGCGGGCACCCTGGTGCTCCGCGGGATCGGCCCCGGCCGGGTCGTCGTGAGCGCCGGCGCCCCCGCGCGGGCGGGGACCAGCTACACGCGGGCCCGGTTCCGCATCTCGATCGCGCAGGGCGGCGGCGTGCGGGTCACGCGCCTCTGATCCCCCGGGCCGGCCGGGATCACCAGCCCCAGGTGCCCGGCGCCCCCTTGAACGGCCCCACGATCTCGGGCGTCACCCACCCGCCGTAGAAGTCGCCCTCCTGGCCCTGCACCGGGTCGTCGCCCACGAAGCAGGCGTCCATCCGGCCCGGATACAGCGAGACGTAGCCGGCGATCGCCCCGAAGGCGGCGGTCGGCGACGGGTACGACCAGGCCGCACGGGGCGCGGTGAGGCCGCCACCCACGACGTCGTGATAGGCCGCGCGACCCTTCCACTCGCAGTGGCTCGCGCCCTCGGCGGGCACGAGGCTGCCGGGCAGGAAGTCGTCCGGGGGCAGGTAGAACGTCGGCGGATGGCTCGTCTCCAGCACCCGGTACGCGCCGGTGGTGTCGGCGATCGTCACGCCGCCGAGCACCACCCGCACCCGCCGTGCGTCGGGCTCGAGCCGCGGCGGGCGCGGGTAGTCCCACACCGACTCCTGCCCCGGGCCCGGGGCGATGCGCCTACCAGGACGCGTTCGAGCCGCTCACGTCGGTCTGGTCCATCGGCCACACGGCGGGGAGGTCGACGTCGAAGTTGCCCTCCTCGTCGGCGTGCTTCTTGTGCCACTCGGTGAAGTCGGGGATGGAGAAGCCGACCACCGCGAAGCTGTGGCGGTCGACGCGGACCACCAGCTCGCGCTGGGGATCGAGCACCGTCAGCGCCGGCGCGGGGATCCCGTAGGAGCAGTGATAGACGTCCCGCTCCTTGTCGTAGCGGGTCATCGAGTCGGCCGGCGTGTGCGTGCCGGCGCCGACGGCCGACGCGGGCCCCTCGGGGGGCTCGCCCTCGGGCGGGGGTCCGCCGGACGGACCGGGCATCGGTGGCATCGTGCTCATGTTCAGCCTCCCAGCATGCGTTGCGCGATGACCCGGACCTCTTTCCCGTCGGCGGTCGCGCCGACACGCGTCATCACGGCCTTCATGACCCGCCCCATGTCGGAGGGCCCCGTGGCGCCCTCCGAGGCGATGACCTCGGCCACGATCGGCTCGAGGGCTGCGGCGTCCATCTGGGCGGGCAGGTACGCGTCGAGCACGGACATCTCGCGCTCCTCCTGCTCGACCAGGTCGGTGCGCCCGCCGGAGCGGAACTGCTCGATCGACTCCTTGTGCTGCTTCACGATCCCGCGCAGCACCTTGACGGCGGCATCCTCACCGAGGGGGCCGCGCGCCTCGATCTCGGCGTTCTTGATCGCCGAGCGCGCCCGGCGGATCGCGCCGAGGCGCAGCTTGTCGCCGGCGCGCATCGCGTCCTTCATGTCCGCGTCGAGCCGGCTGGTCAGGCCCTACATCCTTCCACGGCGGCGCCTCTCGCGCCGCCACGGGTGCCGGTCGGCCGCCGCCGCGCGCCGTCAGCCGCACCTCACGGCGACTCCATCAGCAGCTGTTCGATCGGCGCGGAGAGCGTCTCCGGCTCCACCACCTGGCCCGCGATCCGGAGGGCGATCCGTCCCTGCCGGTCGATCAGGAAGGTTTCCGGGACCGCCGGGGCGCCCAATGCGCTCTGCGCGGTCCCCTGGGTGTCGGAGACCGTCGTGATCGTCAGACCCTCCGCCTGGAGGAAGGCCAGCACCCGGTCGTCGCGGTCATTCACCGCGATCCCGATGACCGCCACCCCCGTGTCATCGCCCGCGTAGCGACGCGCCAGATCTCTGACGAGCCCCGCCTGGCCGGCACACGGCTCGCACCACGAGGCGAAGAGACTGACGACGACGACACCGCCGCGCAGGTCGTCGAGCGCCAGCTCTCCCCCCGGCTTCTCGCCGCGCGCGCGCTGCAGGACGGGTAACCGGAGGCCGGGCAGGGCTGTGCGTGAGTCCGGCGGCGTCAGGGATGGGGCGTCGCTGGACGAGCGAGACCAGGGCACTGCCGGAAGCACCCGGATGTCGGCGCCGTCGCCCCGCAGGACCGGCTGGTCGGCCGGCCCGCACTCCGGCGGCTGAGTTCGCCCGGTCGCGACCATGCACGCCGGGAGCGTCGGAATGGCGATACGCGTGTCTGGCGGCCAGACCGTCTCCCCAGAGCCCGCCGCGGGCTCCTCGCCGGCGTAGGTGGGGCTGGAGACGATGCCATCGGGCACGTAGCCGAGAGGGGCCCTCAGGTCGATCGCGAGACCCTCCGTCGCGCTCGCCGGCTCACGGAGGACGACACCCTCTGGGAGCGGGGGGGCGAGCGACGATCCACTGGGAAGGCCTCCGGTCAATGTCACCGAGACGACAAGGGCATCGACGGCCTCCGCGTACGTCGTCCCCGGCGGGAAGACCAGCGACGGGCGGGGCGCGCTCTCCGAGTATCGAGGCAGGGCGCCGTCTGGTCCGCGGTACAGCCAGGGCGCGTCCGCCAGAGCCGGGTCCGCCCGCCTCGCGGCCTGGGCGCCTCCGACGCAGGGCACACGGAGCCGGGACTCGTCGCACTCGATCACCTCGGCGAGCGCGGAGACGTCGGGGCGCAGATCCGCGCCGCCTGCCACAGGGTCGTCGTCGGGGGTCGCGATCAGGAGTACGGCCAGGAGGCCGACGACCGCGGCTGCGGCGGCGACCGGCGCGATCAGCCGCAGGGGGCGCCGCAGCGCTGCGCGCACGGGGCTCCCCCGCTGCGCGCCAGTCGGCGGGCGGAAGGCCTCGAGCACCGCGCTGCGGGCACGGTTCCGCGCGTCCTCGGGAGGCTCCGGGACGAGCTCGGCGAGCCGGACGAGTCGTTCCTCAAGCTCGCTCGGCATCTCCCACCTCCATTCGTTCGCGAAGCTGCTCCAGCGCTCGTGACAGGCGCGAGTGGACGGTGCCGACGGGGATCTCGAGGACCTCGGCGATCTCCGGCGGGCTGTAGTCGAGCCAGTAGCGCAGCACCACCACGATCCGGCGATCCGGCGCGAGCCCGTCCACGGCGAGCGCCAGCGCCGCGTCGGGCGTCGGCATCACCGCGTCGGGGTCGCGCGTCTCGTCGTCGAGAACGGTGAGCCTGCGGTCCTTGCGCATCTGGTTGAGCGTCAGATTCACGGCGATGCGGCTCACCCAGGCCCTGAAGCTCGGGCCGCGGTAGTCCGCCAAAGCACCAAGAGCCCGCTCGAAGGCCTCCTGGGCGCAGTCCTCGGCGACGTGGCTGCTGCGTGTGAGCGCGTACGAGGCCCGCCACGCGGTCCGCCAATGACGGTCGAAGAGCTCCCCCGCCGCCTCCTCGGAGCCTGCTCGCGCGCTGGTGACCAGCGCATCGTCGGTGATCTCGGCTCTCATCGTGTCTCTGACACGCGAGAGGCCGGATCACATCCCGGCGGCCTAGAACGGCTGGTCGTCGTCCCGCAGGCGGCCGCGGAGGTCGCGGAGGCGGGCCGAGAGCTCGCCCTCGGGGCCGCGGCCGGTGGGCTCGTAGAAGACGGTCCCCTCCATGCCCTCGGGCAGGAGCGACTCGTCGAGCACGGCGTCCTCGTGGTCGTGCGGGTACTGGTAGCCCTCGCGTTGGCCACGCTCGAGTCGCGGAGCGCCAGTGGGGGACGGCGGGCGCCCTCCTGCTCGACGCGCGCGAGGGCCGCGTTGATCGCCCGGTACGACGCGTTCGACTTGGGCGCGAGGGCGATGTAGGTCGTCGCCTGGGCGAGGGCGATGCGGGCCTCGGGGAGACCGACGAACTCCACGGCGCGCCCGGCGGCGACCGCCACCGCGAGCGCCTGGGGGTCGGCGTTGCCGATGTCCTCGCTGGCGGCGACGATCAGGCGGCGGGCGATGAACTTGGGGTCCTCGCCGCCCTTCAGCATCACGGCCAGGTAGTAGATCGCCGCGTCCGGGTCGCTGCCGCGCAGGCTCTTGATGAAGGCCGAGATCGTGTCGTAGTGGGCGTCGCCCTGGCGGTCGTAGACCACCGCGCGCCCGCCGGCGGCGGCCTGCACGGCCTCGAGGGGGATCTCGCGCCCGTCGGCCGTGTCGGCCGCCGCCGCCTCGAGCAGGTTGAGGGCGCCTCGCGCATCGCCGCCGGCCCGGGCGACGATCGCCGCGCGGCTCTCCTCGCCGAGGATCACGCGGCCGGCGAGCCCCTTCGGGTGGGCGACCGCGCGGTCGAGCAGGGCGCCGACGTCCTCGGGGCCGAGCGGCTCCAGCACCCATACCCGCATCCGCGAGACGAGGGCGGCGTTGACCTCGTACCAGGGGTTCTGGGTCGTCGCCCCGATCAGCGTGACCAGGCCGTCCTCGACGGCGGGCAGCAGCGCGTCCTGCTGGGCCCGGTTGAAGCGGTGGATCTCGTCGAGGAAGAGCACCGTGGCGGTGCCCGCCGCCAGGCGGTCGCGGGCCCGCTGCATCACCGCGCGCACGTCGGCGACGGTGGCCGACACCGCCGAGAGCTCCTCGAAGGCCGACGCGGTGCTCTGCGCGACGACGCGGGCGAGCGTCGTCTTGCCGCTGCCCGGGGGGCCGTAGAGGATCATCGACGGGACGCGGTCGCCGGCGATCGCCGCCCGTAGGGCGCCGTCGGGGCCGAGCAGCGCCTGCTGGCCGACGACGTCGTCCAGGCCCTCCGGCCGGATCCGCGCGGGGAGGGGGCGGCTGCGCTCGAGGCGCGACTCGACGGCCTCGCCGAAGAGGTCGCCCTGCGGAGGCCCGCCACCGCGCGCCATCAGGCGCCCGCCGGCACGGGGTGCGGGCGGGCGGGCAGCAGCGCCGCCAGCGCGGCGCCGAGCAGCGGCAGGCACGCGATCGCCCAGAGGGCGGTGTCGCGGCCGGCCGAGTCGGCGATCGCGCCGAACAGGGCGAGTCCCGGGGGCGCCGAGCCGACGGCGCCGAAGCCGATCATCAGCCCGGCCGCGAGGGCGAGGCGCCCGGGCAGCATCTCCTGGCCCATCGCGACCGTCACCGAGAAGGACGCCATCAGCACGAAGCCCGCGGCCGCGAGCGCCACGATCGACAGCGGGCCGCCGGCGGCGAGGAAGAGCAGCAGGAGGGGCGTGACGAGGGGCATGGTCCAGAGCAGCATCCGCCTCCCTCCGAACCGGTCGGCCACGGCCGCGCCCGCGATCGTCCCGACCGCGCCGGCGCCCGAGAAGGCGACGATCGCGAAGCCCGCGCCCTGCTCGGAGAAACCGCGGTCGTCGACGAGCATGAGCGGGACCAGGGCCAGGAGGCAGAACTGGGTCCAGGTGCGCATGCTGGTGGAGGCGAGGAGGAGGCCGATGGACCACAGGCTCGCACGATCGGGCCGCGGCGTCGCGGCCGATCGCACCGGCACCTCCACCGCGAGCCGCCGCCGGTGCGCGAGCAGCAGGGCGGAGACCGCGATCCCGGGGACGAGGAAGACGAGCGTCGCGCGCGCCCCGAGCCACGGGATGGCCAGCGCGGCCAGCAACGGCCCCGCCGCGAACCCGGCGTTTCCGCCCACCATGAACCAGGCGAGGCCCGTGGCCGGCCGCCCGGCCGACATCCGGTTCGCGACCCGCGCGGCCTCCGGGTGGAAGGCCGCGATGCCGAGCCCCGAGCCCACGATGCACGCGAGGATGCCGAGATAGCCCCCGGCGAGGCCCGAGAGCGCCAGGCCCACCGCCCCGGCGAGCACCCCGCCCCAGAGGAACTCGGGCGACGCCCGCCGGTCGGCCAGCAGGCCGAAGAGGGGCTGGATCGCCGAGGAGGCGAGCAACGACGCCCCGAGGATCATGCTCGCGGCGAGGTCGGAGAGCGCGAGCGCGGCGGTGAACACCGGCAGCATCACCGACACGGCCCCGACGCTGGCGTCGATCACGAAGTGACCGGCGGCGAGTAGCCCGATGCCCTGCCGGTCGATGCCGGCCCGCCCGGGTCCCTCCGTCCAAT
>LNEQ01000204.1 GCA_001464995.1 Actinobacteria bacterium Ga0077541
ACGACGCGACCAACGACGCCTTCGTGGGCAACGACGTCTATCGGCGGGACATGGGCACCGGCGCGATCACGCTCGTCTCGGCCCGCAACGGCCTCGACAGCGGCGGAAACGCCGGCGGCCTGAGGCCCGCGATCGCCGCCGACGGCGCCCGGATCGCCTTCGCCTCGGCCTCGACGAACCTCACGACCGACGCCAACGCGGGCGTGCGGGACGCCTTCGCGCGCGACCCGGCCGCCCGGGCGACCGCGCTCGCGAGCGTCCGGGCCGGCGGCGCCACCCAGGGCGCCACCGACAGCGAGACGGCCGCGATCGCCGCCGACGGCGGCGTGGTGGCCTTCGTCTTCAACGACGCGGGCGGCGGCGCCGATCTGATCGCCGCCGACATGAACAACCAGCCCGACGTCCACGCCAAGGAGCTCGCGGCATCCGACGCCGCCGGCCCGGCACTGGTGCTGAGCGGGCCCGCCGACGGGACGAGCCAGGCCGACGAACGGGTCGCGGTGGGCGGTACGGCCACCGACCCCTCGGGCATCGTCTCCGTGACCGTGGGCGGGGCGCCGCTGCCGGTGACGGCGACGGGCGGGTTCTCCACCACGGTGGCCCTCGCCCCCGGGGCGAACGCGGCGCGGGCAACGTCACCAGCCTGGTGCGCACCGTGACCCGCACGACGCCGCCCGCGACCGCCCCCGGCCCGCGTGCGCGCGTTCTGCGCCTGTCGGCGACGACGACCAGGGCGGGCGCCGTGCGCGTGTCGCTGCGCGTGACGGCCGCGGCGCGGGTGCGCGTGACGCTGCTGCGCCGGACGGTCCGCGCGACGCCCCGGAGGGTCGTGCTGCGGCGCATCGGCGCGCCCGTGACGCGCTCGCTCACCACCGGCCGCCGCACGATCACCTTCACCCCGGCGCGCCGCCTGGCGCCCGGCCGCTACGTCGTGCGGCTGCGGTTCCTCACGCCCGTCGCCGGTCAGGTGACCCGCTCGGTCCCGTTGCGGGTGGTCCGCCGCCCGGCCTGAACCGGGGTTCGGCCCCCCGGGGCCCCGATTCTTCGGATTCTCTTATGTGACCCCCGGCCCGCCCACAGGCGCCGGTCCTACCGTCGTGGCGTGATGTTCCTACGAACGAGGGGGCGAACGTGACCTTTGGACGACGCAAGATCGCCGCAGTGACCATCGGCGTGATGGGCGCGGCGGGCCTGGCGGCCGGAGCGGTGGCGGCCACGGGCGGATCCTCCGACGACGCCGGCGACCTCGCCGCGGCGATCAGCGCGCGCGCCGGGACCACGGTCACGGCCGACGACGTCACGGGCGCGTACCAGGACGTGCTGAAGGCGAACCTCGCCGAGGCGGTGGCCGCGGGCCGGATCACCCAGGCGCAGGCCGACGAGATGCTCCAGCGCGCGCAGTCGGCTCCCGGCCTGCCGCCGCTCGGCATGATGGGCCGCGGATCCGGCGGGCACGGCCCGCACGCCGACGTGCTCGCGCCGGTCGCCGCGAAGCTGCAGCTGACCGAGGCCGAGCTGCGCACCAAGCTCGAGGCCGGCACCACCCTGACGGCGATCGCGAAGGCGCAGGGGGTGTCCCGCGCCGACCTGATCACCACGATCAGAGCGGCCCTGAAGGCGGAGGGCGTCCCCGCGGACCGGATCGCCGACCTCGCCGCCCACATCGCCGACGACACGCGTCGCGGCGGGATGGGCCGCCACGGGCGGGGGGCCCGCCCGTAGCACCCGGTGCCGCGCGCCCCGGCCGCACGCCGGGGCGCGCGGCCCTACGGCAGGGCGTCGCGGATGGCGTCGATCACGTCGCCCGCGTCGAGATCGCCGAGCCCGCCCGCCAGATCCCCGGCGGCCGCCGTACCGCGGATCAGCTCGTCGATCGGCGCGCGCCGCGCCAGGCCGCGCAGGACGTCGGCGACCACGGAGTTGAGCGAGCCGCGGTCCTCCGTATCGTCGATCGCGCGGACCAGGCCCGACCGGACCGCCCGCTCGACCGTCGGAGGGTCCCAGGGCACGCGCTCGGTGCCGGTGTCGGAGCCGAACGAGAGAACCAGGTTCTCGCGCGAGACGCCGAGGTCGCACGCCGCCCCGGCGAGGCCGTCGAGAACCAGCCCCTGCACGGTCGCGTCGATGCCGCCCCCGCCCTCGCGTGGCAGGACGGTGCACGGGTCGCGGGTGGTGGAGCTCCCGAGCCCGGGGCCCCCCGTGGCCGCGGCGACCCCCACGAGCGCGCCCGCGCCGATGACCAGCCCGGCCAGCCACGCGGTCGGCGCGAGGGACCCGGTGGGCCCGCGGCGCAGTCGAGCGCCCCGCCGCCAGGCGCCGAGGACGACCGGGACGAGGGCCAGCAGCGCGAACGCGGCGGACACCAGGTAGGAGGCCCGGAAACCGCGGGTGAGGGCCGACTGGATCGTCTCGACCAGCTCGTCGCGGACGGCCGCGACCCCGGCGTCGTCCTGCGCCCCGTTCTCGTCGAACGCCCGGGCCACGTCGGGCACCTCCCCGCGGGGCGCGCGGGAGAACTCGTCGGCGATGTCGAGGGCGATCGGCACCTTCTGCTGCAGGCCGATCGGCGCGTCGAGGATCACCTGGGTGGCGTTGAGGGTCGCGCGGTCGCCGGCGTCGGTGAGGTCGGCGGTGAGCAGGGGGGCGACGATGAGCAGTACGGCGACGAGCCCCACGTGGCGCGCGCCCACCGAGGCGGCTGCGGCCGCGGCGAGGCCCCGCTCGCCGGCGACCGACTCGGCCGTGAGGGGCGGAACCAGCAGGCCGAATCCGGCGCCGCAGACGGCCAGCGCCAGCGCCGCCCAGGCCGAGCCGACCCCGGGCAGCAGGGCGAGCGCGACCAGCCCCGCCGCCAGCAGCAGCGAGCCGGCGACGCCCCCGGCGGCCGGGCCGGCGCGGCGCGAGAGCGGCCGCACCGCCACCGCGGCCAGCGGCAGCGCGCTGACGACGAGGGAACCCGCCAGGGGCCCGAGCCCCCAGGCCGTGACGATCATCAGCACCGCGAGGAAGAGCGCGCCCACCAGCGCGCCGAAGGCGAACACGAGGCCGAGGTTCGGCAGGAGCCTCACCCGGGGCGGGCGGCCGCCCTCCGGCGCCAGCCCGCGCACGGCGGCGGGCGCGAGGGCGACCAGCGCGAGGACGGCCACCGGCGCCTGCGCCAGGAAGATCGCGCGCCAGTCGAAGAGCTCGGTGAGGATCCCGCCCGCCGCCGGACCGAGCACCGCGCCGAGCGTGCCCGCCAGGCCCCACCACGCCCTCCCGGCCGCGACCGAGCCGGTGAGGGCGGCCATCACCGGCAGCGAGGCCGCCAGCAGCAGCGCACCGCCGAGGCCCTGCGCGGCGCGCAGGGCGACGAGCATCCCGAGGTCGTCCACGAGCCCGCAGGCCAGGGAGGCCACGGCGAAGATCACCAGGCCGGCCGCGACCAGGGCCGCGGGCCGGACCCGCCCCACCACCGGGACCAGCGCGAGCGCCACCACCGCGACGACCAGGTTGTAGGCCGTGATCACCAGCGACACGCCCGAGATCGAGGCGTCCAGCTCGCCGTAGATCTCGGGCAGGCCGAGCATCACAATCGACGAGTCGGCGAACGCCAGCGCGACGGCGGCGGCCAGCAGCGCCGCCCCGGCCCGGCCCCTCCCCCCCGCCATCACCGCGGTGCTCATCCATCCTCCTCGACACGGCCGGGGGGAGCATGGCACCGGGCGGCGGCCGGCCCGGCCGCTGACGGTTCAGGTGCGGTTAGGAACCGACGACGTCCCGCAGGCGCGCCTCCCAGCCGCGGGAGTGGGCGATCCGCTGCCCGCCGACGCCGTCGCCCTGCAGCTCGCCCTTGCCGAGGCGCGAGAGGTCGTCCCAGCGGCGGTCGGTCACCAGGGTCTCGTTGCCGCGGTAGAGGTTCTCCAGCACCAGGCGGCCGCGGTCGGCGAAGCCGAACACGGCGTAGCCGCGGAAGCCCCCGCGCCCCACGGCCACGACATCGGGCGACAGCTCGCCGACGCGTGCGATGCGGTACTCGGCCACGCGGCGGTCCTTGAGCGGTAGCGGCCCGACGACGGGGCGCAGCGGCGAGGGCACCTCCGGAAGGCCCTCCGCCGGGTGCAGCTCCCAGTTGAGCCGGGTCGCCTGCATCCCCTCCGCAGGCGGAGCGTCCCCGCCGAGCAGATCGCAGGTGCCGAACAGCTCCAGCATCAGGTTCACCGCGTGCAGCAGCTGCGGATCGCCGGCCGTGCCCGTGCTGTCGGCGACGACCGCGAGCCGGCGGCCTGCCAGCGGCGCGACCCGCAGCTCGACGTGCGGCGGGGGGATCGGGGTGCGCGGGAAGCGCTCGTAGTTCCACGGCCGGACCCCGCGGATCTCGCGCTGGTCGGTGCCGTGGCGCTCGATCCACCGGCCCCAGGCGAGCCTGCAGACGAACTCCTTGGGCCGGTCGCGGTGCACGCGCTCGGCGCCGTCGGCGTTGAAGCCGCTGCGCGGCCCCACGACGGCGGGCAGCAGCACCTGTCCGGCATCCAGGGGCTCGGGGAAGCCGATCTCCCTCAGCCGACCCCGGTGCGCGCCCGGATCCGTGAGGCACGGCGTGAGGACGGTGCCGCGCGGCAGGCCCAGGAGATGGGGGTGCAGCGAGCGGATCCTCCGCTGGGTGATCCGGGTGACGATGCCCGCGTTCATGGCTCCAGCGTCACGGTGTAGCCCTGGGTGCCGCTGCCGAGGTTGTCGATCTGACCCGTGATCGCACCCGACAACGAGAGGTAGACGAAGTGGTGGTTGGTGTCGCTCCACTGCCACCATCCCCACCGGGCGCCGTCGGAGAAGCGGTACAGCTGGAAGCGGTACGGCGTCGCCGAGCCGTTGGGCGCCTTCGCCACCTCCATCGTCGGGGCGGTGACGGTGAGGCAGTTCGCGAAGCCGCCCGAGGCGGCCACGTTGCAGGTCGTGGTCGCGGCGTGGGCGAGGCCGGCGAGGGCGAGCGCGCCGAACACCGCGGCCGCCAGGAGGATGCGGCGCCTCATGAGCAGGGGACCCGGGCGTCGGGGGTGCCGTGTGCGATCTCGCAGGCGGGCAGCACGGGGACATCGATCTCGGCGCCCTGCGGCAGGATGGCGCCGGACGCGCGCGCGGCGCGGGCCGCGGCGGTGGCCTCCTCCGCCGTGAGGCTGCCCGGCAGCGAGTAACTTGGGGCGCGGATCGCCCCGGTCGCGGGAACCCATCCCCACGGTGCCGTCAGCGACAGGCGGATCCCCTCGCCGGGGCCGGCCGGCGTCACGTAGACGACCTCGGCCGGCAGGGGATCGAGGACGACGGTGCCGGGGGGCGGCGCGCCGGTGCGGGCCGCCGACACGAGGAGCTGCGTGAGCGCCTGCGCGTAGGTGACGCCCGGCGGGAAGGCGAGCGAGGCCTCTGCGGGCACGTCGTGGATCGACGGGGAGCCGTCGGGCTGGTGGGCCCAGGGCGCCTGGCGGAGGTCCCCGGCGGACGCCGGGGCGACGGCGGCCTCGTCGGCGCACGAGACGGCGACGGTCACCAGGGCGAGCGCGAGGGCGAGAAGGCCGGCGGCCCGGAGGCGGAGGAGGTGCGCGGGTTTCGTCATGGCCCCCGTACCCCGGCGATGGCCCTCTGCTTCCCGACCCGCGCGGATTCGCGCCGGGCGGCCGACTACGATGGTCGCGATGCGTGGCCACTCAGCCGATGGAGAGCTCGTCGCCCGCGCCCGCGCGGGCGACGATCGCGCCGCCGATGAGCTCGCCGTGCGGCACGTGCGTCAGGTCTGGCGGGCGGCCTACGCCATCACCGGGCGCCCCGACCTGGCCGATGACGCCGTGCAGGACGGCTTCGAGCGGGCGTTCGGCGCGCTGGACCAGTTCGATGTCTCGCGCGCCTTCGCGCCCTGGATCACCCGGATCGTCGTCAACCGCGCGCTCTCGCTCGTGACGCGGGCGCGCCTCACCGAGGAGTTCGACGAGGAGCGCCACCCCGCTCCCGAGGATGATCTCGCGACGGATCTCGAGGTGGTCGACGCCCTCACGCGGATCGCTCCGGAGCGGCGGGTGGTGGTGGTGATGCGGATCGTGGTCGGCTTCTCCCCGCAGGAGACCGCCGAGGCGCTCGGGATCGCGGTCGGCACCGTGCACTCCCGCCTCCACCGCGGCCTCGCCGACCTCCGCGCCGCGCTCGAGGTGACGGTCTCGTGACGGACCGCGCCGAGGAGCGCCTGCGGGACGCGTTCGCCGGGGCCGGACCGTCGGATGAGCTGGTGGCCTCCGCGCGGGGGCGGGCGGTCGATGCCGCCTCCGCCCGGGCCCGGCGGGCTCCCCGCGGCCGCCGGCGCACCTTCGCTGTGCTCGCGATCGCGGGGGCGCTCGTCGGCGGGGGGATGGCCACGGCGGCCATGGTGTTCGAGCGGGGCGAGCCGGCCGTGCCGGCGACCCCCGCCGCGCGCGCGGCCATCGGGGAGTCGGGCGTCCTCGCGAGCGCGCCCTGGCTCTTCCAGGCCGAGGGGGGTCAGTCGGTCCGGGCCGTCCCCCGCCTGCCCTCGCTGCGCTTCCCGCCGGGCACGACCTACCGCGCCGCCCTCGACGCGCTGGTGCGATCGGTCATCGCGGACGGCACGCTCCCCGACGGCGCCCGCCTCGCGCGCCCCCTCCCCCCCGGGGTCGTCTGGCGGCGCTCCCGGACGGCGCCGCGCCTCGACCTGGCGGCGCCCGCCGGCTACGCCCGGCCCCAGGGCATCATCCAGGCGCCGACGTTCAGCCTTCCCGGCTGGGTCGCGACGCCCGACGCCGTGCGCATCGGCAAGGCGCTCCGCGACGGAACGCCGATCGGCCGTGACGAGGCCCTGCTCGTCACGGTCACCCCGCCGCGGCTGGCGGCCTGCCAGATGCTGCCGCGCCGCGCGCCCTGCCGGCTGGATCCCCCGCCCGCCGCCCCGCGCTCCTAGTGGAGCGTCCACCAACGTCGCTGGTGTTCTGGCCGCGAAAATCCCGCGGGGCAAGGACGCAGGGAGATCGCATAGCTGAGGCTATGCGTTGATGATTTGCAGCGAGCCAGAACCCGGCGAAGGTTGGTTGACGCTCCACTAGCACTCGCGGCGCCCTCACCCCGGGGCCGCCCGGCAGTACCCGCGCCGGACGACCCCGTCCTCACGTCCGTCCGCGGCGCCCGGCGCATCGGCGGGCTCGTCCTCCGGCCACCTGCGCCAGCGCCTCGCTGGTCGGATTCACGGGCGACCCCGACCTCCCGTTCAGGAGTCGGAACCGCCCTGCATCGCGGCATCCATAGGCATTACCCCCCTGCGGCCACCACGCCCGTGAGGGCGGGGCTCCATCGGCCGCGTGGACGTGTTCCATCCGGACGGTCGCGCCGCATCCCGGCGCGCGCTGGGAGCGTCTCGCAGTGCCCGACGTCGATCCCGGCCTCCCACGTGCCCGCCCACTGTGAGCCGTCCGACGGCTCGCCCGCTCTGCCCGGGCCGATGGCCCATCGAGAGACGATCTCTACGTGGCGGCGGCGCTGGAGGAGGTGCATCGGATCACGCTCGATTCCCGCGGTTCGAGCGTGCAAGCGCCGGATGGAAGCGGTGCCCCGGGGCTCACGCTCGCTGTATCGACCATGGCCCTCCGGACGTGATCCGTCAAGGGTCCGACCGGAGGATCCGCAGAGCCTGCCGGCGCGTCCCGCGGCGGTCAGCGCCCCCGCGGACGCGAGGCGTCCTCGTAGCGGGTCAGGTCGAGCACGAAGAACCACGACAGCCGGGTCGCGCCTCCGTCGGCGGGCGAGACGACCACGTTGACCGCCACCTTCGAGCCGTCGGGGGGCGTCTCGAGGCCGACGGCCCGCGCGAACTGGTCGGGGCCGAGCGCGTCGAGGCGCCCCTCGATCTCGACCAGGTGCTCGGGCATCAGGTAGACGCGCTTGCGGCCGGTGTAGAACGAGACGCCGAACCGGGTGACCAGGGTGGCGAGCGCGCGCGCCGGATCGGCGGCGAGGGCGGCCGCCTCGTCCGGGCCGTCGGCGATCACGCGGTAGCCGGCGTTCAGCACCGACCCCGCGCGGTTGCGGGTGACGCTGAGGGCGAGCGCCACCCACGCGGCGTCGTCGGGGCCGCGCCGGGTCCAGAGGTGCATGACACGGTCGCCCTGGGCGAACGACGCCGTGGCGGTGGGGCGCTCGGCGGCCCCGTGCGCGTGGGACTGGCGGAGCACGTCGTGGCTCATCGCCCGGTAGGCGTCGGGTGCGGCGCGCACCACCGGCCCCTCGGGGCCGGCCGCCGTGCGCAGGGGCTCGAGCAGCTCGACGATCTCGTCCGCGGTCTGGTTGGCCACCCCGCGAGCCTACCGGCGGCGAGGGCGTTGACGGCGAAGACGGCGCCGACGTAAGTTCGCGCGGATCGTCACAACCGAAGGGGTGGAGATGCGGGCTCGGCGCGGCATGCGTGGTGGGTTGGGTGTGCCTGTGGCCGCTCTCGGCGCGGCGGCGCTGCTCGCCGCCGGCGGGGCGGCCGCGACGGCCGCGCCGGCCCCGGTGCCCGTGAAGGTGACGCCCTCGGGCCCGAGCTCGTCGAGCCCGATCGCGATGTCGCGTGACGGCAAGCTGGTGTGGACCGTCAACCCCGAGACGGACAGCGTCTCGGTGATCCGCACGGACTCCAACCGCGTGGTCGCGCGGATCACCGTGGGCGACGAGCCCCAGAGCGTGGCGCTCGACCCGGTCGGCCGCTACGCCTACGTCGCCAACGCCGCCTCGAGCAGCATGACCGTCATCCGGATCACGAACCCGAAGCCGGCGCGGTTCGCGGCGCGGCCCGACCCGCGTTTCGGGCCGAAGGGCCGCATCACCACCGGCGCCGAGCCGTGGGACGTCGTCGCCTCGCCCGACGGCCTGCGCGTCTTCGTGGCCAACAGCGGCCAGGACTCGATCACCGTCCTCGACGTCGCCGCCCGCAAGCTCATCGGCCACGTGGCCCTCGGCAACAGCCTCTGCAACGCGCCCGATCGCACCCGCCACTTCCAGCCGCGGGCGATGGCCATCACCCGCGACAGCAAGCGTCTGTTCGTGACGCGCTTCCTCTCCTTCACCCGGCCCGGGGGAGTCCAGGCCGACGACAACGGGCGCGAGGGGGCGGTCTGCCGCCTCGACATCAGGACCTCGTCGCCCCGGCTGCGCGACTACCGGCCGGCCCAGCTCGTGCGGCTCGCACCCCAGGTGACGGGCTTCACGATCGATTCGACCGGCGACGGGGTGGCCGACCCGACGTCCGCGTTCCCGAACCAGCTCCAGAGCATCGTGATCCGCGGCAACAACGCGTACCTGCCGAACATCGCCGCCTCTCCGTCGAGCCCCTTGCGGTTCAACGTCGACACCCAGGCGTTCGTCAACGTGATCGGGAAGGTCAACGCCGGCGCCGCGCGCGACGAGAGCGCAACGAAGTTCGTCAACCTGCACCTCGGGGCCCGCGATCCGGAGCCCGGCAAGAAGCGCCTCTTCTTCGCCAACGTGTGGGCCATGGGCTTCGCCAAGAACCACGCCTACGTGGTCGCCGCCGGCAGCGACATGCTCGTGAAGGTCCGGGTGGACGGCTCCGGGAAGCTGTCGAACACCGTCGACGCCGACACGACCCGCTACATCGACCTCAACGACCCGGTGAACGCCGCGACCTCGGGCGACAACGCGGGCAAGAACCCCCAGGGCATCGCGATCAACCCCGCCGGCACCCGGGCGTACGTGACCAACTTCGTCTCGCGCAACGTCAGCGTGGTGGACCTGCGCACCGACCGGGTGATCCGCACCATCCGCATCTCGCGCCTGCCCGCCCCCGGCTCCTTCGAGGAGGTCGTGGCCGTCGGGGCCGAGATGTTCTTCTCGTCGCGGGGCAACTTCAACCGCCCGGCCGGGACCACCGTCTCGACCACCGACCGCCTCTCCAGCGAGGGCTGGCAGAGCTGCTCGAGCTGCCACTTCAAGGGACTGACGGACGGGGTCGTCTGGTCGTTCCCCGACGGGCCGCGCAAGTCGGTGCCGCTGAACGGCACCTTCGACCCGCACGTGCCCGCCGACCAGCGCTTCGCCAACCGGATCCTCAACTACACGCCGGTGCGCGACGAGGTCGAGGACTTCGAGCTCAACATCCGCAACGTGTCGGGCCCCGGCAACCTCACGACCCCGCTCGCGTGCGCCGCCGCGCCGCCGGCGCCGGCGGCCGCGACCAGCCTCTTCGACCCCAACCACGGCCTGCTGATCGCCGACAGCGGCGACATCAACCAGGCGCCCTGCACGATCAACAACTTCGCCCTGAAGAACTCCGGGCGCCAGCAGGTGACCGTGACGCTGCCGGGCAGCACCGTCGCGGTGCCCGCCCTGACCGCGATGCGCGAGTGGACACGAGTCGCCGTGCGGACGCCCAACGGGCCGCTGCGGGCGACGAAGAACCGCCCCGGCGCGAACCTGCGCGACGTCGCGGCCGGCCGGGCGCTCTTCGCCCAGTCGTGCGCGAGCTGCCACAACGGCGGGAAGTGGACCAACAGCACGCTCGACTTCGCGCCGCCGCCCGCGGCGACGGAGTTCGTGACCGAGCGGACGCCGGCGCAGACCTTCGGCAACCCGGTCGGGTCCCAGTACCTGAGCCGCTTCGTCACCGACATCGGCTCGTTCAACCTCGGCGTCCCGGGCGGCACCAACCCGATCGGCCTCAACGTCGGCGGCGTCGAGAAGGCCGCAGCGGGCGTCGTCAACGGCGCGAGCCAGCCGCCGCAGGACGCGCTCGGCCTCGACTACAACGGCGACGGCAAGGGAGCCGGCTTCAACGTGCCGTCGCTGCTGGGCATCCTGCAGCTGCCGCCGTACTACCACAACGGCGCCTGCGAGAGCCTCGCCTGCGTGGTCGGCAACGCCCGCCACAGGACCGCCAACAACACCCGGCCCGACGTGCTCATCAGCCCGGCCGACCAGCTGAGGGTCGTCCGCTTCCTGGAGACGATCAACGCCGCCACGCCGCCGCTCCCCTAGTGCCGTGTCAGGTGACGTTGGTCCGTTCTGGCCGCGAAAACCCGGCGGGGCAAGGACGCAGTGTCATCCGCATGGTGGTGCCCATGTGGATGACCGAGGACGCCGCATCCGCCGAGGTTT
>LNEQ01000205.1 GCA_001464995.1 Actinobacteria bacterium Ga0077541
GGACGGCATCGACCTGGATGTCGCGCGGGGGGAGTGCTTCGGCTTCCTCGGGCCGAACGGCGCGGGCAAGACCACGACGATGCGCATGTTGTCGTGTCTCGCCCCCCGCGACGCGGGCGAGCTGCGGGTGCTGGGTCTCGACCCCAACCGCGAGCCGCGCGCCCTGAAGCGGCGTCTCGGCGTCGTGGCCCAGGACACGACGCTCGATCTGGAGCTCACGGTTCGCGAGAATCTCCTGGTATTCGCCCGGTACTTCGACATCCCACGGGCCCAGGCGCGGCGGCGGGCGGATGAGCTGCTCGCCCTGATGGCGCTGTCCGACCGGGCCGGCGATCCGGTGGATCGCCTGTCGGGCGGGATGCGCCGCCGGCTGCAGATCGGCCGCGCGCTGATCAACGAGCCCGAGATGGTACTGCTCGACGAGCCCACCACCGGGCTCGATCCCCAGGCGCGCCACGCGGTCTGGGAGCGGCTGCGCCTGCTGCGCAGCGGCGGTGCGACGCTGGTGCTGACGAGGCCGCCCAGCTCTGCGACCGGCTCGTGGTGATGGACCACGGCCGGACCGTGCGCGAGGGGCGTCCCGCCGAGCTGGTGGCGACCGAGGTGGGGCGCGAGGTGCTCGAGCTCCGGGTGGCCGCCGAAGACGTCGCGGTGCTGCTCGACGCGATCGCCGCGGGGGCCCGGGGACACGAGGTCGACGGCGACCTGGTGCTCCTGTTCACCGACGACTCCGAGGCCCTCTGGTCGGCCGCACGCGCCTCCGGGGTGCCGGTGCGCCTGCAGGCGGCCCGCCCCGCGGGCCTGGAGGACGTCTTCCTCCGGCTCACCGGGCGGCGCCTCCGGGACGACAGCTAGGCGCTGCCCGGGGTCGGGGCGGGCGGGTCCTCGTCGTCCTCGGCGTCCGCCCATGCCTCGCGGGCCCAGAGGGGGGGTCCCCCGAAGCGCCGGGCGAGGACGACGCCGAGCGCGTACAGCACGAAGGAGCACCATCGAGAACGGGTCGCCGCCCGGCAGGATCGCCGCGAGGGCGGCGATCACGACCACCGCGACCCGCCACTGACGGATGTAGAACTCGGCGCTCGTGACGCCGATCCGGGCCAGTGCCAGCATGGCGACCGGGATCTCGAACATCAGCCCCCCGCCGAGCATGAGGCTGGTGACGAACGCGAAGTACTCGCCGGCCCGGACCTCGGTCTGGAACGTGTCGCCGCCGAAGTTGAGGAGGAAGCGCAGGGCGACCGGCAGGACCACGTAGAAGGCGAAGGCCACGCCTGCGACGAAGAGGCTCGACGCGCCGGCGACCACGGCGAGCATCCGGCGGCGCGACTGGTCCTGCACCGCGGGGATGACGAAGGCGTAGACCTGGTACAGCCAGACCGGGAGGGCGGCGAGGATGGCCGTCCAGAAGCAGACCTTGAGCACCGTGAAGAAGGGCTCGGTCGGCGAGAGGGTGATCAGCCCCTCCTCCTTGTACCGGTCGGGCAGCGGCTGCTGGAGGAGCGAGAGGAGCTGCTCGTGGAACCCGTAGGCCACGCCGAACGCGACGGCGAGGGCCAGCACGGAGACGATGATCCGGTTGCGGAGCTCGTCGAGGTGGTCGACGACGCTCAGGTGCTCGTCGCGCCCGGCCCTGCTCAGGCGGCGCACCCCGAGAAGGGCCATGACCGGCGGCGCCGCTCCCCGACCGGTCTAGGAGTCGGGGTTCTTGGGCGGGGTGTCCCCGGAGAGGACGACGCCCTCGAGGACCTCGTCGTCGGCCTCGGCCGGTGCGGCGTCGGCGTCGGCGGCCGGCCCGGGCGCCGCCGGAACGGCGGCCGGGGGTGCGGGCGTGGTGGGAGCATCGGCCGGGCGGCGGGGCTCGTCGTCGAGGATGGCGCCCTTGAACTCGCGGATGCCGCGGCCGATCGACTTGCCCATCTCGGGCAGGCGCTTGGGGCCGAAGACGAGGAGCGCGATGACCAGCACGATGAGGATCTGCACGGGGGAGATGTCGAGCATGGGGCCTCTGCCGTCGGTTTCGGTGCGCCGGGACAGGTTAGCCCGCCGCCGTGAACGGAGCCAGGAGGGCGGTGGCCAGGGTCCGGCTTGCTAGCGTGGGCCCGATGGCCGATCCCAACGCCGATGCCGTGGTCCGTCAGATGCGCGACGCGATCATCGACACCGACCTCAAGCTGGTGCAGGCCATCAACAGCCGCCTCACCATGGTCTCCCGGCTGCGCGCGTACAAGCGCGCCCAGGGGATGGAGTTCGTCGACCAGGCCCGGGAGGACTGGATGCACTCCTACCTCCAGGCGGCCAACCAGGGCCCGCTGAGCGCGGAGGGCCTCCACGAGATCTACGGCCACCTGCTGGACCTCACCAAGCGCGAGACCCGCGAGGACCCGCCGGCCTGAGCCGGCGGGCGGCCGGTCAGCTGTCGGCCAGGAAGTCCTCGGGGCTGACCTGGTCGAGGAACTCCTTGAACTTCTCGACGACCTCGTCGGTGTCCTCGACCTCGTGCTCGAACTCGATGCCGCTCTCCTCGATCACCTTGTCGGCGGCGAAGATCGGGGCGTTGCTGCGCACCGCGAGCGCCAGCGCATCGCTGGGGCGGGAGTCGATCTCGATCTCCGAGGTGGCGGCGCGCAGGGTGATCAGTGCGTAGAACGTGTTCTCGCGGAGCTCGGTGACGGTGATCTTGGCGATCTCCGCGCTGAGCTCGCCCACCACGTCGGTGAGCAGGTCGTGCGTCATCGGGCGCGGCGTCTCGGCCCCCTGCAGCTTCATCAGGATCGCGGCCGCCTCGGCGTGGCCGATCCAGATCGGCAGGAACTTGTTGCCCGAGATCGTCTTGAGGAGCACGATCGGCTGCTTCCCGACCATGTCGAAGCTGACGCCGTAGATGACCATCTCCTGCACGATGCCCCGCCTTTCGTCGGGCCCCGCGGGGCCAGGCAACGCTCTTTTGAGTATAGGCGCAGACCCGTCGCAGGCCCCGGGAGGCGTCAACCCGCTCCACCCCTCGCACGACCCGCGTGGTCATGGCCCGGCCGGGTTGATACCCTGCCGCGACCCGCACGGGCCGGGGCGATTAGCTCAGGTGGTTAGAGCGCATCTCTGATAAGGATGAGGTCCCTGGTTCGAGTCCAGGATCGCCCACTACGCCGTGAGCCACCGGGGCGCCACGGTGTGAGACCACCGGGAGTCTCGTGAGCACAGGGCTCTCCACGCGTCCGCCAGAAGACACCAGGAGGATCAGCTGCCTCCTCGCGGATGACCACGCGATCGTCCGCGAGGGTCTGCGGCGTGTCCTCTCGCCCCTCGAGGACATGCTGGTGGTCGGCGAGGCGTCCTCCGGCGAGGCGGCTCTCGAGCTCGTGGCGCGCCGGCGACCCGAGGTGGTGCTGATGGACGCCCGGATGCCGGGCATCGGCGGCGTCGCTGCGGCCCAGCGGATCGCCGCCGAGCACCCCGAGGTGCGTGTGGTGATGTTCACCGCCCACGCCGAGCAGGACCTGCTCTGGGAGGCCCTCAACGCCGGCGCGCAGGGCTTCGTGCTCAAGGACTCCGAGAGCGCGGCCCTGGTCGGCGCCATCCGCCAGGTCGTCACGGGCGATCCGTACGTCGACCCCCGGCTGGCACCCGACTTCCTCCGCCAGCTGGCGCGCCCGCGCCCCGGGGGCATCCTCAGCGCCCGTGAGCGCGAGATCCTCCAGATGCTCGCCGACGGCCACTCCAACCGCGAGGTCTCGGAGCGCCTGGTGGTCTCGGTCGAGACCGTCAAGACCCACGTGAAGCACATCCTGGCCAAGCTGGAGGCCGAGCACCGCACCCAGGCGGTCGCGATCGGCATCCGCCAGGCCCTGATCCGCTAGGCCGCGGCTCCGTGCCCGGTGGCGCCCTGCAGGGGCCCGCGGTCATCCGCCGCGCCCTCACGCTCGTCGCCGAGGGTGCCGGCATCGCGTCGGTGCTCGAGTCGGTGCTCGACGACCTCATCGCCGCGCTCGGGGCGACGGCCGCCGCGTTCTACGTGGAGGAGGCGTCCGCCGGCGGGCTCGTGACCCGCTGCCGCAGGCCGGAGGGCGACGGGCCCGAGCCCGCCGACGCGCTGGTGCCGGCGCGGATCGCCGGCCAGGCGGCGGGCGCGCTCGGCGTGGCGCTGCCCGCGGGAGAGCGGCTCTCGGACGACGACCGCGCCACCGTCGAGGCGGTGGCGGCCGCCCTGGCCCTGGCCGTGCGGAACGACGACCTCATGCGCGGACTGGGCGACCGCGTGCGCGAGCTCGACCGCCAGGGGCTGCAGCTGAGCGCCCTCACCCGGGTCGCCCGGAGGGTGGCCTCCGCCGTCGACGAGGGCGACGCCCACCGGATCGTCGTCGGCGAGGCGCGCGCCCTGCTGCAGGCCGACACCGGCGTGCTGCTGCTCCACGACGGGGCGGGGGGGCTGCGCCCGGTGGCGCACGAGGGACCGGAGGCCGGGTGGCCGCGGTCCGACGACGTCCTGCGGATCTTGGCCGAGGGCCCGCGGCGCGGCGTGCGGGAGATCGTGGTCGGGGTGCCCAACGGCGGGTCGTCCGACGACGGCTCGGTCGCCTATCTCGCCGTCCGCCGGGTGCGGGGCGCCCCGTTCGGCGACGCCGACGTGGAGCGCCTGGAGGGCCTCGCCGACCACGCATCCGTCGCCCTGGCGAACGGGAGGCTGCTCTCCGGACTGCGGCGGGAGGAGGCGCAGCGCCGTTCGCTCGCCGCCTCGATCGTGCTCGCGCAGGAGAGCGAGCGCAGACGGGTGGCCGAGGACATCCACGACGGCCCGGTGCAGGAGCTGGTCGGCGTGGGCCTGATGCTGGACGCGCTCGCCATCGACCTCCGCGACGGTGCGCCGGCCGTCGTCGCCGACGTCAACCGCGCCGCCGCCGCCGCCCGTGAGGCGGTGCGGGCGCTGCGGAGGGCGATCTCCGACCTCCACCCGATGTCGCTCGAGGAGCTGGGCTTCACCGCCGCCGTGCGGTCGGTGGTCGAGCGGGTCGAGTGGCGCGGCGCGCGGGTCGATCTCGAGCTCACCGCGGCGGACCGGCTCTCGGAGACCCACCGCACGCTCGCCTTCCGGATCGTTCAGGAGGCCGTCGCGAACATCGTCCGCCACGCCGACCCCCGCGTGGTGACGATCACGGCGACCGAGCGCGACGGAGAGGTGGCCCTGGTGGTGCGCGATGACGGGCAGGGCTTCGACACGGGCGCACGGCGGGCGGGCGTCGCCGAGGGGCATCTCGGGCTGGCCGCGGCCGAGGAGCGCGCGGCTCTGGGCGGCGGCCGCCTGGTGGTCGAATCCGCCCCCGGGGCCGGGACGACGCTCACGCTGACCCTCCCGGCGGAGCGGGAGGACACCGGTCAGCCGGCGGAGAGCCTCTCCAGCGCCGACGACAGTGCCTCGGCGTCGGCGAACCGGAGCTCCACGACCACCTGACCCCGGCTGCTGGTGCGCACGCGCACGGGGGTGTCGAAGGCCGACCCGAATGCCTCGAGAGCGCGGTCGCCGAGCGGGGTCGGCTCGCCGGCGCGACGGACGGCCGGTCGCGGCTCGCCCGACTCGCGGCGGGCGAGCTCCTCGGTCGCGCGCACCGACAGCCCCTGGTCGACGACGCGCTCGGCCACGCGCATCCGGCGTGCGGGGCCGTCGGCCATCAGGATCGCCCGGCCGTGCCCCTCGGTGAGCACGCCCGCCGAGATCATCTCCTGGACCGCCTCCGGCAGCTCCAGGAGGCGCACCAGGTTCGAGATCGCGGGCCGCGAGCGGCCCAGCCGGCCCGCCAGTGCGCCGTGGCTCTGGCCGAAGTCCTCGATCAGGCAGGCGCAGGCCTGGGCGACGTCGATCGGGCTGAGGTCCTCGCGGACGATGTTCTCGACGAGGGCCAGCTCGAGGCGCTCGCGGGCGTCGACCGCCCGGATGACGGCCGGAACCCGCTCCAGGCCGGCGATCCGGGCCGCCCGCCACCGGCGCTCACCCGCGATCAGCTCGTGACGGCCCTCCGCGTCGGCGGGCGCGACGACCACGGGCTGGAGCACCCCGCTCGCCCGGATCGATGCGGCCAGGGCCTCCAGGGCCTCCTGCTCGATCACGGCGCGAGGCTGGTCCGGATTCGGCGCGATGGCGTCGAGGGGGATCTCGACCAGCGAGCCGGCGGGGGCCGCGCCGGGACCGACGGGCTCGGCGTCGCCGAGCAGCGCGCTCAGCCCGCGTCCGAGGCCGCGCCGGTCGCGAGCCGACGGGTCAGCCACGGGCGGCGACCTCCTTGGCGGCCTCGAAGTAGGCGTCGGCGCCGGCGCAGTGCGGGTCGTAGCGGATGACCGGCTCTCCGTACGACGGAGCCTCCGCCAGGCGGACGTTGCGCGGGACGACGGTGCGGAAGGCGAGCTGGGGGAAGTGGCGCCGGACCTCGCCGATGACGTCGCCGCTGACCCGGGTGCGGGCGTCGTGCATCGTCATCAGCATCCCGGTCACCCGCAGACGGGGGTTGAGGCGGGCCTGGACCGCGGCCACGGTCTCCATCAGCCGCGAGAGGCCCTCCAGGGCGTAGTACTCGCACTGGACCGGCACGATCAGGCGGTCGGCGGCCGCGAGCGCGTTGACGGTGAGCAGGTCGAGCGACGGCGGGCAGTCCATGAAGATGTACGGGTACTCCGCGCGGGCCGGCTCGAGCGCCCGCGCGAGGATGCCCTCGCGTCCCTCGCGCCCGGGCAGCTCGACGGCCGCGCCGGCCAGGTCCGACGAGGAGGGGAGCAGGTCGAGATTGGGCACGCTGGTGGGGACGACGGCGTCCTGCAGCGGCACGCCGTCGAGCAGCACATCCGCGATGGTGAGCCGGTCGCGGCCCGAGATGCCGAGGCCTCCCGAGGCGTTCGCCTGGGGGTCGACGTCCACCAGCAGCACCCGCGATCCCGCCTCGGCGAGGCACGCGGCGAGGTTGACCGCGGTGGTGGTCTTGCCCACCCCGCCCTTCTGGTTGGCAACGGCGTAGATCATCAGCGCTCGCCTCCGATGGGCCGTTTCGCGGCGCGTCCGGCGCGGCGGGGATAGCGGGACGGTGCCGGCGCGACCTTGGCGAAGACCTGCAGGCGCCGGCGTGACCCCGGGAAGGCCGCGGAGGGGACCGGCGGGCGCGGTTCGAGGCCCAGCTCCCGGGCCGCGCGCATGCCGGCGGCCTCGGTGGCGGGGTCGGCGTCGTCCCCGCGCCAGGCGACCACGGCGCCGCCGAGGCTCACGAGCGGCGCGGCGAGCTCCAGCGCGACCGGGAGGGGCCCGAGCGCCCGCATCGTCGCCAGTGGGAAGGTCTCCCGTTCGGCCTTCGCGAGGTGTTCGGAGCGATCGGCCACGACCCGCACATTAGGGATGCCGGCGGACGCTCTGCGCAGCCAGTCGGCCTTACGGCGCTCGCTCTCGACGAGTGTGACCGCCAGATCGGGTCGCGCGATCGCGAGGACGAGGCCCGGGAAGCCCCCACCGCTGCCGATGTCGACCGACGAGGAGGCGCCGGCGACCTCCGGGAGCATCAATCCGGCCAGGCTGTCGGCGAGATGGCGGTCGATGCCCTCCTCCAGACCCTCGATCGTGGTGAGGTTCTGCGGCTCCAGGCCGATGCGGTCGAGCAGCGCGACGAGCGCGGCGGCGGCCGGGGCGGAGAGAGAGAGCCCCATGGCGGCGGCGCGGGCCACCAGCCGCGCCGCGGGGCCGGATGTTTCACGTGAAACCGCGGAATCGTGGGTCACGGGTGTTTCACGTGAAACCGGCGCAGCCCCGCGCCGGGCGGCCGCGCGACCTACTCGGCAGGCTCGACGATGATGCGGCGGCGGGGCTCCTCGCCCTCGCTCCGGGTGACCACCTCGGGGCGGTCCTTCAGCGCCATGTGGACGATCCGCCGGTCGTGCGGCGTCATCGCGTCGAGCTCGATCTCCTCGCCGTGCTCGACGGCCTCGCGGGCCGCCTGGTCGGCGAGGGCCTCCAGCGCCGCGGCCCTCCGCGCCCGGTAGCCGTCGGCGTCGAGGCTCACCCGGCGGCGGGAGCCGCCCTCGGCGCGGCTCGCGATCTGGCCGAGGAGGTACTGGAGGGCGTCGATGGTCTCGCCGCCCCGGCCGATCAGGGGGCTCAGGCCCTCGCCCTCGACCGTCGCGTCGATGTCGGTGTCGTCGGGGCCCGGCGAAACGACGACGGTCGCCTCCAGCCCCATGCCCTCGACGACGGCGTCGAGCGTCCGCGCCACCGCGGCGGCTCCGGGTCCCTCGGCCGTGACCTCACTCGCTCCCACGATCCACCTCCGGTCAGCGCTTCTTCTTGGAGCGGGTGCCGCTCGCCGGGCGCGAGCCCTTGGCGGTGCCCTTGGGGCGGGGCTGGCGCCGGTTCGCCGGGCGGCCGCCGTTGCCGCCGTTGCCGCCCTTGCCGGGCCCACCCGACGGGGCGTCCGTCTCGGGCGCGCTCGCCGGCTCCGGTGCGGTCTCCGGCTCGGGCGCGGTGGTGGCCTCCCCCTCGACCGGCGCCTCGGCGTCGGCGCCGTTGCGCCCCCGCCCGCGCCGCTTCGGCCGGGCCTCGGCGGCGGGCTCCTCCTCCTCGGCGAGCGCGAGGGCGCCCTCCGTCTTCGGGGGGGTCCGCGAGCCCTTCTTGGCCGTCTGGGCGGCGATCTTCTCCACCTCGGCGGGGTCGGCCAGGTGAAGGCCGATCCGGTGGCGCATCACGAGCTGCTGGCCGCAGGTCCAGAGGTTGGTGGTCATCCAGTAGAGGACCAGGCCCGCCGGAACGACGAACTGGAAGACGAAGATCACGACGACGATCGGGATGAACCGCATGATCCGGCGCTGAGACTCGGGCATGTTCGGCGTGGCCGAGAGCTCGGTCGAGAGCAGTTGCGTCAAGCCGTAGATGACCACCAGCACGAAGCTGGCCGCGCTGGGGGTGAAGTCGTCGGCCACGTCCGGGATCAGCCACATGAACGAGAGGTCGCTGCCGACGGCCTCGTTCGAGAAGTCCCGCAGCACGTAGTACAGGGCGATGAAGATCGGCAGCTGCGCCACGAGCGGCAGGCACGAGGCGAACGGGTTGATCTGGTTCTCTTTGTAGAACGCCATCAGCTCTTCGTTGAGCTTCTGGCGGTTGCCCTTGTACTTGGCCTGCAGCTCCTTCAGCTGCGGCGCCACCATCTGCATGCTGCGCATCGAGGAGTACTGCTTGATGACCAGCGGCAGCAGGGCCGACCGGACGATCAGCGTCAGGACGACGATCGACCACCCGTAGGTGAGGTTCGCGTTCTCGTGGAGGAAGTCGAGGAGCCAGCGGAGCGGGTCCTCGAGGAGTGCGAGCGGGTTCACCTGTGGAACACCGTCTGGTCGCGCGCGTAGTCCACGCCCCCATGGCTCCAGGGGTTGCAGCGCAGCAGGCGCCATCCCGCGAGCACGAAGCCCCGCATCACGCCGAACTCACGGACGGCGTCGACGGCGTAGGCGGAGCAGGTGGGGTGGTACTTGCAGCGCCGCGGGATGAGCGGCGAGACGAAGCGCTGGTACGCGCGGATCGGAGCGATCGCGAGCGCCTTCACGACGCCTCCTCGCGCGGGCGCGTGACCTTCTCGGCCAGCTCGGCGAGCCGCGCGCCGATGGCAGCGGAGCCCTTCTCCTCCACGTACTCGGCACAGCCCGGCCGCGCGATCACGACCACGTCCAGCCCACCCGGAAGCGAGGGGGCGATCTCCGCGAAGCGCTCGCGCAGCACCCGCTTGACCCTGTTGCGCTCGACGGCGCCGCCGACCTTCTTCGACACCGACAGGCCGAGCCGTGCCGGAGACGGACCGGGACGGTCCTCGCGCGGGAACGCGTAGACCACCAGGTGCCTGTTGGCTGCCGAGCGCCCCCGCCGGTACACGGCGTCGAAGTCGCCCGACCGCGTGATCCGGGCTCGGCGCCGCGGAGCGGTGCCGGCATCGGTCATGAACTAGGCGGAAAGGCGTGCACGGCCCTTGGCACGACGGCGCTTGAGCACCGCCCGGCCGGCCTTGGTGCTCATCCGCACCCGGAAGCCGTGGGTCTTCTTGCGCTTCCGCTTGTTGGGCTGGTAAGTCCGCTTCACGCGCGCCGCACTCCTCGTCCGCGTCGATGCAACTGCATCCGGAATCCGGGCGGGGGCCCGCCGCGGGGTGGCCGAGCATAGCAAAGGCCGCCTCGCGCAAGGGGCCCGCGAGGGTGCGCCGCACCGCCTCCGCCGAGGGGGCGGCATCCGCCGAAAATAGGGGTCCACGCCGTTTCCACAGATGTGGAGACGTCTGTGGAGAGATCGTGAGATCCCTTTTCCCATCGATGATCTCGTCGCGACAAGCGATGACGTCCGACGGAGCTGTCATACGATTTCGCCGCTCAGTCGTGGGATTGTTCTCCACAGGGGGATCAGGGGGCTTTCGTCGCCGGGGGTCACGGGGTTAGAGTGCCCGCCCCTCGACCCCCCGGAAGATGCCCTCAGCCCTCACCCTGTCCACACCGATCGCCGCCGCCCGGGCCCCCCGTCCCGAGCCCTTCCGCGCGCGTCTGGCCGTCTACGCGGGGCCCGCCGAGCCCCCCCTCGTGGACGAGCTGCAGGACGACGACGCGGTCGCCCTGGTCGAGGCGCTCTGCGATGCCGTGGGCGAGCGCTCGCCCCTGCCGGCGCCCGCCGTGCGGGAGGTCGTGGAGAACCTGGTGCACGCGTCCTTCCGGGACGCGGTCGTCAGCGTCCTCGACGGCGGTCACACCGTCAGGGTCAGCGACCACGGCCCCGGAATCGCCGACCCGGCGCGTGCCCTGATGCCCGGCTTCACCGCGGCGGGGGCCGAGGCGCGGGCCATCGTTCGCGGGGTGGGCGGAGGGCTCCCGCTCGCCCACGAGATGATGGCCGCCGCCGAGGGCCGCCTGGACATCGCCGACAACATCGGCGGCGGGACGGCCGTGACCCTCTCCATCCCCGCCCCGGGCGGGCCGGCCGCCGAGCCGGTCTGCTCCGAGACCGCGCGCGAGATCCTCGCGTTGCTGCTCGAGATCGCCAACGCGACGCCGGCGCAGCTCGCCGAGGAGCTCGGCCGCTCGCGCTCGGAATGCGGGCGCGAGCTCGCCCTCCTCCAGCACCGCGGTCTCGTCGCCCGCGAGCCCTCCGGGCCGCGCCGCCTCACCGAGGCCGGCGCCGCCCTCGTCGCCACCCTCTTCTGATCGACCCGGACCGACCCGCCGGCGACGCCGGCGCACCACCACCGCACGATCCGCAGGACACGCCCGCCTCCACCCCCCCGCCCACCGATGGAGCCCCGGCAATGCCCACCACGATCGCCCCCGACCACGAGCGCGACGCCGTCTGGTCCGAGGTGCGCGAGCGCCTGCGCGCGACCCTCAACGGCCAGACCTTCAAGTTCGCCTTCTCGGGCGCGCGGCCGGTGCTGCTGGCCGACGACCGCATCGTCCTCGCGGTCGACACCGAGTTGCTGCGCCAGTGGATCCGCCAGCGATACCTGCCCCTGCTGCGCGACGCCCTCTTCGAGATCCGCGGCTCCGACCTCGAGGTCGAGATCACCGTCGAGACCCGGCCGGACGCCGCGGCCGCCGAGACCCGGGAGCAGCCCGCCGCGCCCGAGGAGGTCCTCCCTCCCCAGCCGATGGCCTCGCTCCAGCCCCGGCGCGCCAGCGGCCTGCAGCCCCGCTTCACCTTCGAGGCGTTCGTGACCGGTCCGTCGAACCGGTTCGCCCAGGCGGCCGCGCTCGCCGTCGCCGAGGCCCCCGCCAAGGCCTACAACCCGTTCTTCATCTACGGCGGCGTCGGCCTCGGCAAGACGCACCTCCTCCACGCGATCGGTCACTTCGTGGAGGCCAACCACCCGGAGCTCTCACTCACCTACGTCTCGGTGGAGACCTTCACCAACGAGTTCATCAACGCCCTCCGCGACGGGGGCATCCGCTCCTTCAAGGACCGCTACCGCAACACGGACATCCTGCTGATCGACGACATCCAGTCGCTCCAGGGGCGCGAGCAGACCCAGGAGGAGTTCTTCCACACCTTCAACGCGCTCCACGACAGCGGCAAGCAGATCGTCATCTCGTCCGACCGCCCGCCCAAGGCGATCGCCACGCTCGAGGACCGCCTGCGCAGCCGCTTCGAGATGGGCCTGATCACCGACGTCCAGCCCCCGGACATCGAGACGCGCATCGCCATCCTCCAGAAGCGCGTTCGCGCCGACCGGTACGAGATCCACGACCCCGAGGTGCTGCCCTTCATCGCCGGCCGCGTCTCGACGAACGTGCGCGCGCTCGAGGGCGCCCTCACCCGGGTCGTCGCCCACGGCTCCATCTCGGGCCGCCGCATCACGGTCGAGCTCGCCAACGAGGTGCTCGAGGACCTGTTCCCGGCCGGCGAGGGCGTGCTCAGCATCTCCGTCATCCAGAGCGAGGTGTGCCGCTACTACGGCGTCACCCTCGACGAGATGAACGGCGACAAGCGCACGCGCCGCATCGTGCGCCCCCGCCAGGTCGCCATGTACCTGGCCCGGGAGCTGACCGACGCGTCCCTGCCCGCGATCGGGCGCGCGTTCGGAGGCCGCGACCACACGACGGTGATGTACGCGGTCCAGAAGGTCGCCGCGCAGATGGGCGGCGAGGGCGAGGTGCTCACCGCGGTGCAGGCGCTCACAGGCCGGCTCACCGGGCGGCGGTCGCGCCCGTGACGGTGGACATCCCTCGGGACGGACGGTGCGCCCCCTCCCCATCGTGCACCGCCCGGCGGGCCCACCCGGGCCGCCCTGGGGACGGGTGGGGAGGGGGACCCCCCCGCGGTGTCGGCGGCCCACCGCTCCGCCCCCACCTGGAAACCGCGCCTTTGCAGCCCGTTCGATCGATCTCCACCGAGTGCACAGGACCTACTGCTGTTACGGGTTTGAAACCCTTATTTCTCTTTACGTCAAAGAGGTCCGCGGTCCATCGGTGGAGAGCCGCGCAGCCGGCCTCTGCGGACGCCCGCGGCAGGCGGTAGGGTCACCGCCGTGCGTTTCTCATCGCCCAAGGAGGAGCTGGCCGCCAAGCTGGCCATCGCCGGCCGGGCGGCCTCCGCCAAGAGCACCATCCAGATCCTGTCCCACGTCCTGCTGAGGGCGGAGGAGGGGCGCTGCGAGCTCGCGGCGACCGACATGGAGATCTCACTGCGGGTGCCGCTGGGGATGTCGGTCGAGGAGCCGGGCGCTGTCGTCCTGCCGCGTCTGGCCGCCGACATCGTCCGCTCGATGGCCGACGGCCCGATCACCCTCGAGCACCGCGCCAACGAGGGGGTCGTCAGCCTCTCCGGCGGCGGCTCGTCCTTCTCGCTCAACTGCCTCCAGGCGCACGACTTCCCGGAGCTCCCGGCCGACGAGGGCTCCGGCCTGTCGATCCCCTCCGAGCCGCTGGTCGAGGCGATCGACCGCGTGGCCCGCGCCGCCTCCCGCGACGAGACCCGCCCGGTGCTCACCGGCGTCCTGGTCAGGATCGGCCCCGACGGCCTCACGATGGTCGCGACCGACTCCTACCGCCTGGCCGTCCGGCAGACCCCGCTCGACGCACCCCCCGCCGACGTCCGCGAGGCGATCGTCCCGGCGCGGGCGCTCAGCGAGGTGTCGCGGCTGGTCGGCCTGATGAAGCCCGATGCCGTCGAGGTCGTCCTCACCGAGACGCAGGCGCTCTTCCGCGTCGGCGACCTGCGGCTCACCAGCCGGCTGATCGAGGGTCAGTTCCCCGACCACCGCCAACTCGTGCCCGACACGTTCGAGCACGACGTGGCCTTCGAGCGCGCCGAGCTGCTGGGCGTGCTGACCCGCATCGGCGTGCTGGCGCAGCGGAACACCCCGGTGCGGCTCGCCTTCGAGCCTGGCGCCGTCACGATCTCCGCGATCAGCGACCAGATCGGCGAGGGGCACGAGTCGATCCCCGTGGCGTTCACGGGGGAGCCGCTCGAGATGGGCTTCAACGTCGAGTTCCTGCGCGCCGGCGTGGAGAGCATCGGCGGGGACGAGGTGCGCCTCGGCCTGATCAGCCCGCTCCGGCCCGGGCTGCTGCGCGGGGCGAACGATGACTACCGCTACCTCCTCATGCCGATCAGGCTCAACGCCTAGTGCCCTGATTCAGAAGTTGGCGAGCAGTTCCCGAGCGAATCTCCCGCGAGGCAAGGACGCAGAGCAGTCCCGATATCGGGTATATCTGGGCTGCCGAGGACGCCGCCTCGCGATGAGATGCAGCCGGGAAGTGCCGCTGAACTTTTGAATCAGGGCACTGGCCTCGATCCGGTGCCGCCCGCCCCGGACTGGGTGGCGCGGCGTCTCGCGGTGGCCGACGTCCGCTGCTGGGACCGGGCCGAGCTGGACCTGCCGGCGGGGCTGGTGCTGATCGTCGGGCCGAACGGGGCCGGCAAGACGTCGCTCGTCGAGGCCCTGGTGCTGGGGTGCGTGGGCGTCTCCCCCCGTACCGCCCGCGAGGCGGAGATCGTCCGGCGCGGCGCCGAGGCGCTGCACGTCACCCTCGACCTCGACGGCCCGCCCGGTGCGCATCGTCGCGAGATCGGCTTCGCTCCGGGCCGGGGGCGGCGGTTGCGCCTCGACGGCGACCCGGTGAGGACCCTCGCCTCCTGGCGCGCCCGCGCCGTCCTCGTCTTCCTCCCCGACGAACTGCGGGCGGTGAAGGGCCCTCCCGCCGCCCGCCGCCGCGCGCTCGACCGCGTTCTGGAGGCCGCCGCGCCCGGGTTCGCCGAGGACCTCTCCGGCTACCAGCACGCGCTGGCCCAGCGCAACGCGCTGCTGCGCCGGGTGCGGGCCGGGCTCGCCTCGGAGGCGAGCCTCCCGGCCTGGGAGGCCCCGATGGCCGAGCTCGGGGCGCGGGTGGCCCGGGCCCGGCGCGAGGGTGTCGCGGCTCTCGCCGGGCCTTTCGCCTCGTGGCTCGCCGACCTCGGTGGCGGCCGGGGTGGCGCCCTGCGCCTCGAGACGTCGCCGCAGGGCCTCCCGGAGATCGCGGGCGACGCCCTGGAGGAGGCGCTCGCGGAGATGCTCGCCGAGCGGAGGCCGCGCGAGATCCAGGCCGCGCAGACCCTCTCGGGGCCCCACCGGGACGACCTCTGGATCGGGGCCGGCGACGCCGACCTGCGCCGTGAGGGCAGCCAGGGGGAGCAGCGCACCGCCGCGCTGGCGCTGCTGCTGGCGGCCCGCGACCACCTCCGCGCTCGCGCCGCCCGCCCGATCCTCCTGCTCGACGACGTGCTCAGCGAGCTCGATCCGGTGCGACGCCGCCTGCTGCTGGAGGCGGTGCGTGACGGCGGCCAGACGCTGGTGACCAGCGCCGACCCGGGCGCCGCGGACGCGCTGGCGGCGCCCCCTGACGCCGTCGTCAGGGTGGAGGACGGGCGCCTGCATGCCTGACCACCCCCGCAGGCACCGGCATCGCAAGGACCCGATGCCGGCCGCCGACGCGCTCAAGCGCTTCCGCAGGAAGTCCGGCGGGCCGTCGCCCAAGGGGCCGGCGGGCGCGGCCGCGGTGGCCTGGCCCGCCGTGGTGGGTGCCGACGGGGCGCGCCACAGCGTGCCCGTGCGCTGCACCCGCGCCGGCGTGGTCACCGTCGCCTGCTCCGACGCGGCATGGGCCCACGAGCTGTCGGCGCGGCGCGAGGAGCTGACCGCCCGTCTGGTCGCCGAGTGCCCGGACGCCGGCATCGTCGGCCTCCGCTTCTCCGTCGCGGACCACGTGCTGCCGAGCGCCCCGGAGGCCCCGCCCGCGCCCCCTCCGCCACCCCCTCCCACCCCCGCCCAGCGCGCCGCCGCCGCCTCTGCCGCCGCCTCGGTGGGCGACCCCGTGCTCCGCGGCCTGATCGAACGGGCGGCGGCGGCCTCCGCCGCGCGTCGCGAGCGCGGTGGTGACAGGTGAAATACCTGCAAATAGGGCACAAAACAGGCGATTCCGGGGGAGGGGGGTGCTAAACTGCCGGGACCGTCCTGAGGAGGCATCAGATCCAGCCAACGCCCGACGTTCCGTCGGTGACCACGACCTATGACTCGGGGGACATCACCGTCCTCGAGGGACTCGAAGCGGTCCGCCGACGTCCGGGTATGTACATCGGATCGACGGGCCCGCGCGGACTCCACCACCTCGTCTACGAGTTGGTCGACAACAGCGTGGACGAGGCCCTCGCCGGGTACTGCGACCGCGTCGAGATCACCCTCCACCCCGATGGCTCGTGCACCGTGTCCGACAACGGGCGCGGCATCCCCGTCTCGGCGATGGCCGACCAGGGGGGCAAGAGCGCCCTCGAGGTGGTCCTGACCGTCCTCCACGCCGGCGGCAAGTTCGGCGGCGAGGGGTACAAGGTGTCCGGTGGCCTGCACGGCGTCGGCAGCAGCGTCGTGAACGCCCTCTCCGAGTCCCTGCACGCCCAGGTGCGCCGCGACGGCGGGGCCTTCGAGCAGCGGTACGAGATCGGCGTGCCGCTGGGCCCGATCGAGCGCGTCGGCGACGCCTCCGACACCGGCACCACGATCTCGTTCCTCCCCGACCCGAGCATCTTCGAGGAGCCCGACTTCGACTTCGACACGCTGGCCCAGCGCCTGCGCGAGACGGCGTTCCTCACCAAGGGCCTGCTCGTGCGGCTGGTCGACCGCCGCGGCGAGGGCCGCGAGGTGGAGTTCCACTACGAGGGCGGGATCCAGGACTTCGTGCGGCATCTCAACGAGTCGCGCGATCCCGTGCACCGCGACGTGGTCTACCTCGAGCAGGAGAGCGAGGCCTCGCTCGAGGTCGCGCTGCAGTGGACCGCCGCCTACAGCGAGTCGGTCTACACCTTCGCGAACAACATCAACACGCACGAGGGCGGCAGCCACCTCACCGGCTTCCGGACGGCGCTCACCCGCACGCTGAACGACTACGCGCGCGCCAAGGGGCTGCTCAAGGAGAAGGACGAGAACCTGGAGGGCCCCGACACCCGAGAGGGGCTCACCGCGATCATCTCGGTCAAGCTCCGCGAGCCCCAGTTCGAGGGCCAGACCAAGACCAAGCTGGGCAACTCGGAGATCACGGGCTTCGTCAACGCCGCGGTCACGCAGCGCCTGGCCGAGTACCTCGAGGAGCACCCCGCCGAGGCCCGGGCGATCTGCGGCAAGGCGATCAACGCCTCCCAGGCCCGCATGGCGGCCCGCAAGGCACGCGACCTGGCGCGCCGCAAGGGCGCGATGGACTCGACGAGCCTGCCGGGCAAGCTCCACGATTGTTCCGACCGCGACCCGGCCAACACCGAGATCTTCGTGGTGGAGGGCGACTCGGCCGGCGGCTCGGCCGTGATGGCCCGCCAGTCGAGCTTCCAGGCGATCCTGCCGCTGCGCGGCAAGATCATCAACGTGGAGAAGGCCCGGATCGACAAGGTCCTCTCCAACACCGAGATCCAGGCGATGATCACCGCGATGGGCACGGGCATCGACGAGGACTTCGACATCGCGAAGGCCCGGTACCACAAGCTGATCATCATGACCGACGCCGACGTGGACGGCGCCCACATCCGCACGCTGATCCTGACCTTCCTCTTCCGGCACATGAGGCCGCTGATCGAGGAGGGCTTCGTCTACATCGCGTGCCCGCCGCTCTACAAGGTCAAGCAGGGCAACCAGGAGCAGTACATCGAGAAGGAGAGCGAGCTCGAGGACTGGCTGCTGGAGCGGAACCTGGGCGACCTCACCCTCGAGGACGCCGCCGGCCAGTCGAACGGCCTGACGAAGGCGCGATACCAGCGTTTCCAGCGGGTCCTCAAGGAGCACGAGGCCTGGGCGGGCAACCTGCGCGGGACCTTCGGCTCGGAGACGATGGACTTCCTGCAGATCCACGGCCTCGTCGAGGCCGAGCCGGCCGACCTGGACGCCCTGACGGCGATCGTCAACGGCGCCTCGGACGAGCGTGCCACCCTGTCGGTGGAGGGGACCGACGCCGCCGGTCAGAGCATCCTGGCGCGCTCGGTCCAGGCCAGCACGGGTGAGGCGCGGACCGTCACGATCCCGCTCGAGATCTTCCGCACCCGCGAGCTGGCGGGCCTCCGCGGCGCGCGAACCAAGCTCCGCGAGCAGGTCGGCACGGCGCCGTTCCGGATCGCGCGCGGCAACCGCACCCGCACGGCGGCGAGCTACGAGGCGCTGCGCGCCGCGGTGCTCGACCTCTGCCGCGAGGGCGTGCAGCTGAGCCGGTTCAAGGGCCTCGGCGAGATGAACGCCGAGCAGCTCTGGGAGACCACGATGGACACCGACCGGCGTCTCCTCCAGCGCGTGATGATGGAGGACGAGGCGGCCGTGGGCGAGCTCTTCTCCAAGCTGATGGGCGACAAGGTGGAGCCGCGCCGCGCCTTCATCGAGGACAACGCCCGCAGCGTCCGCTTCCTCGATGTCTAGGGCCCGGCTGGAGAAGTCGGCCGGCCATCTGCCGGCTTTGGCCGCCGCCGGCGGTCCGGGGAACCGGCGCGCTTCGGCGCCCGTGCCCACGCCCATGCATGGAGCATGGGCGTGGATCCCGACCACCGAATCACTTGGTTTTCGCTCGGCATATGGACCGACCTTGGTTCTCCGCCGGGCCCTAGACATCGGATGTCCTGGGGGTCTTGAGTAATGGCGATCGACCGTCACGGCCGCATCGAGCCCCGCGAGCTCGATCGGGAGATGAGCTCGTCCTACCTCGACTACGCGATGAGCGTGATCGTGGGCCGGGCCCTCCCCGACGTGCGCGACGGGCTGAAGCCCGTGCACCGCCGGGTGCTCTTCGCGATGCACGACATGGGCCTCCAGCCCGAGCGCGCCTACGTCAAGAGCGCGAACATCGTCGGGCGTGTGATGGGTGAGTTCCACCCTCACGGCGACCAGTCGATCTACGACACCCTCGTGCGCCTGGCGCAGGACTTCGCCTCCCGCTACCCCCTCGTGGACGGCCAGGGGAACTTCGGATCGAGCGAGTTCGCGGCCGCCGCCATGCGCTACACCGAGGCCAAGCTGTCGCGGCTGGCCACCGAGATGCTCCGCGACATCGACGAGGACACCGTCGACGATGCGCCGACCTACGACGACCGCCGCAGCGAGCCGCTGGTGCTGCCGTCGCGCATCCCCAACCTCCTGGTCAACGGCTCGTCGGGCATCGCCGTGGGCATGGCCACCAACATCCCGCCGCACAACCTCGGCGAGGTGATCGACGCCGTGGTGGCGCAGATCGACGACCCCACCATCGAGGTCGAGGGCCTGATGCGCCACATCAAGGCGCCCGACTTCCCCACGGGGGGCATCATCGTCGGCCGCGCCGGCGTCGTCGACGCGTACCGCACCGGCCGCGGCCGCATCGTCGTGCGTGGGCGAGCGCACAACGAGCCCCTCAAGCACGGGCGCAACGCGATCGTCTTCACCGAGCTGCCGTACCAGGTCAACAAGGCCGAGCTGATCCGAAAGATGGCCGACCTGGCCAACGACAAGGTCATCCCCGAGATCTCCGACCTCCGGGACGAGAGCGGCCGCGACGGCGTGCGCGTGGTGATCGAGCTGCGCCGCGACGCGGTGCCGATGGTGGTGCTGAACAAGCTCTACAAGCACACCGCCACGCAGACCACCTTCGGTGTGAACGCCATCGCGCTGGTGGACGGCGTGCCGCGCACGCTCGGCCTCAAGGACCTGATCCGCCACTACGTCGCGCATCAGAAGGAGGTGGTGACCCGGCGCTCGCGTTTCCGCCTGGCGCGCGCCGAGGCCCGGGCCCACATCCTCGAGGGGCTCCTGAAAGCCCTCGAGCACCTCGACGAGGTGATCGCCCTGATCCGGGGCGCGGCCGATCCCGAGACGGCCCGCAACGGCCTGATGACGCGGTTCGACCTCACCGAGATCCAGGCGCGCGCGATCCTCGACCTGCGCCTCCAGCGCCTCACCCAGCTCGAGGCCGGCAAGATCCAGGCCGAGTACCAGGAGCTCCAGGGCCGCATCGCCGAGCTGCGGGCGATCCTCGGCGACGAGCGCCGGGTGTACGCGCTCATCCGCGAGGAGCTGCTCGAGATCCGCGGCCGCTACGCCGACGAGCGCCGTACCGAGATCGTCCCCGGCGAGGGCGACATCGATCTCGAGGACCTGATCGCGGAGGAGGAGATGGTCATCTCCATCTCCAACGCGGGCTACGTGAAGCGCCTGCCGGTGACCACCTACCGTGCCCAGGGGCGCGGCGGGAAGGGGCTTCGCGGCGTCCGCCTCAAGGACGACGACTACATCCAGCACCTGTTCATCGCCTCGACCCACCACTACCTGCTCTTCTTCACGAACTTCGGCAAGGTCTACCGGCAGAAGGTCCACGAGCTGCCCCAGGGCTCGCGCGACTCCCGCGGCCGGCACATCGCCAACGTGCTCGCCCTCCGGGAGGGCGAGGAGGTGCGCGCCGTCTTCGCCACCCGCGACTACAGCGAGGGCAGGTACCTGGCCCTCGCCACGCGCGACGGCATGGTGAAGAAGACCGAGATGCGGGCCTACGACACGGTTCTCCGCGAGCTCGGCCTGATCGCGATCCAGCTGACCGAAGGTGACGAGCTGGTGGGCGTGCAGCTCACCGACGGCGACGAGGACCTGCTGTTCGTCTCGGCCCGCGGCCAGGCGGCGCGCTTCCACGAGAGCAACGCGCGGCCGATGGGCCGCGACACCCGCGGCGTGCGGGCGATGAACCTGGATCCGGGCGACCGCGTGCTCGCGATGTGCGTCGCCCGCGACGACGAGGACCTGCTGGTGGTCACGGGCAACGGCTACGGCAAGCGGACGCCGATGGGCGACTACCCGACCAAGGGCCGCCCGACCAAGGGCGTCCGCACCATCAAGGTCTCCGACCGCAAGGGCGAGCTGGTGACGGCCCGCCCGGTGCGCGAGGGCGACGAGCTGCTGCTGATCTCCCTCGGCGGGCAGGTGATCCGGATCAAGGCCGATTCGGTCCGCCGTACCGGTCGCTCCACCGAGGGCGTGCGGATCATGAACATGTCCGACGACGACCTGGTCTGCGGCGTCGCGTCTGTCGTGGAGGGCACCGAGGACGAGAACGGTCTCGACGACGACGCGACGACGGAGGCCCCGGCCGCGGACGGCGCCGACGGAGCCGCCGAGGCGGGCGCCGAGGAGTGATGGCAGGGCGGGGCGGGCCCGGAGGGGCCCGCCCCGCTCAGTCGCGCCGCTGGATCACGGACTGCAACTCCTCCACCTCGCCGGTGGAGGGGTCGCGCACCGCGCGCACGACGCGGCTGACCGCCACCAGCGCCCCCGAGCCGTCGCGGATGCCGTGGTCGATGCCGACGCTGTCGCGCGATTCCAGCGCGTGCAGGTGCACGTCGCGCACGGTCTGGCGATCCTCCTCATCGACCCAGTCGGTGCAGCGGCTGCCCACCAGCTCGTCGGGCGTGCGCCCCAGCAACTGCGCCACCGGCCCGGAGGCGTGGATGACGGTGAGGTCGGGACGACAGCGCAGCAGGATGGTCTCCGAGACGGCCTGCATCAGGCGTCCCGCCTCCTCGCAGGCGCGCGCCCGTGCCGTCACGCGCCGCAGCGTCCCGAGGTCGGTGACCGTCACCGCGACCCCGAACGGGGCGCCGCCGCCCGTCTCCACCGGCTCGGTGCTGACCGATATCCAGGTCGTGCGCCCGTCGGAGCGCGTGAACCCGAGCTCCCGCTCGCGGATGGGCTGGCCCGTCACCCGGGTGAGGGCGGCGGGGAGCTCGGTGGGATCGACGGGCGATCCGTCCGTGGACGTGGGCCGCCACCGGGGGTCGAGGGGGCTGAGCCCCACCAGCCGCCCGCTCGGGATGCCGAGGATGCGGTGCGCGGCCGGGTTGGCGACCGCGATCACCCCGTTCGGCTCCATGATGAACACCCCGACCTGGGAGCACTCCAGGTAGGCGGCCTGTCGCGCCTGCAGCTGGGCGGCCGCGCGCTCGGCCGCGCGCGCGGTGCCCTGGTCCTCGAAGCTCATCAGGATGCGGTCGCCGTGCGCCAGCCGCCGCACCCGGAACAGGCGCGTGCGACCCTCCGATTCGTAGAGCCGGGGACCGCCCAGGGCGCCCTGGGTCTCGATCAGCTCGATCCAGCGGGCGTAGGTGCCGTCCGTCGGCGAGTTGGGGAACACGTCGCGCACCGACGCTCCGGGCAGGTCATCGGGCGCCCGCCCGATGATGCCGGCGGCCGCGGGGTTGACGTACTCCATGACGAAGTCGGCGATCGTCCCGTCCGGCCCGCGTTGGGCGCGCAGGACGGTGAGTCCCGCGTGTGCGACGCCGAAGAGCGCCTCGGCCAGATCGCTGCCGATCGTCGTCCGGGGGGCGGGAACGCCGCCGAGCTGCCTCACGAACCGCTGGGTGCTGGCGAGCGACGCGTGGCCGAGCGCGTCGCGCAGATCCTCGACGGTGGCCCCTGCGGCGAGCCGCGCCGCCGCGTAGCTCTCCCGCAGGGTGCGGGCGTTGACCACGCCCTCGATGCCAGCCTCGCGGCCGAGCCGGGCGATCAGCCGCCGCACGTAGGAGGCCTCCAGCGGCAAGCCGTCGCGGGTGCAGAACAGCGGGCCCGTCTCGTCGGCGAGGCCGAGGCCGCGTCGCGCCTCGACCCATGTCCCCAGCGCCGCCATCACCGCGGCATCGACCGCCACCGACCGACCCCGGTCCCCGCCGATGCGGATACACCCGGCCGTCTCGTCGATGTCAGCCACCGTGATCGACAGCGCTTCCGACACCCCGAGACCGGCGGCCACGAAGGCCGACACCAGAGCGCGGTTCCGGCTGCCCGTATGGCCCCTGCCGGATGCGCGGCGTACGAGGCCCGTGATGTCGTCGGCGCTGAGGGGAGGCACGTCGGCGTGTTCGACACCCCCGCCGGACCCCCTTTCTGCCGTGTTGGGTCGCGTTTCCGCGCCGGTACCGAGCCCGCGGGCCTGCAACGCCCCAAAGCTCATGTACGCAGGGGGTTCTCCCGAAAGGCCGAGTGAGGAGACGGGTCTCGAACCCCGATCCACGGACGGCGGACGCACGGGGAGGACCCCCGGGCCCCGCCCACACACCTCATGGAGGAGGAGAACGATGATCAACCAGTGGACGCGCCGGATCGGCGCGCTCGGCGTGGCCGGGGTCCTCGCGATGGGGGCGTACGCCTACACCGCGGCGAACACCGTCCCCGCGTCGAACGCCGGCACCGGTTCAGGCACGATCAGCGGCTATACGGTGACCGACGTCTCGTATACCCAGAACGGCACGGATCCCCGGGATCTGGACGCCGTGACGTTCACCATCAGCCCCGCGGACGCCGACGAGGTCAACGCCCAGCTGGTGGACGGCGGCGCCTGGTACTCGTGCGTGAACACCGCGGGCAGCGTGAGCTGCGACACCACCTCCCCGCAGGCGACCGCTGCAGCCGCGGACCAGCTCACCGTCGTCGCGTCCGACTGACATGGGTCGCATAGGAGCACGGATCCTCTTCGGGTGCATCGCGCTCCTCGTCGGCGCCATGGCGTGGATGGGCCTCGCGCCCGCCGCGCTGGGCGGTGGGATCACCTATGCGACCATCACCGGATCGAGCATGGAGCCGGAGCTGCACCAGGGCGACCTGGTGATGCTCCGCCCGGCCCCCGCGTACCGCGTGGGCGACGTCGTGGGCTACCACGACCCGAACGTCGGCCGCCTCGTCCTCCACCGCATCATCGCGGAGGACGAGGCGGGCTTCACCCTGCAGGGAGACAACAACGACTTCGTCGACCCGGTCCAGCCGCGCGGCACACAGATCGTCGGCCGCCTCTGGACGTCCGTCCCGGAGGCCGGCGCGGTGGTCGGGCGGTTCCGCGAGCCCGGCTCGGCGGCGATCCTGGTGGGTGCCCTGGCGCTGCTGCCGACCGGTTCCCGGCGCCGCCGGCGCCCGGACGACGGCACCGGCTCCGCGCCCCGCACGGGCGCGCCCTCGCGCGACATGGAGGGCCGGAGGGGGATGGTGGCCGCGCTCACCGTGCTCGCCGTGGCCCTGGCCGCGCTCGCGGGGTACGCCTACTCGCGCCCGTCCACCGAGACCCTGACCATCCCGGATGCGTACGAGCAGACCGGCGCGTTCGGCTACCGCGCCGAGGCACGGGCGGGCGCGGCCTATCCGGACGGCGTCGTCCGCACCGGCGAGGCCGTGTTCCCCCGCCTCTCGCGGCAGGTCCAGATGAGCTTCGACTACCGCGTGGTCTCGGACGAGCGCACCGATCTGAGCGGCCGCGGCTCCCTGACCGCCGTCGTCTCGGACGGCCTCGGCTGGAGCCGCGCGGTCCCGCTCGGACCCGAGCGCACCTTCCGCGGCGACGCGACCACCCTCACCGGCACCCTCCGCCTCGACCGCTTGAGGTCGGTGGTGCGCTCCTTCGAGCGCGAGACCGGCACCAAGGCGACCGGATACTCCGTCGACATCACCCCCCGGGTGAGCATCGAGGGCGAGGTGGGGGGATCGGCGGTCGCGAGCGTCCTCGCGCCCTCCTTCTCGATGCGGCTCGACGGGGCGCGGCTGGCGCTCTTGTCCTCCCCCACCGGGGAGCCGGTCGACCTCGTGGCCCGGCGCAACGGCCGCATCAGCCGCGAGGCCAACGCCTCCCTGTCGCTCATGGGCATCGCGCTGCCGGTCTACCAGGCGCGGGCCATCGGCCTGCTCGGCTTCGAGATCGCCTTCGGCGCGGCCCTCCTGCTCGCCCTTCCGATGATCATGGCCGCCCGCCGCTCGGAGGCCGGCGCGATCCGCATGCGCATGGGCGGCCGCCTCCTGGACGTGGCCGAGCTACCCGCCTCGGCGCCCGGCGGGTGCATCGACCTCGAGCGGATGGCCGACCTGGCGCGCGTGGCCGACCGGGCCGACGTCCCGATCATGGTGGCCGAGACCGCCACCCGCGCCCGATACGCGGTCGTCTGGGGCAACGTGCTCTACCGCTACAGCACCCGGCCGGTCGTCGCGCCGCCGCATCGGGCACCGGCGCCGGTGGCCGCCCGGGCATGAGGGGCCCCGGCGTGCCCGGCGGCCTGCTGATCCGTGTGTCGCGCGCGCTGGCCGCCTTCGCCCTCATCGCGGTGGTCGGTGCCGTTCTCACGTCCACCAATGCCCTCCCGCCGACGGCGATCGGGCAGGACGCCCACCCCGTGACGGCCGAGTCCCTGAAGCCCGCGGCCTGCGCCGGGTTGTCGCTGGCGGGGGTGGTCCCGGGCAGCGGAGCGGTCGCCGGCGGAGGCGGCGGCGAGCTGATCGTCGCCGGCCCCGGAGCCGACACCATCACCGCGGGCGGCGGCGGTGACTGCGTCATGGGCGGCGCGGGCGACGACGACATCGACGGCGGGCCCGGCGCCGACATCTGCATCGGCGGGCCCGGCACCGACGTCTTCACCGACTGCGAGACCGTGATCCAGTAGCCCCGCCCGGGCCCCGGGGCGTCGTCAGGACGCCTTGCGGCGCGAGGGCCGGGCCCCCTCCTCGTCCTGCTGCTCGCCGGCCTCCGCCTCGGCCGGCCCCGCCGCCGCGAGGCTCGCCTTCAGGGCGGCCATGAGGTCGATCACCGGCGCGGGTGCCGCGGTCTCCTCGGGTGCGGCGATCTCCTCGCCGGAGGCCTTCGCCTCCAGGAACTCGAGCAGCGCCTTCCGCGTCTCGTTGGGGTACGCCTCGGGCGCGAAGGGCTTGGCGAGGCCGGCCACGAGCTGCTTGGCCATGCCGAGCTCGTCGTCGGAGACCTCCACGCCCTCCAGCCGTGACACGATGTCAGCCTTGTCCCTGACCCGGATGTCCTCGGGGTAGTAGAGCGTCTCGAGCGCGAGCATCCCCTCGACGGGACGGAGCAGGACGAGGTGCTCCTTGGTGGAGAGCACGAAGCGCCCGAGCGCCGCCCGCCCCTCGTCCTCCATCACCTGGGCGAGCAGCTTGTACGGCCGCTCCGCGCGCTCCTGGGGCTCCAGCCAGTACGCCTTCTCGAAGTAGACCGGGTCGACCTCGGAGAGCTCCACGAACTGCAGGATCTGGATCGTCTTCTCCTGGCGCGCCGCGAAGCGCTCCAGCTCGGCGTCCTCGACGGGCAGGTACCGGCCCTTGGAGACCTCCCAGCCCTTCACCGTGTCGTCGGAGGTCACCTCGACGTCGCGCGCCGGGTCCCAGCGCTTCTGCTTCACGGGCTGCATGTTCGCCCGCGAGAGGGTGCGGAAGCTGACGTCGCTGCGCTGCTGCGCCAGCCCCACCGACACGGGGATGGTCACCAGGCCGAAGCTGATGAAGCCGTTCCAGATCGCCCGCATCCCCGCCTCCTACTTCGGCCCGACCCCGTTGCCGTCTCCGCCGCCCATCGCCTTGGTGAGGCTGCCCAGCGCCTCCAGCATCTCCACCGGGAAGGGCAGGATCAACGTCGTGGTGCGCTCGTTGGTGCCGATCTCGTTCATGGTCTGCAGGTAGCGCAGCTGGAGGGCGCCGGGGGCGGCGCTGATGACCGCGGCGGCCTGGCCGAGCTTCTCGGAGGCCTGGTACTCACCGTCGGCGGCGATGACCTTGGCGCGCCGCTCGCGCTCGGCCTCGGCCTGCCGTGCGATCGCCCGCTGCATCGACTGGGGCAGCTCCACGTCCTTGACCTCGACGACGGAGACCTTGACCCCCCAGGGGTGGGTCTGCTCGTCGATGATCGCCTGCAGGCGCTCGTTGATCTGGTCGCGCTCGGAAAGGAGCTGGTCGAGGTCGACCTGGCCGAGGACGCTGCGCAGCGTCGTCTGGGAGATCTGGGAGGTCGCCACCAGGTAGTTCTCGACCTGGACGATCGCCTTCGACGGATCGACGACCCGGAAGTAGGCGACGGCGTTGACCTTCACGGTCACGTTGTCCTTGGTGATCACCTCCTGCGGGGGCACGTTCAGCGTGATCGTCCGCAGGTCGACCTTCACGGCCTTGTCGATGAAGGGGATGAGGATGAAGAGGCCGGGGCCCTTGATCCCGATCAGGCGGCCGAGCCGGAACACCACCCCGCGCTCGTACTCCCGCGCCACCTTGACGGCGGAGAACAGGAACAGCAGCACGATGATGAGAACAACGATTACCGCGTAGGCAGCGGCCATGGGCGGCGTCACCCCTCTCTGGGTTCGACAGTCAGTGTGAGGTCGTCCGGATGGACTCTAACGACGCGTATCGCCGTCCCCGGGGGGAGTGTTACCCCGTCGGCGGACTTCGCGCTCCAGATCTCGCCGTTCACCGACACCTGCCCTCCCAGGGCGGAGACGCCCTCGCGGGTGGTGCCGATCTCGCCGATCATCTCGGCGCCCCCCGTGGTGACCGGCCGGCGCCGGGCGCGGAGCACCAGGCGCGCGGACGCGACGAAGGCCGCCGCGGCGAGCACCGCGATGACGACCGCGATCCAGGGGGAGGTCGTGAGCCCCGGGTCGCTCGAGTCGAAGAGGAAGGCGCCGCCGAGGGCGAGCGCGACCACGCCGCCCACCGTGAACACCCCGAGGCCGCCCACCTGGGTCTCCCCGATGAAGAGCCCGATCCCCAGCAGGATCAGGATGATGCCGATCCAGGTGAACGGCATCACCGCGAGGCCCGCGAGGGCCAGCAGCAGGCTGATCGCCCCGATCACGCCCGGCACGATCGCGCCCGGGTTGAACACCTCGAAGGCGATGCCCGCGATGCCGAGGATCAGCAGAAGGAAGACCAGGTTCGGGTCGGTCACCACCTCCAGCACGCGCAGGTACCAGGGCAGGTCGTCCACCTGGATCGGGACGCCCGCCGTGGAGACCTCGCCGCCGTCGAGGGTGCGCCCGTCGAGCCAGGCGACGAAGTCCTCGATGGTCGGCTGCACCGTGTCGATGACGTCCTGCGCGAGGGCCTCGTTGGCGGTCAGGTTCAGCGACTCGGTGACCATCGCGCGGTAGGGGGCCGGGTCGTGGCCGTTCTTCTCGGCGAGCGCCGCGATCGAGGCCGCGAAGTCGTTGGTCACCTTCGCGTCGAGGTCCTCGCCCCCGCTGCTGATCGGCGTCGCCGAGCCGATGTTGGTGCCGGGGGCCATGCCGAGGGCGTCGGCGGCGGCGGAGATGAAGGCGCCCGCCGATCCGGCCCGCGAGCCGGGCGGACCGACCCAGACGGTCACCGGCACCGAGGCCTCCTCCATGGCCGCCACGATCTCCCGCGCCGACGACACCAGCCCGCCGGGGGTGTCCACGCGTATGACCACGACGGGCGCGCCCTCGTCCTCGGCCTGCTGGATGCGGTTCTCGATGAAGAGGGCCGTCGCGGGGCCGACGCTGCCGTCGAGCTCGATCACGCGGACCGGGGCGGGCGCGCCGTCCTGACCGCCCGCCGCCGCCGCGGCGAGCAGGGCGAGGGCGATGGCCACCAAGAGGAGTCGTAAGGGGCGCATCGGGGTCCTTCCGACGATACCAGCGCCCGGGCGGTCCGCCCCCGGTGGGGGATGGGTTACGATCCGGACGGCCGTGCCCGAACGCCCCCACCGCCTCCCGGCTCCGACGGATCTCCTTCCGCACCGCGCGCCCTTCCTGTTCGTCGACGAGATCCTCGAGCTCGTCCCCGGGGAGCGGGCGCGGGCGCGGTGGCGCGTCGACCCCGAGGCCGCGTTCTTCGCCGGCCACTTCCCGGGCAACCCGATCCTCCCCGGCGTGATCATCATCGAGGCGCTCGCCCAGACCGGTGCCCTCGCGGCCCTGGCCGAGCCCGAGACCGCCGGCAAGCTGGCCCTCTTCGCCGGCATCGGCCGGGCGCGCTTCCGTCGTGTGGTCCGGCCGGGCGAGGAGCTCGAGCTGGAGACCGTGCTGACGCGCCGCCGCGGGCCGCTCGGCAGCGGGGAGGGGATCGCGCGCGTGGGCGGCACGGTCGCCTGCGAGACCGAGCTGAAGTTCGCCCTGGTCGATCCCGCGGAGGCCGGATGATCTCGGTCCGCAACGGCCGCCCCGGGCGTGCCCGGCTGGCCGCTCTCGGCGCCTACGTCCCAGAGCGGGTCGTGACGAACGCCGAGATGCAGGAGCGGGTCGACACCTCCGACGCGTGGATCGTCGCCCGCACGGGGATCCGCGAGCGGCGCTTCGCGGCCCCCGACCAGGCCTCCAGCGACCTCGGCGTGATCGCCGCCGAGCGCGCGATGGCCGCCGCCGGGATCTCCGCCGAGTCGATCGACATGGTGATCGTGGCCACCGCGACGCCGGACCACCTGTTCCCCTCGACCGCGGTGCTGCTGGCCCACCGCATCGGAGCGCGCAACGCCGGGGCGTACGACCTGCTGGCCGCCTGCTCGGGCTTCGTGTACGGCCTGGCCCAGGCCTCGGCCCTCGTGGAATCGGGCATCGCCCGGACCGTCCTGGTCGTGGGGGCCGAGGCGCTGTCGCGGCTCACCGACCAGACCGACCGGGCCACCTGCGTGATCTTCGCCGACGCCGCGGGCGCCGCGGTCGTCACCTCCGCCGACCCGCGTGAGGTGACCGGCTTCCTCGGCTTCGAGCTGGGCGCCGACGGCGCGGGCGCCGACGATCTCCTCATCCCGGCCGGCGGCAGCCGGATGCCGGTGGCGATGGCCGAGCGCCCCTCGGACGGCTACATCCGGATGAACGGCACGGAGGTCTTCCGCTTCGCCACGCGCATCATGGTCGAGTCGACCGAGCGCCTCCTCGCCGCCGCCGGCCTCGGCATCGACGACATCGACCTCGTGGTGGCGCATCAGGCCAACAGCCGGATCCTGGACCACGCCGCCGAGCGGCTCGGCCTGGCGTCGGAACGCGTTTACAGCAACATCGAGCGCTACGGCAACACGTCGTCGGCCTCGATCCCCCTGGCCCTTACCGAGGCGCGCGACGAGGGCCGCCTGACCCCGGGCGACCTCCTCCTGCTGGTGGGCTTCGGCGGGGGCCTCACCTGGGGCTCGACGATCGTCCGATACGAACCCGTGAGCGGAGAGCCGTCATGATCGTCGCCATGTTCCCGGGCCAGGGCGCCCAGGTGGTCGGGATGGGCGAGGCCCTCTCGGCGCACCTTCGAGGAGGCCGACGAGGTCCTCGGCTACGCGCTCTCGGAGATCTGCTTCGGCGGTCCCGTGGAGCGGCTCACGGCCACCGACGTCTGCCAGCCGGCCCTGGTCGCGACCTCGGTCGCGGCCTTCCGCGTGGCGCGCGAGGCGGGCCTGGAGCCCGGCCTCGTGATCGGTCACTCGCTGGGCGAGTACTCGGCCCTGGTCGCCGCGGGCGCCCTCGGCTACGCCGACGCGCTGCGGATGGTCGCCGAGCGGGGCGCCGCGATGCGCGCGGCCGCCGCGGCGGCTCCGGGCTCGATGGCCGCGCTGCTCGGCCCGGACGACGACGAGGCCCGGGCGCTGGCGGAGGAGGCCGGCGACGTCTGGCCGGCCAACTACAACTGCCCCGGCCAGGTCGTGCTGTCGGGCACGCTCGACGGCATCGACCGCCTGGTCGGCCTGGCCACCGAGCGCGGCGTGCGTGTCGCCCGCCTCGCGGTGGACGGGCCGTTCCACTCGCCGCTGATCGCCTCCGCCGCCGAGCGCCTGCGCCCGGCGCTCGAGGCGTGGGACCCGGCTCCGGCCGATCCGCCCTTCCTGTCCACCACCACGTGCGCGGTCGAGCCCCCGGAGCGGATGCGCGCCGTGCTGCTCGACCAGCTCACCTCGCCGGTCCGCTTCGGCGACGGCGTCGAGGCGGCGGTCGCCCTCGGCGCCGACCGCTTCGTCGAGCTCGGCCCCGGGCGCGTGCTGTCGGGCCTCGTGCGCCGTGTACGCCGCGAGCTCCCGGTGTCGCAGGTGGGCCTGCCCGAGGATCTCGTGGCGCTCGAGGAGATGCTCTCCGTGACCCAGGGCGCCGACTGATGCCGGTCGCACTCGTCACCGGTGCGAGCAAGGGCATCGGCGCGGCGTGCGCGCGGGCGCTGGCCGCCGACGGGTTCGACGTGGCCGTCGGATACGCGTCGGACGCCGAGGGCGCCGCCGCCACGGCCGCCGCCGTGGAGGCCCTGGGCCGCCGGGCCTCGGTCCACGCCGCCGACGTGGCCGACGAGGAGCAGGCCGGGGCGATGGTCGCCGCGGCCGAGGAGGCGCTCGGCCCGCTCGACGCGGTGGTGCTCAACGCCGGGATCACGCGCGACGGCCTCGCCGTCCGCATGAGCGCCGACGATTGGACCGCCGTGATCGACACCAACCTCTCCGGCGCCTTCTACACCGCCCGCCCGGCCCTGCGCGGCATGCTGCGCCGCCGCGCCGGCTCGATCGTGGCGGTCTCGTCGGTGGTCGGCATCACCGGCAACGCGGGCCAGGTGAACTACGCCGCCGCCAAGGCCGGGATGATCGGGATGGTCCGTGCACTGGCCCGCGAGGCCGGCCCGCGCGGCGTGCGGGTCAACGCCGTCGCGCCCGGGTACATCACGACCGACATGACCGCGGGCCTCTCCGACGAGCAGCGCACCGGTCTGCTGGCGCAGACCCCGCTCGGACGCCTCGGCGAGCCGGACGACGTGGCCGCCGCGGTCGCCTTCCTCTGCTCCGGGGACGCGGCGTTCGTGACCGGCGCGGTGCTGTCGGTCGACGGCGGGCTGGCGATGTCGTGAGCGCCTTCTCGACCACCACCGAACGCCGCCGCGTCGTCGTCACCGGGATCGGCCTGGTCACCTCCCTGGGCATCGGCCGCGAGGACAACTGGGCCGCGGCGGTGGCCGGGCGCAGCGGGGCCTCGGCGATCACCGGATTCGACCCGCTCGACACCTCGACGACGATCGCCTGCCAGATCCGCGGCTTCGACCCGACCGAGTTCATGGAGCGCCGCGCCGCGCGGCGCATGGACCGCTTCGCGCAGCTGGGCGTCGCCGCCGGCCGCATGGCGCTCGACGACGCCGCCCTCGCGGTGACCGACGCCAACCGCTCCCGCATCGGAGTTCTCGTGGGAAGCGGCATCGGCGGCCTCGCCACCTTCGTCGAGCAGACGCTCCTCATCGACGAGCGCGGGCCCGACCGCGCCTCCCCCCTGTTCATCCCGATGGTGATCGGCAACATGGCCGCCGCGCAGGTCTCGATGGAGCTGGGCCTGAAGGGGCCCCTCTCGTGCATCGCGACCGCGTGCGCGTCGGGCAACCACGCCCTCGGCGACGCCACCGACGTCATCCGCCGCGGCCAGGCCGACGTGATGCTGGCCGGCGGCACCGAGGCCACCATCACGCGCACGGGCATCGCCGCCTTCAACGCCATGCGCGCCCTCTCCACCCGCAACGACGACCCGGAAGGAGCCAGCCGCCCGTTCGACGCGGCGCGCGACGGCTTCGTCATGGGCGAGGCCGGGGCGATACTCGTGCTCGAGAGCCTGGAGCACGCCATCTCACGCGGCGCCGAGCCGATCTGCGAGGTGCTCGGCTACGGCCTCACCGGCGACGCCCACCACCTCACCGAGCCCGACCCGACGGGTGAGGCCCCGGCCGCCGCGATCGCCATGGCGCTGGCCGACGCGGGCGTGGCCCCCGACGAGATCGACTACGTCAACGCGCACGCCACCTCCACCCCGGTCGGCGACAAGAGCGAGATCCGCACGCTGCGGCGCGCCCTCGGCGACGAGGTGGCCGCGCGCACCATGGTGTCCTCCACCAAGTCGATGCACGGCCACTGCCTCGGTGCCGCCGGAGGCGTGGAGGGCGCGCTGACCGCGCTGGCCATCCGCGAGGGGGTGGTGCCGCCCACCATCAACCTGCACGAGGTCGACCCGGACTGCGTCGGGGTGGACCACGTCGCCAACACCGCGCGCACCGCCGACGTCCGCATCGCGGTCTCCACCGCGTTCGGCTTCGGCGGCCACAACGCGATCCTCGTGCTCGGCCGATCGGAGGAGCGGTAGCCCCCGCGCTGGAGGACCGCCTCGGCGGCTGGCGCGCCACGGCGAACCGGGCGCTGACGCGGATCTACGGTCCCCGCAAGGGCCTGGAGGGCTTCTCGTGGGTCGAGGGCGAGCGCGTGGCCATCGGTAGCCTGCCGGTCGGCGACGCCGTCGGGCGCCTGCCGTCGCTCGGCATCACCCACGTGGTGAACTGCCGGGCCGAGCTGCAGACGCGCCTCTCCAACGACCTCTGGGCCGAGCGGCAGGTGTTCGGTGCCGACCGCGTCGCCCACGCGCCCATGTGGGACCGCGGCCGGCCGCAGCCGCCGCGCCTGTGGGCGCCCGCGGCCCGCTTCGCCGCGAAGGCCCTCGACGACGATCCCCACGCGGGCGTCCTGGTGCACTGCCAGCAGGGCAGGCGGCGCTCGGCGATGGTCGCCTACGCGGTGCTGCGGCTCCGCGGGCACGAGCCCGCCGACGCCGCGCGGCTCGTGCTCGACAGCCGCGCCCCGGCCACGCTCGTGCCCGCCTACCGGGCGAGCGTCGAGGATTGGCTCGACCACATCGACGACCCCCTGCCATAATCGCCGCCCACGTGTCCAAACGCCCCATCACGGTCTCGGTCGACCGCCTCCTCCGCAAGCGCGACACCCCGGCGCCGCGAAAGCTGCCGGCCGACGAGCGCTCGTGCCCCAAGTGCCAGACGCACTGGACCTCCGACGAGATGCGCCGGAACATGCGGGTCTGCGCCGCCTGCGGCCACCATTTCCCCGCCGGGGCGCGCGAGCGTCTCGACCAGTTGTCGGGCGGCGCGCCGTGGGTGGAACTGTGGCCGGAGCTGCGCGCAAGCGACCCGCTGCAGTTCGTCGACCTCGAGCCCTACCCCGACCGGGTCGAGAAGGCCGAGGCCGCCGGCAGCAACGAGGCCCTCGTCGTCGCGGAGATCCCGATCGGCGGCCACGACTGCGTGGCCGCGATCATGGACTTCTCCTTCCTGGGCGGCAGCATGGGCTCGGTGGTGGGCGAGAAGCTGGCGCGCGCCTGCGACCGCTGCGTCGAGCGCAACCTGCCGCTGGTCGTGATCACGGCCTCCGGCGGCGCCCGCATGCAGGAGGGCGTCATCGCCCTGATGCAGATGGCCAAGACCGTGGTCGCCTTCGACCTGATGCACGACGCCGAGCTGCCCGTGATCGTCGTGCTGGTGCACCCGACCACGGGGGGCGTCTGGGCGTCGTTCGCCTCGCTCGGCGACGTCACCTACGCCGAGCCCGGCGCCCTGATCGCCTTCTCCGGGCCCCGCGTCATCGAGCAGACCACGCGCGAGAAGCTGCCGCCCGAGTTCGGCCGCGCCGAGACCCAGCTGTCCAACGGGCAGGTGGACGACGTCGTCGACCGCCGCGAGCTGCCGGCGCGCATCGGCAAGGTGCTGGGCATCCTGGAGCGCCCGAGCGGCATGGCCCCGGCTCCCGCCGTGACGATGGCGCGCGCCGGCGCCGAGCGCGCCGCCAACGCCGCGCGCACGCTGCCCGACCTCTCGCGGCGCGTCGTCTCGAAGGTGCTGCGCTCCGACGACAAGGGCGGCCGATGAGCGTCGCCGCACGCCGGGGCGGGCAGTTCGTCCGCCGCCTCGCGCATCGCCTGGGCGGAAGCCCCGAGACCGGCTCGGCGATCTGGGAGACCATCCAGCTCGCCCGCCACCAGGACCGGCCGTACCCGCTCGACTACATCGAGCGCCTCTTCCCCGACTTCGAGGAGCTCCACGGCGACCGGCTGTACGGGGACGACCCCGCGATCGTGGCCGGCATCGGGCGTGGGGCGGACGGTCCGATGGTCGTGATCGGCCATCAGAAGGGCCGCGACACCACCGAGCGCACCTACCGCAACTTCGGCATGCCCGGGCCCGAGGGCTACCGCAAGGCGATGCGCGTCATGGCGCTCGCCGAGAAGATGGACCTCCCGGTGATCACGCTGATCGACACGCCGGGTGCCTTCCCCGGATCGGGCGCCGAGGAGCGCGGGCAGGGTGGCGCCATCGCGCGCAGCATGCAGACGATGCTGCGCCTGCGGGTCCCGTCGATCGCCGTCGTGATCGGCGAGGGCTCATCCGGGGGCGCTCTGGCCCTCGGCGTCACCGACCGGGTGATGATGCTCGAGAACTCGACCTACTCGGTGATCTCGCCCGAGGGGGGCGCCGCCATCCTGTGGCGCGACGCCGCCAAGGCCAAGGAGGCGGCGACGGCCTTCCAGCCCACCGCGGCCAACTGCTACCGATGGGGCATCGCCGACGTCGTGGTGCCCGAGCCCGCCGGCGGCGCGCACCGCGACCACGACGAGGCCGCCCGCCTCCTCGGCGGCTACGTCTCCCGGGCCATGCGCGAGCTGCAGGCGCTCTCGCCCGCCGACCGGCGGCGCCAGCGGCGCGACCGCTACCGGCGCATCGGCGCCTATCGCGAGGTGGCCGTGGCCGACCCGACGGCCATGGCGTCCGGCGTGGACCCGGCGTCCGCCTCGAACGGCGGCGGCTCCGCCGCATAGGGGACCCCGCCGGCGAGCACCAGCCGGCGGATCTGCTCCTCGCCCGTGACGACCCGCGCCTCGGCGCGCCGTCCGGCGCCGTCCTCGCGCGCCACCAGGCGCTGGCAGACCACCGCACGCACGCACGAGGCGAGCGCCGTACGCACGGCCCGCCGGCGCGGGGAGGCCGCGGCCGCGACCAGGCGCTCGATCGCCTCCGAGGGGTCGGCGGTGCTCACGGCCGCGATCACCAGGACGCCATCGGCGGCCGCATCGAGTGCCACGTCGATCGCGCGCGGGTCGTCGAGGGAGCCCACCATCACGACGTCGGGGTCGTGGCGCAGCACCCGCCCGAGGCCGTCGGCGACCGAGGCGGTGTCGAGGCCGACCTCACGCTGGTTGATCGCGCAGGTGCGGTCGGCGTGGAGCACCTCGATCGGGTCCTCGATCGTGATCACGCTGCGCGGAGGCCCGTCGTTCATGCGGTCGATGAGCGCCGCGATCGTGGTGGTGACGCCCGAGCCCGCGGGCCCACCGACCAGCACCAGGCCGTGCGGCGCGCCGGCCAGCGCTCCGACCTCGGCGGGAAGCCCGAGGTCGTCGAGCCGCGGCACCGCGAAGGGCACCGGGCGCAGGATGAGGGTGACCGACCCGCGCTGCCGGTAGGCGTTGACCCGGAAGCGCCCGACGCCGGGCAGCGCGGCGGTGAAGTCGACCTCGCCGCGCGACTCGAACTCGAACTGGCGGGCCGAGTGGGGCAGTCCGGCGAGCATGCTCGCGAGGTGGCCCTCGGCCTGGACGGGCGTGAGGCGGCCGAGCCCGGGGATCCGCTCCAGCACGCCGTGGACGCGCATCAGGGGCTCCGACGGCACCTTGAGGTGCACGTCGCTCGCCCCGCGCTCGACGGCCTGGCGCAGGAGGACCTCGAGGATCTCGGCGGGTGAGTCCACACCGCCCACCTCGGCAGGCGCGGGGGTGTTCCTGAGCGCCGGTCAGTTGAGGCCGCCGCGATGCCGATGAAGGGGGTGGATGACGACCGCCGCCGAGAGGCCCACCGTCCTGGTGGCCGACGACTCCGTGTTCGCGCGCCGGTGGGCCGAGCGCCTGCTCACCGACGCCGGCCACGTGGTGGCGAGCGTCTCCGGGGGCCACGAGGCCTACGCCCTCGCGCGCGCCTCCTCCCCCGACGTGCTGATCGCCGAGGAGGCGATCCCCGGCCTGTCCGGCCGCGAGCTGCTGCGGGCGCTGCGGGCCGGGCGGCACGAGATGGGCGTCGTCCTGCTCACGGCGTCGTGCGATCCGGGTCTCGAGGCCGACGCGTTGCGGCTGGGGGCGGACCGCTTCCTGCGCAAGCCCTGCAGCGAGGCCGCGCTGGCGGCGGCCGTCGCCGCGGCGCAGGAGGCCGGCGCCTCCCGGCGCGCCCGCCGCGACCGGGAGACCCGCAACGCCGGCGAGGTGCGCGAGGCCGGCGAGGTCCAGGGGGCGCTGCTGCCGCCCCTGCCCGTCCTGCCGGGGGGCTGGGCTTTGGGGACCGGCTTCCTGCCCGCCCGCGGCGCCGGGGGCGACGTCTACGACGTCGTCCTGCGCGATCCGGGGCGCCTCGTGGTCGTGGTGGGCGACGTCAGCGGCAAGGGCGTCGGCGGTGCCCTCCTCGCCGCGATGTTCCAGACCGCCGTACGGTCGGCCCTCGGGCGCGGCGACGGCCCCGCCGAGGCGCTCGGCGCGGCGGGGGGCCTGCTGTTCGACGGGCTCACGCGGGCCGGGCGCTTCCTCACGGCCGTCGTCGTTGAGATCGACCTGGCGACGGGCCGCATCACCTACGCCGACGCCGGCCACGGCCACCACCTGCTGGTCGAGGCCGGCGGCGGCGAGCGCGTGCTGCCCGTCGGCGGTCCGCCGATCGGGTTCCTGCCCGACGCCGCCTACGCCGACGGGGCCGAGGGCATCGGCCCGGGCGAGCGCCTGGCCGCGTTCAGTGACGGCATGGTGGAGGACGGAGGCACGGGCGACCCGGCCGTCGCGCGGTCCCGGCTCTGCGCCCGGCTGGCCGCCGGGGCGGACCCCGGCGAGCTCGTGCGCGCGGCCTCCGGCTCGGACGACCGCACCCTCCTCGTGGTCGGCAGGGGCGCATGAACGGCGAGCGCGTGCTCGATCTGACGCCCGATGCGGACGGGGCCCGGGCGGCGGCGGAGGTGGCGCGGTCGATGGTGGAGGACGCCGATCCCGAGGGCGCGTTCGCCTGCGAGCTCTCGGTGGCCGAGGCCTGCGAGAACGTGGTCGAGCACTCCTCCTCGGGGCGTCTGCGCGTGGTGATCCGCCGCACCGGCGCGCGGTTCAGCGCGGCCGTGTGCGACCGCGGCGAGCCCTTCCTGCCGGGTGCGTCCCCGGGCATGCCGCGGCCCGAGGCCCGTCGCGGTCGCGGCATCGCCCTGATGACCGAGTGCATGGACCGCGTGCGGGTGGTGCGCGTCGACGGGGAGAACCGCCTGCTGATGGCGCGTCGCCTCGACGCGCCCTCGGGCCCGGTCGCGCTGGAGGGCAGGCTCGACCTCGGGGCGACGGCCGCGGTCCACCGGCGGGTGTCGGCCGCGCTGGCCGCGTGCGGCGGGTCGCTGGTGCTCGACCTCGGCGCGGTGGAGTTCATCGACTCGTCCGGGCTCGCCGTGCTCGCCGACCTGCACCGGGAGGCCGGCAGCCTCGGCGGCCGGCTGGCGATCGTGGCGCCCGAGGGCCCCGCCCGACGCATCTTCGCCCTCACGCGCACCGAGCGCTGGTTCACCCTCGTCGCGACCCGCGAGGAGGGCCTCGCCGCGATCGCTCCGGGCTAGGCCGCGGCCTCCACGAAGGCCGCGACCAGCTCGCGCGTGAAGTCGGGGATGTCGGCGACCACGCGGCCCCAGACGAGCGTGCCGTCGCGGAACGCCGCCTCGTCCACCCACTCCGCGCCGGCGTTGACCAGGTCGTCCTTGATGCCGAGGGAGCCGGTCGCGCGGTCGCCGACGATGCCCGCCGAGATGGCGACGCTGCCGGCGTGGCAGATGATCCCGATCGGCAGGCCCCGCGCGTGGACGGCGCGCACCAGCGCGAGGATCGCGGGATCGCGGCGCATCTTGTCGGGCGCCCATCCGCCGGGGATGACCAGCCCGTCGAGCCGCGCGGCGTCCACCGCGTCGGCGGTGACCTCCGCCTGCACCCTCAGGCCGCCCTTGCCCCGGTGCGGCTCGGTGTCCGAGCCCACGCTGATCACGGTGGCGCCCTCCTCCTGGAGGCGCATCACCGGCACCCAGTACTCCAGGTCCTCGACGCCGTCGGCGACGAGGACCGCGTATGTCCGACCGGAGAGCCGCACGGGCCCACTCTAGACCCGTGCGGCGATCGCGGCCCTGCGGTACCCCCGTCAGCCGATCAGGCGGAGGCCTCGGCGCGTGCGCGCTCGTCCGCGGGTGATCCCTCGGGTCCGTTGAGGATCTGCGACAGGCGCAGCGCCCCGTTGAGCAGATCGCGATTCGTCTCCGCGCTCTCGGGGATCACGCCGACCGAGGCGGCGAGGTCCCTGTGCCAGCGCTGCATCTCCGCGCTGGGACGACGGTCGGGGTCGATCCTGACCATGTCGAGCACCAGAGCCATGAAACCGCGAACCGCGGCCCGTGGGTCGGGTCCTTGAGTCATACGCGAGCCTCCTTGCTCGACGTGCTGCCGTACCGGGACGATCCTGTCCCCTACGGATTCAGGTCGGCGGGGCGGGTCCCGACTTGAGCCCCGGGGCGCCCCGGGGGTCGAGGGCGCGCAGGAGGGGGCCGGGACCGATGCGCACCAGGGTGTGGCGCCCGAGCACCTCTCCGTCGGCCTGCACGGGGGCCGGCGCGTCGGCGCGCACCACGATCTGCTCCGAGGCCGCGCCGCCCCGCAGGGCGGGCCCGTCCAGCGGCAGGGGGCGCCCGCGCGCCGCCCGGAGCGCGAGGCCGCCGATCTCGGCCGGCCGGATCCGCGTCAGCGCCACCCAGCCGATGCGCCCGTCGAAGGCGGCGCCCGGGACGAGATCGAGCGGACGCGGCCCGAGATAGGTGTACGGCGAGCCGCAGGCGGCCAGCACGGCGGCGGCCTCCACCTCCTCGCCCCCGTCGGCCGCCACGCGCAGCCGGGGCTCGCGCGCGGAGCGCAGCGCCGACACGGCGGCGCCGAGCGCGAAGCCCGCGTGGCGCAGCCGTCGTTTGGTCCGCGGACGCGACTCGATCCACTCCACCGTCGCCGCGTCCAGGCCGACGCCGGCGTTGATGGTGAAGGTGCGCGGTTCGGCGTCGTCCACCCGGACGGTCCCGAGGGAGGCCTCGCGCACGGCGCCGCGCGCGAGCGCGGCGACGAGCACCGGCAGGGCCCGGTCGGCCGATGACGGCCATCCGAGGGCCCGGGCGAAGACGTTGGCGTTGCCGCCGGGCATCGGGGCCATCACCACGTCGCCGCCGGCGAGCGCACCGGCCGCCTCCGCCGCGGTGCCGTCGCCGCCGAAGGTGACGACCACGCGGGCGCCCTCGTCGGCGGCCTGGCGCGCCAGCCTGCCGGCGTCGCCCGGGCCCTCGGTGGCCAGCGCCCACTCCAGGCCGTGCGGCGCGAGCGCCCGTGCGATCTCGGCGCGGCGGGTCGCGCCGGCGCGCGTCGCGACCGGGTTGACCACGAGGGCGACCGGGCCGAGGCCGCTCACATCCCCTCCAGGGTCAGCTCGAGGCGCGCCAGGTGGGCCGCGATCAGCTGGGTCACCGTCATGTCGAACTCGGCCATCGGCATGTGACGCGCGCCCGGGACCACGACCATCGCGCTCTGGGGCAGCTCCCGCGCGAGCTCCTCCGACATCCAGGGCGGCGTGAACGGGTCGTCCGATCCGGCGATCACGAGGGCCGGCGCGCGCACCCCGGCGAGGCGGCCGCGGAGCTCGACGCTCCGGCACGCCGCATAGTCGGCGGCGAGGGTCGCGGGGCCGCAGGCGTCGAGGGCCGCACGCGCATGGCCCGCCATGGGGGAGGCCGGGTCGGCGAAGGAGCCCGCCACCAGGCGCTCCGCCTCCGAGGCGAAGTCGTCCCGCGCCCGGAGCAGCGCAGCCTCGGGCACCGGCAGCCGGGCGCCGCTCGCCACCACCACCAGCCCGTCCACGAGCTCCGGCTCGCGGAGGGCCACCTCGAGCGCGATCGCACCGCCCAGCGAGTGCCCCACCAGCACCCGGGGCCCGTCGACGGAGGCGATCGCGGCGGCGCACGCCTCGGCCAGCGCGTCGACGTCGGTCGCGGCCTCGCCGTCGGGGTGCCCGGGCAGGTCGATGGCCAGCGCACCCTCCAGCCGGGCGGTCTGCAGCGCCCAGACCCGGTGGTCGCCGCCGGAGCCGTGGATGAGGATGGGTCGCGGAACGCTCACGGGGCGATCGTAGACGGCGGCCGGAGCGGGCGTCTCTGGTAGCCTCGAAACGGTGGAGACCCTGCTCATCGCCTGCGATTTCGACGGCACGATCACACAGCGCGACACCCTCCACCTGATCGTCGAGGAGTTCGGCACGCGGGGGCTCTGGGACACCATCGAGCCGCGTCTGCGATCCGGCGAGGTGACGCTCGAGGAGGCCATGCAGGAGGAGTTCGCCACCGTGCGCGCGACTCCCGACCAGGTGATCGCCCTGGTGCTGCGCGAGGCCGGGATCCGGCCCGGGCTGGCCGAGCTGGTGCGGTGGTCCCGCGCCGAGGGGCACCGCTTCATCGTGTTCTCCTCGGGCTTCCGCACGGTCATCCAGGCGGCGCTCGACCACTGGGGCCTCGGCGACCTCGAGGTCGTCAGCCACGAGGCCCTCTTCAGCGGCGAGGGGTGCACCCTGGTCTGGTCGGACCGGGGCGAGGCGTGCGTCGAGTGCGGCCGGCGCTGCAAGCGCCACGACCTGCGCGGCCGCCTGCGCGGCGAGCGGCTGGTGTACATCGGCGACGGGGTCAGCGACCGCTGCGGCGCCGGGATGGCCGACGTCGTGTTCGCGCGCGCCCACCTCGCGCGCGACCTCACCGAGGCCGGGGTCGGCTTCGTCCCCTTCGAGGACTTCGTCGAGGTGCGCGAGTGGCTGCAGGCCTCCCAGGCGCGGGCCGCATGAGCACCGGAACGGCCGGCGGATCCTGGCGCGAGGTGACGCCCGCCGGGGAGTGGGGCGCGATGGAGGAGCGCGTGCTGGCCTTCTGGCGCGAGCGGGGGATCTTCGCCCGCAGCCTCTCCGAGCGCGCGGCCGCCGAGCCCTTCGTCTTCTACGAGGGCCCGCCGACCGCCAACGGGCGCCCGGGCTCGCACCACGTGCTCTCGCGCGTGTTCAAGGACATCTTCCCCCGCTTCCAGACGATGCGCGGGCGCTTCGTCGACCGCCGCGGCGGCTGGGACTGCCACGGGCTGCCGGTGGAGATCGAGGTCGAGAAGCGCCTCGGCATCTCGGGCAAGCCGCAGATCGAGGCCTACGGCATCGCCGAGTTCAATGCGCTGTGCCGCGAGTCGGTGGTCACCTACCTCGACGAGTGGGAGCGGCTCACCGAGCGCATCGGCTTCTGGATCGACACCGACCGCGCCTACCGCACCATGGACACCGACTACATCGAATCGGTCTGGTGGAGCCTCGCCGAGCTGTACCGCCGCGGCCTGCTCTACCGGAGCGGCAAGGTGGTGCCCTACTGCCCGCGTTGCGGCACCGCGCTGTCGAGCCACGAGGTCGCCCAGGGCTACCAGGACGTGGACGACCCCTCGGTCTTCGTCCGCTTCCGGCTCACGGACGCCGACGAGTCGCTGCTGGTGTGGACCACCACGCCCTGGACCCTGCCGGCCAACCAGGCCGCCGCCATCCACCCCGACGTCACCTACGCCGCCGTCGAGCACGGCGACGAGACCCTGATCGTGGCCGAGCCCCTCGTGACCGCCGTGCTCGGCGAGGGGGCCCGGGCCGTGCGCACCTTCCCGGGCACCGAGCTGATCGGCCGCGAGTACGTGCCGCCGTTCGGGTACATCCCCGGCGCCCACCGCGTCGTCGACGCCGACTTCGTCACCACCAGCGACGGCACCGGCATCGTCCACATCGCCCCCGCCTTCGGCGAGGACGACATGGCGACCGCGCGCCGCCACGACCTCGAGGCCCCGAACCCGGTCGGCCCGGACGGGCGCTTCACCGACGCGGTCGGCCCGTGGGAGGGCCGCAACGTCAAGGAGGCCGACCCCGACCTGATCGACGACCTCGCCGGCCGCGGGCTGCTGCTGCGCTCGGAGATCCACCACCACGCCTATCCCCACTGCTGGCGCTGCGGCACGCCGCTGCTCTACTACGCCAAGCCCTCCTGGTACATCCGCACCACCGACGTGCGCGAGCGGATGCTCGCGCTGAACGCCTCCATCGGCTGGCACCCCGAGCGCGTGCGGGACGGGCGCTTCGGCAAGTGGCTCGAGGGCAACGTCGACTGGGCCATCTCGCGCGACCGCTACTGGGGCACCCCGCTGCCGCTCTGGCGCTGCGTCGACTGCGACGTCGTGGAGGCGGTCGGCTCCTATGCCGAGCTGCGCGAGCGCTCCACCACGGCGCTGCCCGACGACTTCGACCCCCACCGGCCCTTCGTGGACGACGTCGTGCTCACGTGCGCGTGCGGCGGGGCGATGCATCGGGAGCCGGAGGTCATCGACGTCTGGTACGACAGCGGCGCGATGCCGTTCGCCCAGGAGCACCACCCCTTCGCGACCGGTGGCGACCTCACCGGCCGGGTGCCGGCCGACTTCATCTGCGAGGCGCTCGACCAGACCCGCGGATGGTTCTACTCGCTGCTGGCCGAGAGCACCCTGCTGTTCGACGAGACGGCCTACCGCAACGTCGTCTGCCTGGGGCTGATCCTCGACGGTGACGGCCAGAAGATGAGCAAGACCAAGGGCAACGTGATCGAGCCCTGGACCGTGCTCGACCGACAGGGCGCCGACGCCTTCCGCTGGTACCTGCTGACCGCCCAGAGCCCCTGGGACTCGTTCCGCTTCAGCCTCGACGCGGTCGACGACGCGATGCGGCGCTTCCTGCTGACCCTCTGGAACACGCACTCGTTCCTCGTCACCTACGCCTCGCTGCCCGACGGCTGGTCGCCGGCCGCCGGCCGCCCCGATCCCTCCGCCCTGCGGCCGATCGACCGCTGGATCCTCTCGCGCCTCGACGGCACCACCACCGAGGTCACCGAGCGGCTCGAGGCCTTCGACGCCACCGGCGCCGGGCGTGCGATCGAGTCCTTCACCGACGACCTCAGCAACTGGTACGTCCGCGCCTCGCGCCGACGCTTCTGGGGCGGTCGCCGCGGCGGCGACGACCCGGACGCCGCCGGGCGCGCCGACGCCGACGCCGCCTTCGCGACGCTGCACGAGTGCCTGTCGACCGTGGCCCTGCTGGTCGCGCCCTTCTGCCCGTTCGTGGCCGAGGAGATGCACGGGACGCTGGTGGCCGACCACGACCCCGGCGCCGCCGAGAGCGTCCACCTCGCCGCCTGGCCGGTGGCGGGAGGGCGGCGCGACCCCGCCCTCGAGGCCGCGATGGCCGCTGCCCGCGAGGCCGTGGCGGTCGGACGCGGCGCCCGCGCCGAGGCCAAGCTCAAGGTGCGCCAGCCGCTCGCGGAGGCCGTCGTGGCGTGCCCGGCCGCGGTCGCCGCCCAGATCGGCACCCTGGTCGACCTCGTCTCGGAGGAGCTCAACGTCCGCTCGGTGCGCTTCGTCACCGATCCGGGCGAGCTGGTGGAGGTCACCCTCAAGCCGAACTACCGGCGGCTCGGCCCGCGCTTCGGCGCCGGCATGCCCGCGGTGGCCGCCGCCGTCGCCGCCCTGCCGCCGGCCGAGACGGCCCGCGCCCTCGACGCCGGCGGCACCGTCGAGATCGTCGTCGACGGCGCCCCGGCCGCCCTCGGCTCGGACGACCTCCTGCGCGAGGCGCGTCCGTCCGAGGGCTACGCCGTCGGCCAGGACGCCGCGCTCGCCGTGGGCCTCGCCACCGAGATCACCCACGAGCTGCGGCTCGAGGCGCTCGCCCGGGAGATCGTCCACGCCGTCCAGGGTGCGCGCCGCAACGCCGGGCTGCGCGTGGAGGAGCGGATCGCCCTGCACCTCGACGGGTCGGGCCTGATCCGCGAGGCGATCGACGCGCACCGCCCCGCGATCGCCGCCGAGACGCTCGCGACGAGCCTCTCCGTGAGCCACGGCGCCCCCTTCGCCGGCATCCTCCACGAGGAGGCGATCCTCGACGGAGAGCCTTTCGCCCTCCGGCTGGATAGGGCAGAATCGCCGGCGTGATCGCCCGCCGTCTCCGTGCCGTCATCGTCTGCGGTGCCCTGTTCGCCCTGCTCGCGTCCGCCGTTCCCGCCACGGCGGCGGTGCAGGTCTTCTTCCCCCGCGGCGAGCAGCTGGTGGCGGTGCAGCGCCCGGGCACCACGGTCGAGGACGCCCTCAGGGCGCTCCTGCGCGGCCCGACGGCGCAGGAGCGGCGCGCCGGATTCCGCACCTACATCCCGCGCGGCACGGCGACCCGGTCGGTCAGGATCTCCGGCTCGCGCGTCACGGTCGACTTCGGCCCGAAGATCATGCAGGGCCTGAACGCCGAGGGGCTCAACGCGCGCCTCACCCAGGTGGTCTTCACGGCGACCGGAACGGGGGCGACGTCGGCACGTGTGCTGATCAACGGCGGCACGGTGCTCGGCGTCTTCCCGGGCATCGACGCCAGCGTGCCGCTCACGCGGGCGAGCCTGCGCACGCCCAAGGGCCCCACCCCCCTCCCCACCGCGCCCGGCACCGGCGTCCCCACCGCCGAGACCACGGCGCTCCAGCAGCGCCTCGCCGACCTGGGCTTCCTGCCCGCCGACGCGGTCGACGGGCGTCCCGGGCCGCGCACCACGACCGGTGTGATCGCCTTCCAGAAGTGGGCGCGACTCGGGCGCGACGGCGTCGCCGGGCCCGCGACGCAGGCCGCGCTCGCCGCCGCCACGCGCCCCGCACCGGTGACCGCCGGCGGGCCGGGGCGCCGCGTGGAGCTGCTGCTCGACCGGCAGGTGGTGCTCGCGATCGAGAACAACGCCGTCGTGCGGGTGATCCACGCCTCCTCGGGCGCGGCGGCCACGCCGACCCCGCCCGGCTCCTACGCGGTGACGCGCAAGGAGGCCCGATCGTGGTCGGTCCCCTTCCAGGTCTGGCTGCCCTACGCGGCCTACTTCGTCGGCGGCATCGCCTTCCACGAGTACTCCGACGTCCCCGTGTCGCCCGCGTCGCACGGCTGCGTGCGTCAGACCTCGTTCGACGCCAGGTGGCTCTTCGACTTCCTCTCGGTGGGCACCCCGGTGCGCGTGGTGGCCGCCTCGTGAGCCCGCGGCGCGCACTGGCCGCCCTCGCCCTCGCCGCCCTCGCGGCGCTGCCCGCCGCCGCCTCGGCGGCCCCCCCCACGATCGAGCCCGGCACGCTCACCGTCGCGCTCAACATGCCGAGCGACGGCTTCCAGGTCGGCGCCGTGCGGGGGCGGGAGGTCGTCGCGGCGCGCGGGTACGAGATCGACCTCGCCAACGCGATCGCCACCCGCCTCGGCGTCGAGGCCGAGTTCGTGCACGAGCCGCGCTTCGGGAGCCTGCTGTCCGCCGGAGCCAAGCCGTGGGACCTCGCGCTCGCCCAGGTCTCGGCGACCGACGCTCGCCGGACGGCGGTCGACTTCAGCGTTCCCTACCTCACCGCCGATCAGGGCGTGCTGCTGAGCATCGCCACCACGGCCCGGCCGACGACGATCGCCGACCTGCGCGGCCTGCGGCTCTGCGCGCAGAAGGGCTCGACCGGCGCGGACCTGATCGCGACCACCATCGCCCCCACGGTGCCGGTGCTGCTGCCGGCCTCCACGGTGGTGCTCACCCGCGGCCTCGCCAGCGGCCGCTGCGAGGCCGTCGTGTTCGACGCCCCGGGCCTCACGCACCTGCGCTCCCAGGTGCCGACCCGCTACGGGCCGTTCGCCGGCGTCATCCGCACCGGCGAGAGCTACGGCGCGGTGTTCGCCAAGGGCAACCGGCTGCGCGGGCCCGTGAACCGCGCGATCGCCGCGCTCCGCAAGGACGGCACCCTGAAGGCGCTGAGCGCCCGCTGGCTGACCTCCGACCTGCCGAGGCTGCCGGTCCTGAGGTAGCGTCCTGAGTCAGGCGAGCGCCTGACTCAGGAGGCCGGGTCAGGCCCCCCCGCCGCCCCAGGTGGCGGCGCGCGCGCCGAGCATCACGTCGTCGTCGGCGCGCAGCCGCGACCAGACCCGGTCCGGGTCGATGCCCACCCGGTCCAGGATGCCCGGGAGCTCGAGCACCATCTTCGGGTCGTCGATGCGCAGGCCGACGATCTTGCCGTCGCCCCGCACGATGGTGACGCCCTCCTCGACGCGGTCGGCGGTCATCTCCGCGAAGGGCTGGACGTTTCCGAGGCGGAAGTAGATGGCGGGCATCGTGGGATCCTAGGGTCGGGGCTCGGGGAGATGTGCGGCGACGGCCGCCTCGAGGCGCTTCGGCTTCACGGCGCCGGTGAGGCGCTCGACGGGCTCGCCGTCGAGGAACAGGATGACCGTGGGAAGCGTCAGGACGTCGTGGCGCCCCGCCGCACGGGGCTCGCTGTCGACGTCGACCCGGGCGACGACCATGCGGTCCGCGTAGCGCGCCGCCAGGTCGTGGATCGCCGGCTCCATCCTGCGGCACGGGGCGCACCATGGCGCCCAGAAGTCGACCAGCACGGGCGGCCCGCCGGGCCGGATGCGCTCGTCCCACTCGGCGTCGGTCAGATCGACCGGGACCCCGCCGTCGCTCATGCGCGGATGGACACCTTCATGCCGACGGAGACCTCCTCGAAGAGCTCCTCGACCTCCGGGATGTGCATCCGCATGCAGCCGTGGCTGGCGGCGGTGCCGATCGAGGAGTCGGCGTAGGTGCCGTGGATCCCGATCGCCGGCGCGGTCGTGCCGATCCAGCGCGTGCCGAGCGGGTTGCCCGGCCCGGCCGGGATCGTGTCGAGCTCGGCGGCCCACGGGGAGTCGGGCGGGTACCAGATCGGGTCGACCTGCTTGTCGTTGATCTCGAAGTCGCCGAGGGGCGTGGGATAGGCGGGCGCCCCGACGGCGATGCGGTACGTCTTCCAGACGCGGCCGTTGCGGATCAGGCGCAGCTTGCGCTGTCCCACGTTGACCACGATCCGCCCGACCATCGCGGTGCGCGTGCGCGCGTCCACGACGCCGGTCTGCGGCAGCTCGTAGCGCTTCTGGTAGCGAACGACCGACTTCACGGTGACCGGGTCGAGCACGCCCGAGAGCTTCGCCTTCTTCGGGTAGACCTTGGCCTCGCGCAGGCGCTCCTGCAGCGCGACGACGTCGGCGCCACGGGCCCCGGCGGCCAGGTCGGCCGATCCGAACTCCTCCGAGGTGTTCACGTTGACCACCGTGGAGGTGCGCGCGACGTTCCCCGCGCGATCGCGGACGGCGACGGTGATCCGGTTGCGGCCCTG
>LNEQ01000206.1 GCA_001464995.1 Actinobacteria bacterium Ga0077541
CCGGGCTGGTGGGGATCGACTTCCGCCCGTCCACCGGGCAGCTGATCGGCCTGGGCAGCGACAGCGTCGTCTACTCGGTCGAACCGGACACCGGCGCGGCGCGCCCCCTGGGCCCGCCGCTGTCTCCGCCCATCCTCGGCGCCGCCTTCGGCGTCGAGGTCGACCCCGTCCGCGACGAGCTCCGCGTCACCAGCACCACCGGCCTGAACGGCCGCATCAGCCTGTCGACCGGCTCGTACGCCCTCGGCAGCCCGGGGCCCTCGCTCAGCCCCGGGGCGCCCCGCATCACCGCCAGCGGCCACACCGGGTCGGGGTTCTCCCCCACCCGGCCGACCGCGACGACCCTCGTGGCGATCGACTCCGGCACCGACCAGGTGCTCGTGCAGAACCCGGCCGACGCGGGCGTGCTCTCCGATCCCAAGCCCCTCGGCACGGACATCGCCGACGCCGGCGGCCTCGACATCGTGGCCGTCCCCGGCGTCGGCGACGTCGCCTACATGGTCGCCATCCCGGCCGGCGCGGCCGGCGCCAGCCTCTACCGCGTGTCGCTGATCACCGGCCGGGCATTCCGCTTCGGCCCGGTCGGCACCGGCGCGCCCTTCGCGCAGGGCCGGCCGCGCCTCACGCTCACGGGCTTCGCCGCCCGCCAGGCGTTCGCCTCGCCCGCGCTCAACATCCCACCCGACGTGAAGATCATCGCCACCGATCCGCGGCCGGTGCCCGGTCGCCGCTCCGCGTATCTCGCGTACGCCACCGACCACGACGGCGGCGTCACACGTGTCGAATGGGACGCCGACGGCGATGGGAGCGACTGCGGCGCGCCTACGCCGCGGGCGTGCGGACGATACGTGTACGCGTGACCGACAACTCCGGAGCGCGCACCACGGACTCGCTGCGCATCGTGGTGCGCCGACGCTGATCCGTGTCGCGGGCGCGCCGTGATACCGCATCATGTCACGCTGATCACCGCTCGCGTCTGACACTTCCCGGGGCCCTTCGGGTGATACGCGCCCGGCGCCGGCACGTCATATCGCATCAGCTATGACCTCGGCGCGTCCCACGGTCGGTGGCGGGCGCCATACACCATCTACGTCGACCCAACGGCGCGACGCCACACGTTGAGCGGTGCAACGGCTGCCGGCCCGCCGGGTGCGTGAGACGACCCTCCCGGCAGGTGGAGAAGCGGGCGGGAGGCACGCAGCAGGCGCCATGGCCGTCCGCGCAACGACCGGTCCGTGGCGGCCTGACGCGAACGGCCCTCGCGTGATCGGGCACATCACTTACACACATCACGCGGCCGACCCTCGATCACTGATCGAGGGTTAACACCCCCAACCCTCAACGTGTCTCAATGCCCGCGATGCCGATGGTGACGGGGTTCCCGCGGCCCGCACGATCCAGGTGCATCACACCCTCCCAAAGTGAATGGAGGGTTGATCGCCTTTCCGCGCGGCCTGCGGGCGACGACGCGGACCCGGGCCCGCAGGGGCGCCCGCACGCGCGGTCGCCTCGGGGACCACCGGCCACCGGCGGGCGCGGGCCCCGTCGCCGCCGGATCGCCTGCCGGCGCTCTCGTACCCGTAGCCCGAGCGCGTCAGCGATGGCATGCCGCATCCATGGACCACGTCATGTGCGGCGCGCCCGACGACGCGGTGCGCACGACCTGGCCCATGTGGTGCACGACGGAATGAGCACGATTCGCATGACATCGCGACCAGGTCATGCCGTAACGCATGTCACGCGGCGAGGAGCGCCGGCCCGTCGGCCGACGTGATGCCGGATCAGTCCGCGAGGACCTCGTCGAGTCGCTCATAACCCTCGGTGATGCCGACCTCCATCCCGCTCGCGACGAAGGCGTCGCGGTCGGCGAAGGAGTCGACGAGCGAGGTGGATGTGAGACGCGTGCGGCCGTCTCCGAGATCGGTGAACACCATCCGGTCGAGCGACACACCGTCGGGCATGCCCTCGTAGGTGAATGTCTGCACGATCACATCGTCGGGGCGCACCTCGTGGAAGCTGCCGTGGAACGCGTACTCCCCGTGGCCGTCCGAGTGGATGTAGCGATAGGAGCCGCCGGTGCGGCAGTCGTAGTGATCGATCCGCATGTCCAGCCCGCGCGGGCCGAGCCAGCGCACGACCAGATCGGGATCGACGTGCGCCCGGAAGACCTTGGCCGGAGGTGCGTCGAACTCGCGTGTGATGCGGACGAGCGGGACCTCCTCGTCGAGCTCGATCGTGGTCTCGCGCGCGCTGCTGCCTGCGGGGGTCATGGCTGTCCTCCTGGGGTGACGGGATCGGGGGGCGGATGCCGGGGGGAGGCCACCGGCCCGGGAGGGTCGGGCATCTCGGCCAGCACGGCGTCGAGACGGCGGTACCGCTCCTCCGCGCGCCGGCGGTAGCGCTCGATCCAGGCGGTCATGAGATCGAACACCTCCGCCTCCAGATGGACCGGCCGGCGCTGGGCGTCGCGGCTGCGGGAGACGAGGCCCGCCCCCTCGAGCACGCGCAGGTGCTTGGAGACCGCCTGGACGCTCACGCTGTAGGGCTCGGCCAGCTCCGTGACGGTCGCGTCGGCGACCGCGAGGCGGGCGACGATGTCCCGGCGGGTCGGGTCGGCGAGAGCCGAGAAGACCTGCGAGAGCGCGTCGGCGGGCATCCATCGTCTCCTTGTTCAACCGTTTGGTTGATCAAGAGGCTACCCCTGCGCCCGCCGTTATTCAACCTCGCGGTTGCATACGCCCGGCTACGCACTCCGGCGGCGCAGCACGACGCCCCCCACGATCACGGTCGCCAGCGCGACGGCGGCGGTCAGGACGAGGCTCGCGGCCGACATGTCGCGGATCACGTCGAGCGTGCCGTGGAACGGGGTCGCGTGCTTCTCCCCGGAGACGATGCGGTCCCCGATGCCCACCAGCGCCGCGGCCCCCACGAGGGCCGCGGCCGTGATCAGCGCGGGGTTGCGGGGCGCGGCGCCGCTCGCGCGCAGGATCATCGCCGACTTGATCAGCTTCGCCGCCTTCGCGAGATAGAGCACCTGCAGCACGCGCAGGCCCTGGACGCTCGAGAGGGCGCGGGCCGCCAACAGACCCTCGAGGATGCTGGTCAGCAGGGGGAAGGTGACCAGCAGGATGAGCAGCCCGAACACGTGACCGCGCGCCCAGCCCAGGCGATCGCGGACGAGGCTGAGCATGATCACCGCCTCGGCGAGGAACACCAGCCAGATCGACCACGCCATCGTGACCGCCACGAGGGCCACCCACCCCTCGAGCGAGGAGAAGTAGAGGAGCACCGTCGGTATGGCGAGCCATGCGGCCCCGAGCACCGGACGCCGCAGGCGGGACTCCCAGCGCGCGCCGCGGGGGTCTGCGATCGGATCGATGCCTGCCACGAGGTCCGAAGATAGAGGATCGGGGCACTAGACTCGATCGGGTGACATCCCGCATGCCCACGGTGAACGTCGTCGGCGAGGCCGAGCGCGAGGTCGTCCCGGACCGGGTCGTCGTCACCGTGTCGATCCGCACCCCCGTGCTGCCGACCCCCGCCGAGGCGCTCGCGCTCGGAGTGGCGCGCCGCACGCGCGTGCGCGAGGCCCTCGCCGCCGTGCCCGATGCGACCGTCTCGGACGCGCGGGTCACCACCGTCACCGAGCACGAGCACGTCGAGGAGCCCGACGCCCGTGGACGGGTGGTCAGCCGTTCCGTGGCCCGCGGGCACTCGGGGGCCTGCGAGCTGCGGGTCGAGGCCGCGGCCGACCGCGCCGCGGCGATCATGGGCGCGGCCGGTTCCCACCCGGACGTGGCGGAGGCGCGACCCGGCTTCGCGATCAGCGCCGGCCTCCGGCGGGCCGTGGAGCGCGAGCTCGAGCACGAGGCCGTGCGCGACGCCCTCGCACGAGCCGCCGGCCTGGCCGGGGCCGCCGGGATGCGCTGCGGCGAGGTCCTCGCCATCGGCGAGCCGCCGATGGGCGGCGACGAGCCCCGCCGCCGGGAGATCGTGCTCCACAGCATGGCGATGGACGCGGGCGAGATGGAGGAGGCGATCGGCGAGCTGGTGCCCGAGGCGCGGACGCTCTCGGCGCGCGTGCCGGTCGGCCTCGCCCTGCTGCCGACCGGCTGAGGCCCGTCAGGTCTTCTTGCTGGGGATCGCCCTCAGGCGGTCGAGGAACGCCGCACTCGCCCGGGCCTTCTCCGAGTCGATCAGCAGGACCTGCTCGAGGCGGCTCGGCAGGTAGGTCAGCTCGTCGAAGCCGAGCCGGTTCACGTCGACGCCGAGGGTCGCCGCGATCGCGCGCTGGCAGTCGCCCTTGTGGACCGTGAGCGCCTGCTCGGTGCCCTCGGCGTCGCGCCACACGGTGCTCCCCTGGGCGGCGTCGACGATGGGCCGGTCGCAGGAGTCGCAGTGCAGTGCGAAGCGGTGCACCCCGTCGTGGGTGACGGATCTGAGCGCCATTGTCGGGCCTCCGGTGGGGGCGGCGAACGCTACCGGGCCAGCGGGGGTGTCAGGTCGCGTCCCACCAGGAACCGAGGGCGTCCGCCGAGCGTTCGGCGAGCACGAGCAGCAGGTCGAGACCCGCAGGATCGGGCGGGTGGCCCGCCTCGGCCGCCTGCTCGGCGGCGGCGAGGGCCGCCGGGAGCGCCGCCAACCCCACGGCGACGGCACCCGACCGCAGCTCGTGGAGGGTCGCCGGCAGCTCGGCGGGGGTGGCTGACCGGATGCGAGCGGCCGCGCCGGGCAGCGCGTCGATCCAGCCCCGTGCGATGCCGTCGAAGAGGTCCGGGAGGGCGGCACCCGCCTGATCGGCCAGTCGCGCCTCGTTCAGCAGGTCCGCCACGCCGCGACGCTAGCACCGGCCACCCGGGGCGCCCGTCCGCGCATCAGGGGTTTCCCCGGACGCGGCGGGCGGGCCGGGCGGGCATGCTCGGTCCAGACGACGAGGACGAGGAGCCCTCATGAGCACCCGGATCACACCCGAACCCGATGACCCCTACGCCGAGCTCGACGCCGACGATCTCGAGGAGGAGCTCGGCCTCGAGATCCGCGAGCTCGACGACGACTCCTTCCGCACGGTCGACGGAGCGCAGTCGGACGAACCGCTCGATCCGGCCATGATCCCCGTCATCGAGGCCGGCGGCGGCGTGTCGGAGGGCTTCGAGCAAGCCGAGGCCCAGCTCGTCGACAACGCCTCCGACGGACCGCTCGACGGCACCGACCGGATCCTCCGCGACGCCTTCGGGCCGGAGGCCGAGGACGACCGCGCCGTCTACGGCGAGGCCGACGAGGAGCGCTCGAGCGAACGCGCCGACTGACGTGGGGACCGGGAGGCCACGCGGCGGCCGCGAGCACTAGTCTCGGCGCCCGCCTCGACCCTCCCGGAGGTCTCCCGTGACCCGCGTCCTCTACGCGCTGCTGCCCCTGGCGGGCGGCGCGCTCATCGCCGCGCAGGCCCCGATCAACGCCCGGCTCAGATTGAGTCTCGCCTCACCGGTGGGCAGCGGCCTGATCTCGTTCCTCGTGGGGATCGTCATCCTGCTGGGAGCGGTGATCGTGGTCGGCGACGGAGGAGCCGTGCTGGAGGGCCTCGGCAGCGGCCCCTGGTGGGCCTACCTCGGGGGCGCCTGCGGCGCGTTCTTCGTGGTGGCGACGCTGCTGGCCGCGCCCCGCGTCGGCGTGACGACGACCTTCATCGCGGTGATCGCCGGCCAGGTCGCCGCAGCGACGCTGATCGACCGCTACGGATGGCTCGGCGTGCCGAGCATCCCGTGGACCCCCGAGCGCCTGATCGCCGTCGGCCTGCTGGTGATCAGCCTGTTCCTGCTGCTGCGACGGGGCTGAGCGGGCCGCTCGACCCCCGGCGCATTGCCCGCGCCGCGGGGCGGTGGCACGATCGGCGGCGATGGCCACCGCCGACGACGTGCGCCGCCTGGCGCTGGAGCTGCCCGAGACGGCCGAGCGGCCGAGCTACGGCACGCCCGGGTTCCGGGTGAAGGACCGTCTTTTCGCGCGCCTGCATCAGGATGGTTCCTCGCTGGTCCTCTGGTGCGCGGGCGAGGAGGACAAGGAGTCGTTCATCCTCTCCGAGCCGGAGGCCTTCTTCACCACGCCCCACTACGACGGCCACCCGCTGGTGCTGGTGCGGCTGGACGCGATCGACGCCGCCCGCCTCGGCGAGCTGCTGACGGGCGCCTGGGAGGTCCGCGCACCGGCGCGCGTGCGCGCCGCACGAGAGGCGGAGCGGCCCTGAGGCGCCCCGTGCGCGCCCTGGCGGCGCTGGTCGGCTGCGTGTCGGCGGGAGCGCTTCCGGGAATCGCGGCCGCCGGCGACGCCGCGCTGGTGTCCGCGCTGCTCTCCGGGTATCCCGCGGCCGAGCTCGCGGCGCAGCGGGCGTCGGGACCGGAGGGTGTGCAGTCGGCCTACGACGCCGCCCGCGACCTGCAGGAGGCGTTGCGCCGCAGCGCCCCCGTGAGCCGCCCCTGCCGTGCCCTGCTCACCGGACTCACCCGCTACGCGTCGGGCCGCGTACTGCAGATGGAGGGCGTGGACCGCCCGAGCCCCGCCGATGTCGCCGCCGGAGCCCGGGCCGCCGTCCGCGCCCGCGCCCTGGTCCGCGCCGCGTCCCCCGCCTGCCGGGGCGCGGGGCGCGGCACCGCCGCCGCCCGGCCGGCGATGAGCCCGTCCGACGGCGAGGCGTTCTTCGGCGTCGTGGTGGCGCGCGCGCCGCGCGGGGCGGACGCGGCGCGGCTGGTGGTCGACGGCGCCGTGACGGGGCGCGCCGCGGTGACGGGCGGACGCGTCCGGTTCACCGTCGCCGCGCCCCCCGGCGCCCACGATGTGGAGGTCCGCTTCACGGCCGCCGGACGCGCTGGCGGCGTGGCCCGCGCCCGCCGGGCGCATCTGCTGCCGCGCAGCGCCGTCGCCGCCGCCCCCGGGTCGCGCACCAGCCCGTCGCTGTCGGCGGCGCTCACCCGTGCGCTCTCGACCGGCCCCCGCTTCCGCGCCGCCTGGGTACAGGACCTCGCCACGGGCGAGACGGCCGGCGTGAACGCGGGCGCCGCCTACCCGGCCGCCTCGACGGTCAAGCTCGGGCTGATGGCGGGCGCGCTCGCGCGGCTGGGCCCGAGCCCCGGCACATCGGCCTACGCCCACGACCTGCGGGCGATCGGCGCCTGGTCGAGCAACCTGGGCGCCAACCGCATCCTGCGCCGGCTCGGCCTCGCCACGGCCACCGACGGCCTGCGGCGGCTGGACGCACGCTCCAGCACCTTCCCCGGCGAGTACATCGTCGGCACCGACCTCCAGCCGGCGTTGCCGGGCGCGAGCGCGGGCGGAGGCCCGCCCGCCGTCTCGCGCCGGGTCACCACCGCCCGCGACCTGGCACGGATGCTCTACGCCGTGCACGCCTCGGCCGTCGGCGCCCCCGGCGCCCGGGCCGGCACCGGCCTCACCGCGCACCAGTCGCGCCTGATGCTCGGGTGGCTGCTGGCCTCGGAGCAGCGGGCAGGCAACAGGAGCCTCCTGGCCGGCGGCGCGGGGGGCGCCCCGATCGCGCAGAAGAACGGCTGGATCAACTCCTCCCGCCTCGGCGCGGGGATCGTCTACACGCCGCGGGGACCGGTGATCGCCGTGCTCGCCACCCACGACGCGTCGGGGGTCGGGCTCGCCGAGGCGCGCGCCGTCGGCGCCCGGGTCGTGCGGGTGGTCGCGCGGTGACCGCCGGCGGCTCCACCCCGCTGGCCCGCCGGGCCCGTCCGGGCGAGATGCCGGCGGTCTGGGCGCTGCGCCACGCCGTCTTCTGCGAGGAGCAGGGCGTTCCGGCGGAGCTGGAGCGCGACGCCGAGGACGCGGGCGCGCTGCACCTGGTGGTCGACGACGCGGGCGCGGTGATCGGCACCTGCCGCCTGCTCGGCTCCGGGGACGTGATCCGGCTCGGCCGGATGGCCGTGGCCCGCGCGCGCCGGGGCGAGGGGCTCGGCGCGCTGCTGCTCGCCTGCGCGCACGAGGCGGCCGCCGAGTCGGGCGCGCGCGAGGTGGAGCTGCACGCCCAGGTGCCCGTCCGAGGCTTCTACGAGCGGGCCGGCTACGCCGCCGAGGGCGAGGTCTGGGTGGAGGCCGGCATCGACCACATCCTCATGCGGCGCAGGGTGGGTGCTCACGTCCGACCCTGTGGGGCCGGTGGATAGCGGAGGCCGTGCCGCGGCGTCCGCTCAGACGATGACGGTCGCGGGCGCCTCCGCCGCCACGGCGCCGCCGGAGTAGAGGCCCCAGGCCCGCTCCAGGCGCCGCACCGCCTCCTCGAGCACGGCCGCCTCGGCGACGAAGGGCAGCCGCAGCCGGTCGGCGTGACCGCCGTCGGCCGACAGCACCTGACCCGGCACGATGCTCACGCCGCAGCGCTGGGCCACCTGGGTGAACTCGCGCGCGTCGCCGCGGGGGATGCGCACCCACAGCACGCATCCGCCGGTGGGCGCCTCCCAGGTCCACTCGGGCAGCCGGCCCGCGAGGGCGGCCGACAGGGTGGCGTGACCGGCGACCAGGGCGTCGCGGCGCTCGGCGGTCGCATCTCCCAGCCGCGGCAGCGCCGCCGCCGCGATCGCCTGCGAGAGGAGCCCCGAGCCGATGTCGTTGACGATCTTCAGCCGGGCGAGACGCTCGACGATCGGCCGGGGGGCGCGGATCCAGCCGATGCGCAGGCCCGCCCAGAACACCTTGCTCATCGAGCCGATCGTGATCACGAGGGCATCCGGGTCGTGGGCGGCGATCGGGGCCGGCAGCGGCCGGCCGGACATCGGCAGGTCGCGCAGGGCGAGGTCCTCGACCACCGGAACGCGGTAGCGGGCCGACAGCTCGGCGACGCGGCGGCTGCGCGACTCCGAGAGCACCGAGCCCGTCGGGTTGTGGTGCACCGGCACCAGGTAGGCGAAGCGCGGCCGCACGCGCTCCATCAGGTCCTCCAGCGCGTCCACCACCACGCCGCCCGCGTCGAGGGGCACGCCCACCGGGCGCATCCCCGCACCCCGTGCGAAGTCGAGGGCCCCCGGGTAGGTGACCTCCTCCACCAGCACCGCCTGCCCGGCCTCGCCGAGCAGCGTCGTGACGAGCCCGATCGCCTGCTGGGCGCCCGTGGTGACGAGCACCTCGTCGGAGCGCGTCGGCAGCCCCTGCGCGCTGTACATCGCGGCGACGCGCTCGCGCAGCTC
>LNEQ01000207.1 GCA_001464995.1 Actinobacteria bacterium Ga0077541
CGCCCATCAGGTCGCCGTACAGCTCGCCCGAGAAGGCGAGGTCGCCGTCGCCGGTCGGCGGGGTCGGGCCGAGCACCCAGGTCCCCCTCCCCTGCCGGCTGTCCAGCAGGCCCTCGTCCTTCAGGGCCCGGTAGGCGCCGACCACGGTCGTGCGGCTCACGTGCAGGCGCTGGGCCAGCTCGCGTTCGGGCGGCAGGACGGTACCGGCCGGCAGTTCGCCACGCGCGATCGCCTCCCTCAGCGCCGAGGCGAGCGCCGCGTAGAGGACCCCGCCCGGGGCCGACCAGGCCCCCAGCAGCATCGCCAGTCGCGCCGGGCTGATCTTCATCGGATCC
>LNEQ01000208.1 GCA_001464995.1 Actinobacteria bacterium Ga0077541
CTCGACCACGTCTCGCTGACCGTGCCCGCCGGCACCACGACGGCGATCGTGGGCGAGACCGGATCGGGCAAGACGACGCTCGGCTACCTGGTCGCCCGCCTCTACGACGCCGACTCCGGCCGGGTGACGATCGACGGCGTGGACGTGCGCAACCTCTCCTTCGAGTCGCTCGCCGACGCGGTCGGGGTGGTGTCGCAGGAGACCTACCTGGTGCACGCGACCGTTCGGGAGAACATCCGCTTCGCACGCCCCGAGGCCACCGACGAGGAGGTCGAGACCGCGGCCCGGGCGGCGCAGATCCACCACGTCATCGCGAGCCTCCCCGAGGGCTACGAGACGGTCGTCGGTGAGCGCGGGTACCGCTTCTCGGGCGGCGAGAAGCAGCGGATGGCGATCGCCCGCACGGTGCTGCGCAACCCGCCGATCCTCGTGCTCGACGAGGCGACGAGCGCCCTCGACACCGAGACCGAGCGCGCGGTGCAGATCGCGCTGGAGCGCCTCTCGGAGGGGCGTACGGTGATCGCGATCGCCCACCGCCTCTCCACCAGATCGTGGTGCTCGAGAGCGGCCGCGTCGTGGAGCGTGGCTCGCACGACGAGCTCGTCCTGGCCGGCGGGCGCTACGGGGCGATGCTGGCCGGCTCCGGGGAGCTCGAACCCGCCTGAGGACGACGGGATCCCCCTGCGGGGATAGGGTGGGTGCAGAGCCCCCACTTCTCCCGGAGATGACGTGATGTCACGCGCCCGCGGTTCCCGAGTCCTCACGGTCGCGGTGGCCGCGGCCCTCGCGGGGGCCACCCCCGCGGTCGCCGGCGCCACCGTCTCCACCGGCCACTCCGGCTGGTCGTGGTCGAACCCGTCGCCCCAGGGGGAGGACATCGCCGACCTCGCCTTCGCCGGATCCACCGGATACGCCGTGGGCGGCTTCGGGACGCTGCTGCGCTCGACCGACTCCGGATCCACCTGGACCGGGCTACCCTCGGCGACGGTTCAGGACCTGACGCGCGTCGAGACCGTCGGCGCGACGGGCTTCGTGACCAGCGGCGTGTGCGCGGTCCGGCGCTCAGGCGACTCCGGGGCGACGCTCGGCACGATCGACGTGGGCGGAGGGGACACCGGCTGTGGCAGCACCGTCCTCGCGGTCGCGTTCTCCGACGCCTCGAACGGGCTGATCCTGTTCGCGTCGGGCGTGATCCTCGGCACCGGCGACGGCGGCGTCAGCCTGTCCCGGCGCACGCCCATCCCGGGCTCGCCGACCGATCTCGTGGCGGTCTCCCCCACGACCGCGTTCGCCACGAGCACGAACGCGGTCTACCGCACCGTCGACGCGGGCGCGTCGTGGACGCTCGTCGCCGTGGTCCCCCGCGTGCTGCGGTCACTGACCTTCGCCTCGGCGACGGTGGGATACGCCGTGGGCGACGGCGGAACAGTCCTCCGGACGACCGACGGCGGCGCCAACTGGGTGCCGGTCCCCACCGCCCCCGGCGGCGACCTGCGGCGCGTCCGGTGCGCCGACGAGAACCTGTGCCTGTTCACCACCGCCTCCGGCGCGAACATCATCCGCACCCCCGATGGGGGCGCCACCTACACCCAGGTGACGGCGTCGGCCAGCCCGATCAGGGCGATCGCCTTCGCGTCGGCAACGCGCGCGGTCGCGGCCGGCGACGGCGGGGTCACCGTGCTGTCGGACGACGGCGGGGTCACGTGGCGTACGAGCAGCAGTGCGATCACCGGCCAGATCGGCGCCATCGGCGCGGGTGCCGGCGGATTCGCCTACGCGACGGGCCCGGCGGCGGTGTCGCTCACCTCCGACGGCGGGGACACCTGGAAGTCGGTCGGCATCCCGACGGCGCGCTCGATCGCGCGCGCGACGTTCGCGGACCCGCTCACCGGATACGTGCAGGACGACGGCGGCACGCTGCGCCGCACGACCAACGGCGGCGCGAGCTGGCAGATACTCGACCCCAGCCCCGCCGCGGGCGCGCTCCAGGACATCGTCACGCTCGGAGCGGGGCGCGTGCTGCTGGTGACGGCCGACGGCGTGGCGCGCTCGGTGGACGGCGGGGACACGCTCTCGCTGGTCCGCTCGCCGGTCCTGCGCCGGACCGCGGTCATCCGGCGGGGCATCATCGACGCCGTCGGGAGCGGACGGCGGGCGTTCATCGTCGGCCGCGCCGGCCTGCTGGTGACCACCGACGCAGGCGCGACGTGGACGCAGGCGCGGCTGCCGCGCGTCGGCAGGCGGACACCCACGATCGCCCACGCCGACTGCATCGCCCCGCGCACATGCTGGATCGCCACCACCGGCTCGCGCCTCTATCGCACGAGCACCGCCGGGACGCGCTGGGTCGAGGTCACCCCCGCGCTGGGCGTCGCCCTCCGCACGGTCGCCGGCATCGCAGCGGCCGGGCCGTCGCAGGCCTTCGTGACCCTGAGGGCCACCGCCTCGACGTCCGGGGGCCAGGGGGTGGTGCTCCACACGGCCGACGGCGGCCTGTCCTGGACCCCTGAGCTGGTGGGCCGTGAGCCGGTCGGCGCCCTCGACGCCGTCGCCGGACGGGCGTGGGCCCTGGCCGGGCAGGGGCGCATCTTCACGACCGCGACCGGGGGCCGCACCGCGGTCGCGAGCGTGCTGACCCTGAAGGCCTCGCGCAGGACCATCCGCCGTCCGGCGACGATCACGGTGACCGGGCGCCTGGCGGGCGCCACGGGCGGCGAGCAGGTGACGCTGCACGCCTCGGCCTTCGCGCCGCGCGTTCTCACGGTCGCCTCGAACGGCTCGTTCAGCACGACGATCCGGATCAAGCGGACGACGACCTTCGTCGCCCAGTGGGCCGGCGACGGGGTCCGCAGCGGCGACGGCACCCGGGCCTTGGTGGTGCGGCGGCGCTGACCGGAGGGCGGCCGGCGCTCAGCGCGCCGGCCGTGCCACCGCCCTGCTCCCGTCGCGCGGCGAGCCGGGGTCGCAGCGCTCCCGCAGCCACTCCTGGAGGGCGTCCGCCGCCATCGGGCGGGCGATGTGGAACCCCTGCCCGAGCGCGCAGCCGAGCCCCTTCAGCGCCTCGTAGGTCGCCGCGTCCTCGATCCCCTCCGCCACGACCCGGAGGCCGAGGTTGCGGGCGAGGTCGATCGTCGAGCGGACGATCATCGCGTCGGCGGGATCGGTGGCCATGTTGCCGACGAACGACCGATCGATCTTGAGCACCCCGACGGGGAGGGTCTTGAGGTAGTTCAGCGACGTGTAGCCGGCACCGAAATCGTCGATCGACAGCGCCACGCCCAGCGCGTCGAGTCCGCGCAGCACCTCGAGCGCCCGGGAGGGGTTCGCCATGAGCGCCGTCTCGGTGATCTCGAGCTCGAGCCGTCCGGCTCTGATGCCCCAGCGCTCGAGAGCCTCCGCCACGCCGTCGGCGAAGTGGACGTCCAGCAGATTCCGCGCGGAGACGTTGACGGAGACGCGCAGGTCCCGCGCCTCGGCGCTCCAACGGGCGCACTGCTCGAGAGCGCGGTCGATGACGTGGAGGGTCAGGGGCCGGATCAGGGCCGTCTGTTCGGCGACCGGGACGAAGTCGCCCGGTCCGAGCAGGCCGCGGTCCGGGTGCTGCCACCGCACGAGGGCCTCGATGCCCGCCAGAGCGCCGGTCTCGAGGTCCACCTTCGGCTGGTAGTGGAGCACGAGCTCGTCCTGTTCCATGGCCCGGCGCAGGTCGGTGACCAGCGTGAGGCGCTCGGGGCTGTGCTCGTCCTGCTCTCTGCCGTAGAACGCGAAGGGGAGCGACTCGGCCTTGGCCGTGTACATCGCGACGTCCGCCCGCTGGAGCAACTCCGCGACGTCGGCCCCGTGATCCGGGAACAAGGCGATCCCGATGCTGGCCTCGGTGTCGAGCGACAGGCCGTCGACCATGACGGGCCGGGCGATCTCCTCGCTCAGCGCGGCCGCCACGCGTTCGGCACCCTCGGCGCCCTGGACACCGGGCAGGAGGACGGCGAACTCGTCGCCGCCGAGGCGGGCGACGGTGTCGCTCTCGCGCAGCGTCGCGCGGAGCCGGCGCGCGATCTCGAGCAACATCACATCTCCGGACGCGTGGCCGAGGGTGTCGTTGACCTCCTTGAACCGGTCGAGGTCGATGATCATGATCGCGGCCCGCGCGCCGTGCCGGCGCGCCCGCAGCACGGCCTGCTCGGCGCGGTCGCCGAAGAGCAGCCGGTTCGGAAGGCCGGTGAGGGCGTCGGTCCCCGCCTGGGTGATGTTCTCGCGGAAGGTCAGCCCGGCGCGGCCCATGCAGACCAGCAGCGCCCCGGCCGCCAGCCAGACCGCGAAGCCGCCGCGCGGTACGTAGTGGTCGAAGACCAGGAGCGAGATCGCCGTGACCACCACCAGGCTCGGAAGGAGCATCACGCGACGGCCCTCGAGCCGCGCCGAGCGGGCCAGCGACAGCGGCTGCCAGGCGGCGAGGCTGATGCAGGTGATCCCGAGGGGCCAGATGAAGTCCAGCACGCCACCCTCGACGTAGCCGTCGCCGGCGACCTGGAAGAGGTAGACGCCGTCGGCGAACGTGAAGGCGAGGCAGCCCGTGATGAGGAGGCCGATCGCTGGGCCCGGCCTCCAGCCGAGCAGCCCGGCCAGCGCCACCGCGACACCCAGCACCAGGAGGTCGCCCAGGGGGTAGGCGAGATTGGTCGCGATGGCGACGGCGCTCGCTCCTTCGCTCGAGTCGAGGATCGGAGGCAGGAGGACGGCCCCTCCGACACCGGCGATGATCAACGCGGCCGCGATCCCGTCGAGCCACATGCTCGCGTGGAATCGGCGCACCCGGGCGCGCAGGAGCACGATCAGCCCCGCATAGACGAGGGGGAAGAAGAGGATGTAGAGCGCGTCGGCGACCGACGGATAGGGGATCTCGTCGGCGGTGGAGAACGCCTGCCACCAGATGATGTCCGCGGTCGCCCACGACAGCACGGCGAGACCGATGAGCGTCCAGGCCAGGCGCTCCTGCCTCACCAGCGCGACACGAGCGAGCACGAGCAGCGCGCCCGACACGCCGATGGCCGAGTAGAGCCAGTCGTCGAAGAAGGACGACGCCTCGGCCCCCGTCCCGAACCCCACGGTTAGGTGCACACCGTAGACGGCGAGTCCGAGCAACACCGCCACCCAGTAGGCGGTGACCGCGGCACGGGGAAGCCGGGGCAGGCCGGTCACGAGGCTTCTCTGCATCACTGGGGTATCGGCGTCGGGCCCAGCCCGGGTGAGCGCTGCGCGCCGTCGCTGCGGCTTCTCCGCCGCGACGCTCCGTGATGCGCCGTCGCGCATGGGGCACGCGCCCGATTGCCGTTCCGACGGCGCGGGGGGAGGCTCGGACCGCACACCCACACGAGTCGGCCCGGACCGGGCCGGGGAGGCACCGCCATGACGCTGGTCTGGCTCGTCGTCTGGTTCATCGCCGACCGCATCGGCGGCCGGGAACCGCTCGAGCTCGAACCCGTGAACCTCTGGACCGGCCTGCTGGTCCTCGCGATCGCACTCGACCTCTCGGCGGCCCACGCCGGAAGGGGGGCGCGCCGGTAGGCGAGGAACCTCGCGGTCTCGTCGACCGCCCCCATGGCGAGGCCGATGAGAGCTGAGGGCGGATGGGCGCCCGCGCGGCGGCGCCGGTCCGCCGGACCGGGCGACGTACGGAAGGGGCCAGATGACGCGGCGCGGGGTTCGCAGGCGACGGCGCGGCGCGCTGCTGCTGGCCGGTGCTGCCACGACCCTCGCCCTGGCGGCCCCGGCGATCGCCGGTGACGGGACCTTCGCGCCCGTGCCCGGAGGTGGCGGCGAGATCGCCGTCGGCCCCGGGCCGTACGCGCCCGTGGTGGCCGATCTCGACGGCGACGGCCATCAGGATCTCGCGGTCGCCAACGGCCTGAACGACACGGTGTCGGTGACGATGGGCGACGGGAGCGGTGAACTGGCGAGCCCGTCGACGGTCCCGACGGGCAGCGCGCCCTATCCCCTGGCGGTCGGCGATCTGAACGAGGACGGGCACCAGGACCTCGTCTCGGGCGATATCGGCGCCGACACCGTCTCCGTCCTCCTCGGCGACGGAACGGGGAGCTTCGGGACCGCCATGACCCATGCCGTGGGCGACATCCCGATCTCGGTGGCGCTCGCCGACCTGGACGGCGACCGGCACCAGGATCTGCTGACCGCCGACTACGGCGCCGGGACCGTCACGGTCCGCCGTGGCACGGGCCTCGGCGGCTTCGCCACGGGATCCACCTGGGCGACCGGGAGCGGCCCGTTCGCCATCGTCGTCGGCGATTTCAACGCAGACGAGGTGCTCGATGCGGCGACCGCCGACGCCTTCGGAGACACGGTCTCCGTCCTGATCGGAGACGGCACCGGCGGCTTCGCCGCTCCTGTCTCGACGGGAGTCGGGCTCGAGCCGCGGGCCCTGGCCCTCGCCGACCTGGACGGCGACGGCGACCAGACCTGGTCAGCTCCGACTATGGCTCGGACACGCTCTCGGTGCTCCGGGGCGACGGGGACGGCGGCTTCGCCGTCGTGAGGTCCCTGGTGACCGGCGACGGACCCCACGGCGTCGCGGCCACCGACGCCGACTCCGACGGCCGCGTCGATCTGATCGCCTCCGACTCCGCGGGGGACACCATCTCGGTGTTCCTCGGCGACGGGACCGGTGACTTCGCGCCGCGCTCGGCGATCGGCGGCGTGGGCGCCGGCACGGGCCCGCCGGCGATCGCCGATCTCGACGAGGACGGCAACGCCGACGTCGTCGTGGCCGGCTACGACTCGAGCACCCTGGTCGCGCTGCTCGGCGGCGGGCCGTCGCCCGGCGCGGGAAACCTCCTGGCGAACCCCGGCGGCGAGGGCCCGGGCGCCGCGGGCGACTCGGCCGCCGCCCCGACCTTCCCGGGCTGGACGCGCGTCTCCGGGCAGCCGACCGTCGTGCGCTACGGAACGCCCGGCTTTCCGACCTTCGTCGACGCCGGCCGGCTCGGTGGCGGCACCAACCTCTTCATCGGGGGCCCGGCCTCCGCCTCATCGGCAGCCGAGCAGACGGTCGACGTCAGCGCGTACGCGACAGCGATCGACGCCGGCCGGGCCGACGCCACCCTGTCGGCCCTGATCGGGGGCTTCCTCGCCCAGGGCGACCACGCCTCCCTCGCCGCCATCCACCTCGACGGCGCCGCCCAGCCGCTCGGCGCGCCGCTCACCATCGGTCCGGTGACCGGCGCGGAGCGCCACAACCTCACCACGCTGCTGCGGCGTGCGGCCACCGGCGACATCCCGGCCGGCACGCGGGCGATCCGCGTGACGATGGCGATGACGCGGGTCACCGGCGCCGACAACCAGGGCTTCCTCGACGACCTCTCCCTGCGCGTGACCGAGTCGGCAGGGCCCCCTGCGACGCACCCGGCGCCGTCCGCCCCCGCGTCACCTCCGGCGGACGCGACGCCCGCCGATCCCCCGGCGGCGCGCCCGCCGGCCGCCGCGGTCAGCCCGCTCGCCACCGTCTCGAAGGACGGGGTGGCGGCGGTCGCACTCACCTGCCCCGCGACTGCGACGACCGCCTGCCGCGGCACGCTCGTGATCGACATCGCCGCGCCGGTCGCAGGCCGCGCGACCGCCCATCAGCGGGTCGAGATCACCCGCGGAGGCCGCCGCATCAAGCTCGGCAAGCGCCCCTTCTCCGTCCCCTCCGGCCGTCGTGCGACCGTCTCGGTGCGCCTGAACCGGGCCGGGCGTGCGCGCATCGCGAGCCGCCCCCGGCTCACCGCCCGCGCGGTGACCACGGTGCGCCGGCCCGACGGCACCCGCCTCGTGCGCACGAGCCGCATCGTCCTGTCGCGGGGGGCCGGCTGGTGACATCCGGTCGGGCGCTGGCCCGCACCGGCTGGGGGGCGCTCGCGGCCCTCTGGGCCGTCTATGCCGCGGCGACGGCGCAGATCGGGCTCGGCGTGGCCGACGGCCCCCTGCGCGCCGTCCCGGCCGAGCGCCTCGCCGACGCGCTCGTGATCGCGAGCGCGGCGATCTGCCTGGCGCGCCCTCTGCGGCGCGGGCCGGGACGCCTCGCGTGGCTGCTGCTGGGCATCGGGCTGGCGGCCTGGGCGGCGGGCGACCTCTACTACGCGCTCGCCTTCGACGAGACCGAGATCCCGCCCCTGCCGTCGCTGAGCGACGGCCTGTGGCTGTCGTTCTACCCACTCAGCGGCGCGGCGCTGATCCTGCTCGCCCGCAACCAGTTCTCCCGGGTCCACCCCACCCTGCTGGTGGACGGGGCCATCGCCGCACTGACGGTGTCGGCAGCCTGCATCGGCGCGCTCTGGGACCCGGTGCTCAGCGCGCCCGCCGGGGGCGCGACCGCGCTCGGCACGCTGCTCGCCTTCCCGCTCGGGGACGCCATGCTGCTCGGCCTCGTCGCCGCCGTGTTCACCCTCAGCGGCTGGCGGCCCGACCGCACATGGAGCCTGCTCGGGGCCGGCCTCGCCGCGGCCGCAATCGCTGACGGCATGCTGATCTACCTCAGCGCGACGAGCGATCTGGTGGACGGCACGGCGCTCGACGCCCTCTTCCCCGCCGGCGCGCTGCTGCTGGCCTTCGCCGCGTGGCAGCCGGCGCAGGAGCCCGTGCCCGTCGACATCGAGCGCTGGGGCATGCTGCTGACCCCCGGCGTGTGTGCGGTGATCGCCACGGCGATGCTGGTGTTCGACCACTTCTTCGCGCTCCCGACCGGCGTGATCCTGCTCGCGGCCGCGACGATCGCGATGATCCTGGTGCGCGCGGGCTTCACCTTCCGCGAGAACCTGCACCTGCTGGCCCGGCGGCGGACCGAGGCGATCACCGACCACCTCACCGGGCTCGCCAACCGCCGGGAGTTCGACGACCGCCTGACCGCCGAGGTGGAGCGCGCCCGCCGCCACGGCCGCGACCTCTCGCTGGTCATCCTCGACCTCGACCACTTCAAGGACATCAACGACGTGCACGGTCACGCGGCCGGCGACGCCGTGCTGATCCGCGTCGCCGGCGAGCTGTCGCGCCGGGCCCGCCTCGGCGAGCTGGTCGCACGCGTCGGGGGCGAGGAGTTCGCCTGGCTGCTGCCGGAGGCCGACGCCGCCGAGGCCGTCCGCGCGGCCGAGCGCGCGCGCCGGGCGATCGCGCTGGCTCCCGGACCCGACGGTATCGCCGTCACCCTGTCGGCCGGCGTCTGCGCGCTCGGCGAGGAGGGCGACGCCGCAGCGCTCTACCGACACGCCGACGCCGCCCTGTACCGGGCCAAGTCGCTCGGGCGCGACCGGGTCGTCGGCCGCGAGGGCGCGGAGATGGCGACCGCCTGACGCGCGCGCCGCGCGCGCCCTAGGATCGTCGCGTGAGGGTCGAGGCCGAGCGCGTCATCGCGCATCCCGTTGATCGCGTCTTCGCGGTCGTGTCCGACCCGCCGAGCCGACCGCTCTGGCAGGAGAACACCTCGGACGTCGAGGTCCTGACGCCGGGCCCCGCCGGGCTCGGCACCCGGTGGCGCGAGCAGAGCAGGGGCGTCGGCACCGTCGCCGTCGAGGTGGTCGGGTTCGAGCCGGATCGCCTCTGGGAGGAGTCCGGCACGGCCGACGGCGGCGCGGGGCGCATCACCGTGCGCACGGAGCCCGAGGGTGAGGGATCCACCCGGGTGCACGTCGTCGTGGAGCTCCACCTGAAGGGGCTGCGCCGCGTCATGGAGGGCGCCCTGGAGCCGATCGTCGCCCGTCAGCTGCCGAAGGACCTCGAGCGGCTCGGGGCCCTGCTCGACGCGGGCGGCGCCACACCCCCCTGACGCCTCAGCGGCGGCCCATCAGCCGGGTCAGGGCCGTCATCAGCTCCGCCCGCATCGCCTCCTGGTTCTCGGGCGCCGCACCGAGCACGCAGTGCCGGGTGTGATCGTCCACGAGGGCGAGCGCGACCTTGTCGAGGGCCGCCTGGGCGGCGGAGATCTGCTGCAGCACGTCGATGCAGTAGCGCTCGTCCTCCACCATGCCGGCGATGCCCCGCACCTGGCCCTCGATGCGCTTCAGGCGCGTGAGGACGGCGGCGGTCGATCCCGCGGCGGAGTATCCCGGGCCCTGCGCGTCGTGTTCCTGGTGGGGTTGTGTCATCGATGGGATCGTGGCATACACTGGGGGAGTATGTAAACCCGTCCGGCGAGAGCCGGCCACGGGCCTGAGGAGGCGAGCGTGTCCCAGCAGACCGAGACGGTGTACGGCGTGACCGGCATGACGTGCGGGCAAGGTGGGGGCGCTCCAGGGCGTCACGGGCGTCGACGTCGACCTGGAGACGGGGCGCCTGGTGGTGCGGGGCACCGGGGTCGACGACGACGCGGTCGCGGCGGCCGTGGCCGAGGCGGGATACCAGCTGACGCCATGACCACGCGCACGAGGATCGCGGCGTTCGTCGTCGTCCTCGGGGCGAGCTTCGGCGCCGGTGCGCTCGCGGGCGCGTCGGTCGATCCGCTGCGCCAGGACGAGCCCGCGCGCACGCACGCGCCAACCGCCGCCCCGTCGCCCCCCGGGACCGGCACCACCGAGACGGCGCCGGGAACGGTCCACGACGACCCGGAACACGCCCCGTGACCGCCCCGACGCAGACCGGCCCGGAACACGTGGAGCTGCCGATCACGGGCATGACCTGCGCCTCGTGCGCGGCCCGAGTGGAGAAGCGGCTCAACCGCCTCGAGGGGGTCGCGGCCACGGTGAACTACGCCACCGAGACCGCGACGGTCGACTTCGACCCCTCCCGCGTGGCGCCCGAGGGCCTCGTCGAGGCCGTCGAGGCGGCCGGCTACGGCGCGCAGCTGCCGGCGGCGGCCGGCGCGGCGGACGACGCGGCGGCCGAGATCGATCCGTCCGCGCCGCTGCGGCGCCGGCTGATCGCCTCGGCCGCCCTCTCGGCGCCCGTGCTGGCGATGTCGATGGTGCCCGCACTGCAGTTCGACAACTGGCAGTGGCTGGCGCTGCAGCTGGCCACGCCGGTCGTGCTGTGGGGGGCCTGGCCCTTCCACCGCGCCGCCTGGGTCAACCTGCGCCACGGCGCCGCGACCATGGACACGCTGATCTCGGTGGGCACGCTCGCCGCCTGGGGGTGGTCGCTGGTCGCCCTCTTCCTGCTGGGCGCCGGCGATCCGGGTATGCGGATGGGCTTCGACCTGGTCGTCGACCCCGGCGCCGCCGCCGATCACATCTACCTCGAGGTGGCGGCGGTCGTGACGACCTTCCTCCTCGCCGGCCGCTACTTCGAGACGCGGGCCAAGCGGCGGGCGGGGACGGCGCTGCGCGCGCTGCTCGAGCTCGGCGCCAAGGAGGCGTCGGTGCTCGGCCCCGGCGGGGAGGAGCGCCGGGTGCCGGTGGAGGCGCTCGGCCCCGGCGACCGCTTCGTCGTGCGCCCGGGCGAGCGGATCGCCACGGACGGGATCGTCGAGGAGGGCTCGTCGGCGGTCGACGCGTCGCTGCTGACGGGCGAGAGCGTGCCGGTGGAGGTGGGCCCCGGCGACACGGTGGCGGGGGCGACGATCAACGCCGGCGGACGGCTCGTGGTGCGGGCCACCCGTGTCGGCGCCGACACCGCCCTCGCGCAGATCGGGCGGCTGGTGACGCGCGCGCAGTCGGGCAAGGCGCCCGTCCAGCGGCTGGCCGACCGCATCTCGGCCGTCTTCGTGCCGGTCGTGATCGCCCTCTCGGCGGCGACGCTCGGCTTCTGGCTGGCCAATGGCGCGGGCCCGACCTTCGCGTTCACCGCCGCCGTCGCCGTGCTGATCATCGCCTGCCCCTGCGCGCTCGGCCTGGCGACGCCGACGGCCCTGCTGGTGGGCACGGGGCGCGGGGCCCAGATGGGGATCCTGATCACCGGCCCGGAGATCCTCGAATCGACCCGGCGCGTCGACACGATCCTCCTCGACAAGACGGGGACGGTGACGACCGGGGAGATGGCGCTCACCACGGTGATCGCGGCCGGCGGCGAGGACCGCGCCGAGATCCTCCGCCGGGCGGGCGCCCTGGAGGACGGCTCCGAGCACCCGATCGCCCGCGCCATCGCGCGGGCGGCCCGCGCCGAGCTGGGAGCACTGCCGGCGCCCGAGGGCTTCGCCAACCGCGAGGGCCTGGGCGTGGAGGGGATGGTCGAGGGGCATCCGGTGGTGATCGGGCGGCCGGCGCTGATGGCCGAGTGGGGCCTCGTCCTGGACGCACCGCTGACCGGCGCCCTGGAGGCCGCGCACGCGCAGGGGCGCACGGCCGTCGCCGTCGCCTGGGACGGCGCGGTGCGGGGCCTGCTGGTGGTGGCGGACACGATCAAGCCCAGCAGCCCGGAGGCCGTCGCGCGCCTTCGCGACCTCGGCCTGCACCCGGTCCTCCTGACCGGCGACACCACGGGTGCAGCGCGCGCGGTGGCGGCCGAGGCCGGCATCGACGAGGTGATCGCGGAGGTGCTGCCCGGCGGCAAGGCCGACGTCGTGCGGCGCATCCAGGCGGAGGGCCGCGTGGTCGCGATGGTGGGAGACGGGGTCAACGACGCGCCCGCTCTCGCCCAGGCCGACCTCGGCCTGGCGATCGGCACGGGCACTGACGTCGCGATCGAGGCGTCCGACCTGACCCTCGTCTCGGGCGACCTGCGCGGGGCCGTCGACGCCATCCGCCTCTCGCGGCGCACGCTCGGCACGATCCGCGGCAACCTCTTCTGGGCCTTCGCGTACAACGTCGCCGCGATCCCGCTGGCCGCCGCGGGCTATCTCAACCCCCTGGTGGCGGGCGCGGCGATGGCCCTCTCGAGCGTCTTCGTGGTCTCGAACTCCCTGCGCCTGAGGCGCTTCCGCTCGATGCGCGGCACCTGAGGACGGCCGCGGGTCGCCCCGCGGCGGGCACCCGCCCACGCCGGGCGCGCCAATTGGCGCATCCCGCGCGCGCCAATCGGCGCATCCCCGCCGCGGCCCGTCCGCAGACGGCCCGGCGCGCGCTCCGTCCCGTTCGTTGAGACGGCCCAGGGGCATGCCGATAGGCGTGCCAACCAGGGATCAGCGCGGCGGCGGCCGCAGACACGAGCGACGCTCCCACATACGGGACGCAGATCGGACATCGACCGGCAGGATGTTGCTCACACGCGGGCTGCGCGCCGTGCGCGTCGTGCGGTCGGCCGCCTTCATCGCGCTGGTGCTCACCGCGGGACCCGGGGGGGCCCGGCGGAGATCGGCGACCCCGTCGCGCACCGAACAGCCGCGCCCACCCGAGCGCGGCCGTTCCTCGTTCATTCCTCAGATCGAGTCCTTCCGGGGGAAGTAGCTCGACCGCGGCGCCCTCCGCTGGACGATCACCGGAGGGCGTCGCGGGAGCCGATCGGGGCGATGCCGCTCGACCCCGGCCCCGAGCCCCCGGGGGAGGCCCGCTCCGATCAGGATCGCGACGGGCTCGAGGTCGACGACGGGGATCCTCCGGATGCTGATGCTCTCGTCGTCGTCGAGACGCGAGAAGTAGACCCAGCCCTCCCCGGCGAGGTGCGCGACGCCCTTCGTCCGGACGACCTCCGGCGGCAGGGACCGAAGCCACGCGTCGAGGGTCGCGCGATCAAGAGTGCCCGCAAGGGGAATCTCGACGGCCGAGGCGTGATGACGGCCCAGATGGTGATGGCCGGAGCGACCACCATCCGCGCCGAACCGGCGAGCGACCTGGTCCGCGGACTCCCCCGCCATCTCCCCGAGCGCATGGCAGAGGCCCTTCGCGTCGACGATCCGCGCCGCGGGCGCGAGACGTCGCAGCGCCGCCCGCACCTCGTCGCGCCGGGCCGGCGTGACCTCCTCATCACGCGTGATGACGACGAACGCGGCCGTGCGGACCTGCTCCGCCTCGAGCGCGTCGTACCAGTGGCGGCGCTGCCATCGTCCGGCGTCGACGACCGACACCTGCACGGGCAGCGAGTACTCACCGAGAGCCCGGTCGGCGGCGAGGACCTCGATCAGGTCACCGGCGTCCGCCGTGCCGTTGGCCTCCACCAGCACCAGCGCCCGGGGCCCGCGGCGGGCGCTCATCAGCGCGCCGAGCAGGGCGTCCCGTGAGTCACAGCAGACGCAGGTCCCGTCGATCGGGGTCAGATCATCGACGAGTCCCGCAAGCGTCGTGGCGTCGACGCCGGCGTTGACGTAGTCGTTGAGGATCACGGCGGGAGCCAGGCCCCGGGCGACGAGATCGGGAAGGCACGCCCTCAGGAGCATCGTCTTCCCGGCGCCGAGGAAGCCGATCAGGATGACGAGCGGGGTCATCGGGCCGAGAGGGCGGGTGCTCCCGCCATGCGCCCGTCGGACGACAGGCGCTCCGACCCCGAAAGCGCGAGCACCAGCCGGTCCGCCGCGCGGCGCGCTCCCGCGATGTTCCGCGCGACGGGCCCGAGCTCCAGCTCGGCCAGGGGGCCCGTGACGTGCAGACCGCGGCACCACCGCAGCGCCGGATCCACGACCGGGTACCCGCACGGCGCGACCGGAAGGCCGAGCTCGCGGACGAGCCGATCGACGAGCTCCCCTCCGGGACGCGCCGGGTCGACACCCGTGGCGAGGACCACGCGGTCGCACACGAGGGGATCTCCCGACCCCAGGTCGAGCGCCACCGCCCCGCCGCGCACCCGGGCATCCTCCACCTCCGCCCGGCGGACGAGCACCCTCCCCCGCCGCGCCTGCGTGGCGAGGCGGTCGGCGAGCTCGGGCGGGATGGAGCCGCGGTGACGGCTCGCGGCGATCGTGCGCCGCCGCGAGGCCGGGTCGGGATCGGAGAGGAACTCCGCCATCCGCACCGGGCCGAGCCAGGTGGGATCGCTGTCGAACATGTGGCGCCGCACGCGATGGCGCATGAGCAGGGTGACCGGGCCCCGGTCGGAGCCGGCGAGCGAGAGCGCCACCTGGGCGGCGCTGATGCCGCCGCCCACGACGACCAGGTGCGCCCCGGTGGGCGCGTCCTCCCGGAGGAACTCCTCGTCGAACACGTGCGACACCCGTTCCGGGGGTAGCCGGGCGGCCCAGTCCGGGCGGCTCGTGTGGCCCGTGGCACCGAGGGCGAGGATGACGTTGCGGGCGTCGAGCCGGCCCGTCGTCGTCTCGATGCGCCAGCGCCGGCGCCACGGGCGGATCCGCTCGGCCGTACCCACGATGCGGCGCAGGCCGAGCCCGTGCTGGGAGCAGACGGCGTCGGCGTGGGCCCGGAAGACGGGGACGCTCGGACGTAGATACCGGGCCATGAAGGGCTCCGAGCTCGCCCATCCCGGGCGCGCGTCCGCCCAGGTGATGAGGTCCATCGGGCCGAGGCCGAGGTTGTGTACCCCCGGTGAGCGCAGATACTCCATGCCGACGGCCTGGGCGCGCCGATCCCATGCCGCCAGGCTGCGCCGGTGGGGATCGATGATCGCGAGACCGCCCGGGTCGATGCCGACGCGTCCGACGAGGACGGCCGCCAGATGGGTGCCGTGCACGCCGCCGCCGATGATGAGCCAGTCGAGCATCACGGCAGGTATGATAATGATTATTACTCTGCCGTGTGTACCCGACCGGGAGTCGCCGTGAACCGCTTGCCCGTGACCGTCCTCTCCGGCTTCCTCGGAGCCGGCAAGACGACCCTCCTGAACCACGTCCTCTCCAACCGGGAGGGGCGCCGGGTGGCGGTGATCGTCAACGACATGAGCGAGGTGAACATCGACGCCGCGCTCGTGCGCGGGGGCGACGCCGCCCTGAACCGGGTCGACGAGCGCCTGGTCGAGATGACCAACGGCTGCATCTGCTGCACCCTGCGCGAGGATCTCCTGGAGGAGGTCTCGAACCTCGCACGCGAGGGGCGCTTCGACTACCTGCTGATCGAGTCGACGGGGATCTCCGAACCCCTCCCGGTCGCCCAGACCTTCACGTTCGAGGACACCGAGGGCCGGAGCCTCGGCGAGGTGGCGCGCCTCGACACCATGGTCACCGTGGTCGATGCCCTGAACTTCCCGCGGGACCTGGCCGAGGCCGACGCCCTGGCCGACCGCGGCGAGTCGATGGGCGAGGGCGACGAGCGCACGGTCTCCGACCTCCTCGTCGACCAGGTCGAGTTCGCCGACGTCATCCTGATCTCGAAGACCGATCTGGTCGAGGAGGCCCAGGCCGAGGAGGTCGAGGCCGTCGTACGCGGCCTCAACCCGCGCGCCAAGGTGCTCCGCATCTCACGTGGCGAGGTTCCGCTCGGCGAGGTCCTGGACACCGGCCTGTTCGACATGGAGGCCGCGCAGAGCTCCGCGACCTGGGTCGCCGAGCTGATGGGCACGCACACGCCCGAGACCGAGGAGTACGGCATCACCAGCTTCGTCTACGAGGCGCGCACCCCGTTCCACCCCGGGCGCTGGATGGACCACATCCGCGAGGGTGACTGGGAGGGCGTGATCCGCTCGAAGGGCTTCTTCTGGATCGCGACCCGGCCCGACTGGGTCTATCTCTGGTCGCAGGCGGGCGGGGCCTGCAGCTACGAGGTCACCGGGAAGTGGTGGGCTGCGGTGCCGCAGGCCGAGTGGCCCGAGACCAAGCAGGAGCGCCGCCAGATCCTCGAGGAGTGGCACGGGGAGTTCGGCGACCGCCGCCAGCAGATCGTGATCATCGGCCGCGGCATCGACGAGCAGGCCCTGCGCTACGCGTTGGACGACTGCCTTCTCACCGACGACGAGATCGCCCTCGGAGACGGCGGCTGGCACGCCCAGGAGGACCCCTTCCCGGCGAGCGATCCGGGAGCGGCCCACCAGCACTCCCACGGGGGCTGACCGCGCGGGCATCGCCCGACGCGGGCGTGGCTCAACGCGATGGGACCATCACAATAATGAGTCTTAGTAATATGCTGGCACCCTGAGACGATGCCCATCCTGAGGAGCCCGCGATGACGACCGCAACCGACGACCGCGTTCCGGTGACCGTGCTGACGGGCTTCCTCGGCGCGGGCAAGACGACCCTGCTCAACCGCATCCTCACCGAGAACCACGGCAAGAGGATCGCGGTGATCGAGAACGAGTTCGGCGAGGTCGGTATCGACAACGCCCTCGTGATCGATGCCGAGGAGGAGATCTTCGAGATGAACAACGGGTGCATCTGCTGCACCGTTCGCGGCGATCTCATCCGCATCCTCGGGAACCTCATGAAGCGGCGCGAGCGCTTCGACTACATCCTCATCGAGACCACCGGCCTGGCCGACCCCGGCCCGGTGGCCCAGACCTTCTTCGTCGACGACGAGGTGCAGTCCAAGCTGAGGCTGGACGGCATCATCACGCTGGTCGACGCCAAACACGTCTGGCAGCACATCGACGACGCGCCCGAGGTCGCCGAGCAGCTCGCCTTCGCCGACGTGGTCCTGGTGAACAAGACCGATCTCGTCGAGCACGCCGATCTCGAGCGCTTGGAGAGGCGCATCCGCTCGATGAACGTGACCGCCTCGCTCCACCGCTCGCGCGACGCGGCGGTCGATCTCGACGCGATCCTGGACGTCGGCGGCTTCAGCCTCGATCGCGCGCTCGACGTGGACCCCGCCTTCATGGCGCCCTCCTACCCCTTCGAATGGGCCGGGGTCTACACGCTCCCGCCCGGCAGCTACGAGATCGCGCTCGCCGCGGGACCCGACGAGACGATCGACCTCCTGGCCGTGCCCCTGCCCGCGGCGAGCGACCCGGCCCTGGACGGGGTGCTGCGTGACGCGACCATCGCCTTCTCGGGAGAGCCCGACGAGGGCGCCACGCTCTGGGTCGGTGGCGAGCTCGCACGCGTCGCCGCCGTGGGGGGCGCCCGCGTCGCGCTCGAGGTGGAGTCCGAGGGCCCGATCGCCCTCTTCACCCAGCACGGCCCCGACGAGTTCGCCATGGAGCTGACCGGGCCCGACGGTCCGGTCTCCCCGCTGGTCGCGCGCGAGTTCGCGCCCGACCACGAGCACGACGACACCGTCACATCCGTCGGGATCGACGTCGAGGGCGAGGTCGACGGGCAGCGCCTGAACGCCTGGATCGGGGACCTGCTGGCGAGCAAGGGCGCCGACATCTTCCGCAGCAAGGGCGTTCTCGCGGTCCAGGGCGAGCCCGACCGCTTCGTCTTCCAGGGCGTCCACATGCTCTTCGACGGCCAGGTCGATCGCCCCTGGGGGAGCGAGCCTCGCCGCTCCACGATGGTCTTCATCGGCCGCAACCTCGACCGCGACGAGATCGAGGAGGGGTTCCGCGCATGCCTCGTGTGAGGCCCGTCCGCCGTAGCGCCGCGCTCGCCGGGCAGCGCGCGCACCTGACGGTCCGCTGGCGCACCGAGCTCGAGGATCACGTCATCGTCGCCCGGCCGAGCGGAGACGGGGCGCTCGTGGCCGCGGCGGCGGTGTCCGGCGACGTCGCGATCCTGGACGCCGCCACCGGCGCTCCGCGCCACGACCATCCCGGCCACGCGCAGGGCGCATCGTGCCTCGACTGGCGGCCCGGATCGCGCACGCTGGCGAGCGGCGGGCACGACGGGACGGTCCGGATCTGGGACCCCCAGGGGTGTCGTGAGCTGGAGGCCGGGGCGTCCTGGGTCGAGCGCGTGCGCTGGAGCCCGGACGGCTCCCTGCTGGCGGGGAGCGCCGGCCGCCGGATCACCATCTGGCGGCCGGACGGGATCGTTCTGGCCGAGTGGCCGGACCACCCGAGCACGGTCACCGACATCGGCTGGAGCCCCGACGGCTCGCTGCTCGCCGCGACCTCCTACGGGGGCGTGACCCTCTGGTCGCCCGATGCGCCAGACCCGGTGCGCCTGGAGTGGACGGGGTCGTCACTCGCCCTGGCGTGGAGCCCGACCGGACACCACCTCGCGACCGGAGACCAGGACGCCACGGTCCACTTCTGGATGGTCACGCGAAGGACGGACCTCCAGATGTCGGGCTATCCCACCAAGATCCGCGAGCTGGCGTGGGACTCCTCGGGGCGCCACCTGGCGACCGGTGGGGGATCGGACGTCACCACGTGGGACTGCGCCCCGCCGGGGCCCGCCGGCTCGCGCCCGTCGATCGTGGAGGGGGACGACTCGCTGGTGAGCGCGCTGTCGGCCCAGTGGCGCGGGGCGATGATCGCCGCCGGTTCCCAGGCCGGCCGGATCTTCGCCTTCCGCGCGGGCGCCTCCGGCGAGCGGGGCCGGATCGAGCTCATGGAGGGCGTCAGCTCACTGTCGTGGTTCCCCGACGATGCCGGCCTGCTCGCGGGCACCGACGCCGGCGGGGTGTTCAGCATCGCGGTGACATGAGCCCCTCCGCCCCCTGTCCCGGAGGGCGCTCGTGGGCGGCTCACGCCGGCGAGACGCTGTCGCGAGCGGGCCACCGCTCCGGCGCGGCACGGGCGGTCGTGGTGCAGATGCTCGATGCCTCGGCCTGTTGCCTGAGCGCACAGGAGGTCGTCGACCGGTCGCGGGCGGCGCAGCATCCCATCGGGGTGGCGAGCGCCTACCGCGTGCTCGAGCAGCTCCACTCCCTCCACCTCGTGCGGCGCATCGACCTCGGAGACGGGCTGGCCCGCTACGAGGCACTCAGCCCCGACGGCGAACGCCACCACCATGTCGTCTGCGTCGAGTGCGGCCGGGTCGTCCCCTTCGAGGACCACCGCCTCGAGAGCGCCCTGAGCGCGGCGTCCGCTCCACCCGGGTTCTCGCTCATCGAGCACGACGTCGTGCTGCGGGGCCGCTGCGCGCACTGCAGCCGCGACCTCCTGCTCCCTCCGGCTCAGGCGGTCTCGCCCGCGTGAGCCGCCGGTAGCGTCGCCCGGCGCGGCATCGTCAGCGCCGTCGACACGGCGAGGATGCCGACCGCCGTGAGGGCGATCGTCGCTCCGGGGGCGCTGGCGAGGTGGTAGGCGAGGGTCAGGCCGAGGACCGCCGAGGCGACCCCCATCGCGCATGCGAGGAGCGTCATCTGGAGCAGGGTCGTGCTCCACAGGCGGGCCGCGGCGGCGGGGACGATGAGCATGGCGATGCTCATCAGCAGGCCGACCGACTGCAGCGAGACCACCACCGCGATGGCGAGCGCGGCGAACTGGACCAGGCGAAGGGCCGAGACCCGCACGCCGACCAGGCCGGCGTGAAGCGGGTCGAAGGTGGCCGCGCGCAGGTCCCCGAACAGCAGCACGACGCCGGCCAGGGCGACCAGGGTGAGCACCGCGTTGATCCTGAGATCCCCGTCGCTGACCGTCGTGATCGAGCCGAAGAGGAAGTGCGTGAGGTCGACCGAGATCGAGTCGGCCCGGCTGATGATGATGATCCCGATCGCGAAGAGCGCGACCTCGGCGATGCCGATGATCGCGTCGCCGCGCAGGCGCGGATTGCGCGCCAGCACGGCCATCAGGGCCGCCATCACCAGCCCGGCGCCCAGAGCGCCCACGACGATGCTCCACCCGGCCAGATACGCCACCGCGACGCCCGAGAGCGAGGCGTGGCCCATCGCGTCCCCCAGGTAGGACAGCCGCCCGAGCACGACCCACGTGCCCACCAGCGGGCTGAGCACTCCCACAAGGAGGGCCGCCGCCAGGGCACGCTGCATGAACTCGAACGAGTACGGGTCGGTGAACCAGGAGAGCATCAGCCCTCCGCTGCGACGGGAAGGCCGAAGAAGCGCTCGAGGCCCGCCGGGGAGAGCACCGCCGCCGGGTCGCCGTCGCCGACGATCGTCCGGTTGATGGCCACGCAGCGCGCGAAGCGGTCCCGCACCAACGCGAGGTCGTGCGTCGAGACCACGATCGCCGCGCCCTCGGCCGCGAGCCGGATGAAGAGGTCCACCAGCGATTCGGTCACCATGGGATCGACGCCGGCGAGGGGCTCGTCGAGCAGCAGAACGCTGGGCTCCTGGGCCAGGGCCCGCGCGATCAGGACGCGCTGAACCTGGCCGCCGGAAAGCGAACCCAGAGCGCGCCTCTCCATGCCGTCGAGGCCGACGCGCGATAGACAACGCGCGACGGCGGGCGCGAGCCGCGCCGAGATGCGCGGGAGGCCCCCGTCCACCGCACGCCGGCCGGTCGCGACGACCTGGCCGACGGTGATCGGGAAGTCGAGGTCGACCTCGAGGCGCTGAGGGACGAACGCGATGCCGCGCCGCCGGGTCTGGTGGACGACGATGCGCCCCTCGTAGGGCACGAGGCCGAGCGCCGCCCGGAAGAGCGTCGACTTCCCCGCGCCGTTCGGGCCGACGAGGGCGACCAGTTCCCCCTGCTCGACGACGAGCGATGCCCCCTCGACGGCCACCGTCCGGCCGTACCGGACGGTGACGCCGTCGAGGGAGAGCGCCGGCTCGTCGTTCAGCCCGTCGTGCACCCGAGCCCGGATTCGAGGCGCGTCAGGTTGTCGCGCTGGATCGTCAGGTAGGACGCCCCGGCGTCGAGCTGATCCTGCGGGATCCCCTCCACCGGATCGAGGGCGTCGGTCTTGGCGCCGATCTCCGCGGCGACCGTCTCGGCGAGATCCTTCGGAACGAGCGTCTCGAAGAAGACCGTCGTGACGCCGTTCTTCTTGGCGAAGGCGGCGGTGGCGGCCAGGCTCTTGGGATCGGGCTCCTCCTCGGGGCTGATGCCGGCGATCGGTGCCTGGAGCAGGCCGTAGCGGTCGGCCAGGTACCCGAAGGCGGCGTGGCTCGTCACCAGTGCCTTTCCACGGCATGCCTCGAGGCCGGCCGCGAACTCCGCGTCGAGATCCTCCACCTCGGCGAGGTAGGCCTCGGCGTTGGCCGCGTAGGTCGGCTCGCCCTCGGGGTCGGCGGCGACCAGGGCGTCCCGAACCGTCTCGACCATCGACCCGAACAGGGCCGGGTCGACCCAGAAGTGGGGGTCCTTGACGCCTCCGGCGATCAGGGTTCCGTCGACCTCGCCCACGACGCCCGGCACCGGGGCGTCGGCCCCGCGGAGATCGACGCCGTCCAGGAGGTCGATCGCCGAGTCCGCGTCACCGCGATTGGCGACGGCGCTCTCGACCGAGGTCTGGAAGCCCTCGCCCAGATAGAGCACGAGATCGGCCGTCTCGATGGCGGCGGCGGCCTCCCCGCTGAGCTCGAGATCGTGCGCGGCCCCTCCGGGCGGGACCAGGTTGGTCACCTCGACGCGCTCGCCGCCGACGGTCCGGACCGCCTCCTCGATGGGATAGAAGGCCGCGGCGACGCTGATCGTGCCGGCCTCGCCGCCCGTCGTCGCGGCGGTCTCGTCCGAATCACCGCATGCGGCTGCGAGCAGCGCGACGACGACGAGGCCGGCGGCCAGGATCACCCTCTTCATCCGTTCGTCCTCACTCTCGGTAACAAGAATCGTTACTATAGTTGTGCCACGTCGTCCGCGCCAGGAGGCCGCTCGTCCCCCCGTTCGTGTTCGCCGGGAACGCCCCGCGTCCCGACCCCGCCGCCGCCGCGCGCGTGCGTGGATGGGCCGAGGACGCCCTGGCGCGGCCCGCCGGGCTGGTCGTGGGCGTCACGCAGCTGGCGTGCCGCGAGGAGGGCTGCCCTCCCCTGGAGACGTGCATCAGCCTCCACTGGGACGGCCGCCCGAGCGTCGCCGTGACCATCCACGCCGCGGTGGCCGAGCTCGATCAGGACGACGTCGTCCAGGCCGTGCGGAAGGCCGTGACGGCCGGCTGACGCGGTGGAGCCGGCCGGCGGTCGGAACGCTTCTCACTCCCACCTGCTTCCTCCGGGGCGGGGGCGGCACCACACTGCCCCCCATGACACATCACACGCACCACACCCACGAGGGCCACGACCACGTCCACGGCCCCGGCTGCGGCCACGCCGCCGTGCTGCACGACGGCCACGTCGACTACCTCCACGACGGCCACCTCCACCACCCGCACGGCGATCACGTCGATGAGCACGTCCTCGAGGCCGGCGACGCCAACCCGACCGGCTGCGGCGGAGGCCACGACTGCGACGGCCACGACGCCCAGCATGTCCACGGCCCGGGCTGCGGACACGACGCCGTCCCCCACGACGACCACACCGACTACCTGGTGGCCGGCCACCTGCACCACCCCCACGGAAACCACTGCGACCACCACGGGGAGTTGCAGGCCGCCGTCTGAGCGTCCTCCACCGGCACGGCGAGGATGAGACTCATTGTCGCCTGTGAGAGACTGCGGCCATGGACGCCGCGCTCCGCGACAGGTGGCTCGCACGTGCCTACACGCGGATCGCCGCCGCCGGCCTGCGATCGGGTGCCGCCCGGACCCGGGTGGTCGAGCTGCTCGCGCGCGAGGCGCAGTGCCTGATCGGCGTGCAGACGATCGTCGACCGCCTCAGGGCGGAGGGCTCACCCGGCTCGCAGGCCTCGGTCTACCGTGTGCTCGACGAGCTGCAGGGGCTGGGGCTCGTCTCCCGGTCGGTCGATGCCCATGGCGTCTCCCGATACGAGATCGCCGACCCCGACGGTCCCCACCATCACCTGGTCAACGAGGAGACGGGAGCCGTCGAGCCCTTCGAGGATCCCGCGCTGGAGCAGGCGATCGAGGACGCCGCCCTGCGCGCGGGGATCGAGCTGACCGGGCACGAGATCCTCCTGCGCGGACGGCGCCGGCCCACCGGGAGCGCCTGAGCCTGAGCGCTCGGCGCATCCGCGCTCAGCGTCAGTGGGCGTGCCCGTGCCCGTGCTCCTCGCCGAGCCGGTCGCGCTCGAGCCGGGTGGCGAGCACGACGGCCATGATGGTGGTGATCGGCACGGCCGCGATCAGCCCGATCGAGCCGACCAGGGTGGCGACGATCTCGGCCGCCACCACCTCGCTGTTGAGGGCGTCGCCGAAGGAGGTGCCCCCGACGCTGAAGATCACGAGCACCGGCAGCGACGCCCCGACGTACGCGAACACGAGCGTGTTGACGGTGGCGGCGATGTGGTCGTGGCCCACCGACAGCGCCTCGCGGAAGAGCTCGCGTCCGCCGAGTGCCGGGTTGGCGCGCCGCAGGGCCATGACGATCGAGGCCTGGGTGACCGTGAGATCGTCGAGCACGCCGAGGGCCCCGATCACGATGCCCGCCAGCAGCAGGCCCTTGATCGAGGTGTCGGTGGTCGCGCTGAGGATCGACGCCTCCTCCGATCCGAACCCGGTGATGTGTGCGAGCCCGGTCGCGATCTCCGCGAGGATGAGGGTCAGCACCAGCGCGATCGCCGTGCCGAGGCACGCCGCGATCGATTTCGGCCCGAGGCCGTGCGCCAGCGGGATCGTGATCAGCATGACGCCGAGGGC
>LNEQ01000209.1 GCA_001464995.1 Actinobacteria bacterium Ga0077541
GCGCTCGGTCATGCGCACATCAACATCGAGGACCTCAGCCTCCGCCCCGGGCCGCCCGACGGAGAGGGTGAGCTGGTGCTCGTCGTCGGCGGGGCGGAGGCGGCCCGCGAGGCCGTGCAGCTCGTCACCGGGCGGGGCTACCGCGCGCGCGCCGGGGGCGCCCTCTGACCCTGTGGGGGGTGCGGCCCGCGGCGATCGGTGCCGATGCCCTTTGGGACCCCAGCCCCCGGATCGGGACCCCCCATGAGCACACGAGCACTCGTCGCCGTGGCGACCGCCCTCATCACCGCCGGCCTCGCGTTCGGCGCGAGCGCCGCCCCGACGCCGCGTGCCGAGCGCCCTGCGCCCGCACAGGCGGTCGTCGAGGGGCAGGTCGTGGACTGGAGCGCGGCCGCGCGGTCGCTCACGATCGCGGCTCGCGACGGGTCCAGCGGATGCTGCGGCCCCTCGACGAGGTGCGCGTCGCCATCGGGCCCCGCACGCGGATCGTGGCCGAGGGCGACGACGGGGTGCGCGCGCGCATCGGAGCCGGCGTGCTCTTCGCCGAGCTCGACGAGAGCGCCGAGGTGCTCTCGGTCACGGTCGGCGCGACGGTCGCGCCCCGCACCGGGCGCCGGGCGGGCGCCGGGCCGAGGGTCACCGCCAAGAGGATCGTCCTCCACCTGCCCGCGCCCGGGGATGGCGAGGAGGACCTCGGTGACGAGGATCCCGGTGAGGGCGACGGCGACGGAGAGCCGGATCCGGGCGAACCGCCCACCGACGACGGTCCGCCCGCGGATCCGGCCGACGGGTAGCGCAGGCGGGCGGTGCCCGTCCGCGCTCGAGGTCAGAGCAGGGGCAGGATCTCCTTCGAGAGAGCGCCTCCGCGCCACGCCAGCGGGGACTCTCCCTCCGCCTCGATCGTGAAGGCGGCGCCCGGGATGCGGCGGACGTACTCCTCGGCCACCTCCCGCGGGTGGTCGGGGTCGACGTCGTCGCGGCTGCCCACGACGATCGTCGGCACGGTGATCGCCTCGAGGGCCTCGAGGCGCGGGATGCCGCGCAGGGCGTCGGCGACGGCGGCCGGGTGCTCATGGCGGCCGAGCCGCTGCAGGATCACCGTCCGGACGGCGTCGCGCCAGCGCTCGCCGACGTGCATCGGCCCGAGGGCCTCCAGGAATCCCTCGGGCCCGCCACGCTCGAGGCCGGCGGCCAGCGCGTCCCAGTGCTCGAGGTTCGGGCTCGGCGCGCCCCGGTGGGCGGGGGTCACGATCGCCAGGGAGCGCACGCGCCCGGGGTGGGCGAGGGCCACGGCGACGGCGGTGGCCGATCCCATCGACTGACCGACCAGCGCGGCACGCTCGATGCCCAGGTGGTCGAGCACCGCGATCGCATCGGCGGCGAGCTCGCCGTAGTCGTAGGCGCCGGCGGGCGAGGACGCGCCGTGGCCGCGGGCGTCGTACATCACCACCTGCCGCCCCGCGCGCTCGATGGCCCGGGATCCGTGAACGACGTAGCGGCGCGTGGCCGTGAGCCCGTGGAGCAGCAGGACGGCGTCGCCCGCTCCAGCGCTCTCGCCGCGGAGCGTCACCTGGCCGCGCACGACCTCGAAGGGCTCAGCGGCGGAGGGGGGTGTCAGGCGGCGATCCCGATCGGCGAGGCGCATCCCCCGCAGTAGGGCTCGCCGGCGGCCTCGTCGGGCCGCCCGGTCACCGGCGACAGCCAGATCTCCGTGCCCTCGGGCACCGGCTGACCGCAGTCGTGGCAGTGGTGAATGGTCATGACGGACAGGATGACGGCGGGCCCGGACGGACCGGGGGTGTGGTGTGATGGGCTCGTGGACGACCCCCTGGCAGCCCACCGCGCCGCCGCCGAGGCGGCGCTCGGGCACCCGGTGCCCCATCTGCTGGCCCCCGCCGCCGGGGCGCCGCTGGTCGCGGCGTCGGTGGCGGGCGATCCGCCCCGGGCGCGCGTGGCGTGGGTCGGCCCCGACGGCGCCGTGCTCGCCCGGGTGGCCTGTCCGCCCGGGCGCCCCAGCCGCTGGCGCCCGGTGGTCGCCGCCGTGCTGGCGCTGGAGGTGCCGCCCCTGCCCGACGACCGCGTGCTGGTGGCCCGCGTCGCCCCCGAGGCCTCCTCCATCGCGCCGCTGCTGGCGGCCGAGGAGGCGCCGGGGACCGTCGCGGTGGGTGGAGGGGGTCTCGTGCTGATGCGCCTGCCCTCCGACGTCCCGGTGATCGGCGTCGACGCGATCGACGCCTCGGGGGAGCCGATCGGCCGCCTCGCCCGCGCGGGCATCTCCGAGCTGCGCTTCGACGGGGCCTCGGTGAGCGGCCGCATGGGGGCGACCCACGGCATGGGCGCCGGCATCGGCGACGGGCGCTCGCGTTCGAGGTGGGCTATGCGCCCTGGCTGCCGGGCTGGACGCCGCCCGGGCTCACGCGTGGCCTGCCGCGCATCGAGCCCGACATCTCCTACCCCTCGGCGCCGCCTGCCGTGATCGTCGCCTGGACCGGCGCCGATGGCTCGCGGGTGCTGCTGCGCCAGTGTCCCGCGCCGCTCGCCAGCCCCGACGCCGGCGGCCGTGACGCGCGGGTCGTCGACGTGGACGGGGCGCCCGCCGTGCTGCGGGCCCGCGGTCTGGTGACCCTCGTCTGGGAGACGCCCGATCGCGCTTTCGGGCTGCAGGTCAGGGGCGCCGGCCTGGGCGAGGAGACCGCCCTGCGCGTCGCCCGATCGGTGTCGCCGCGCACGTCCCCCTGAGGCCGCCGCCGGTGGCCCAGGCGAGGTGTCGTTAGTCTTGGCCGGATGGCGGCCGTCCGTGTGGCACCGGTGACACTGCTCCGCGGCACCCTCCAGGTGCCGCCGGACAAGTCGCTGACCCATCGCGCGATCATGCTCGCCGGCGTCTCCGGCCGCGAGGTCCGGGTGGGCCGCCCGCTCGACTCCGCCGACACCGGCGCCACCCTCCAGGCCCTCGAGGACTGCGGCGTCGCGGTCACGGGGCACCTCGGGGACGCGGTCCGCATCACCGGTCGCGGGCTTCGCGGCCTGCGGCCGCCGCCGGCGCTCGACTGCGCCAACGCCGGGACGCTGATGCGGCTCTTCTCGGGGATCCTCGTCGGGCAGCGCATCGACCACGTCGTCCTCGACGGCGACGAGTCGCTCCGCGGGCGCCCCATGACGCGCATCGCGCGGCCGCTGCGGGCGATGGGCGCGCAGATCTTCACGGCGCCCGGCGGCACGCCGCCGCTGGTCGTGAGCGGGGGGGCGCCGCTGCGGGGCATCGAGCACCACCTCGAGGTCGCGAGCGCCCAGGTGAAGAGCTGCCTCCTGCTGGCCGGCCTCTTCGCCGAGGGGACCACCTGGGTGCACGAGCCGGTCCCATCGCGCGACCACACCGAGCGGATGCTGGAGGCCTCGGGCGTCTCCGTGCTGCGGGAGGGCGGGGCGGTGGGCGTCGCGGGCCCCGTCGAGGGGCTCGCGCTGCCGGACATGGAGGTGCCGGGTGATTTCTCCTCGGCCGCCGCCCACCTGGTGGCCGGCGCGCTGCTCGGCGACCCCGAGGTGCGGCTCGAGGGCGTGAACCTGAACCCCGGGCGCACGGGCCTGCTGGCCGTCATGCGCCGGATGGGCGTCGAGATCCGCGAGGAGCCGGGAGCGCCGGTCGCCGGGGAGCCCTGCGGGACGCTGTCGGTGTCGCGGACCGACGACCTGCGGGCGACCGAGGTCGCTCCCCACGAGGTGCCCTCGATGATCGACGAGCTGCCCCTGGTCGGGCTGCTGGCGGCGCGTGCGTCGGGCACGACGGTCGTGCGCGGCGCCGCCGAGCTGCGGGTCAAGGAGAGCGACCGGATCGCCTCCGTCGTCCGCGCCCTTCGCGGCCTCGGCGTCGACGCGCAGGAGCGCGAGGACGGCTTCGCCGTGGCCGGCGGCGCCGGGATCCGCGGCGGATCGATGGACTCGGTGGGCGATCACCGGCTGGCGATGCTCGGAGCGGTGGCCGGCCTGGTGAGCCGGGAGGGCGTCTCCGTCGGCGACTTCGGGGCCGTCGCCGTCTCGTACCCGGGCTTCGCCCGCGACCTCGCGGCGCTCGGGGCGGTGCCCGCGTGATCGTCGCGATCGACGGGCCCGCCGGCGCGGGCAAGAGCACGGTGGCGCGCGCGGTCGCCCGCCGCCTCGGCGTCGCCTACCTGGATACCGGGGCGATGTACCGCGCCCTCACCTGGCTCGCGCTGGAGGAGGCCGTGCCGCCGTCCGACGAGGACGCCCTGGTCGCGCTGGCCCGCGCCAACCCCATCGAGATCGAGCCGACCGACGACGGCGACCGCGTGCGGGTGACCGGCCAGGACGTGACCGCCGCGATACGGACCCCGGCGGTCGCGGCACAGGTCTCGGAGGTCTCGGCGCACCCGCGCGTGCGCGACGAGGTCGTCGCCGCCCAGCGCGCCCTGCTCTCGCAGGGGTCGTGGGTGTCCGACGGGCGCGACGTGGGGACCGTGGTGTGCCCGGACGCCGACCTCAAGGTCTTCCTCACCGCGTCGCTCCAGGAGCGGGCCCGCCGCCGCCGCGCCGATCTGCGCGCGCGGGGCGTCGAGATGGACGAGGCGGTCGTGCTGGAGGACGTGCGCCGGCGCGACCACGCCGACAGCACCCGCTCCGCCAGCCCCCTGCGCATCGCCCAGGGCGCGGTCGTCATCGACTCCTCGGAGCTCGATGCCGACTCGGTGGCGGACCTCATCGTCAGCCTGGTGGAGGACGTCCGCGAGCGCGCCGGGGCGCAGCCCGGATGATCGACCTCGAACAGCCCCCCGTCGTCACCCGCCGCTGGTGGGTGGCGGGGCACATCCTCCTCGTCCCCCCGGTCCGCTGGCTGCTGAGGCTCCGGGTGGTCGGCCGGGAGAACATCCCGGCGACCGGCGCGGTCCTCATCGTCAGCAACCACATCTCGCAGGTCGACCCGCCGATCCTCGGCGTGGCCGTCCTGCCGCGAAAGAGTCATTACATGGCAAAGGCCGAGCTGTTCCGCATCCCCTTCGTGCGACGGGCGGTCTACCGGATGGGCGCCTTCCCGGTCGAGCGCGGCGGCGCCGACCGGCGGGCGCTGCGGCTCGCGCGCGACATCCTGGAGCGCGGCGACGTCCTGCTGATGTACCCCGAGGGCACCCGCTTCACGGACGGCGTGCTGCGGCCCGGCATGCCGGGCGCGGGCTCACTCGGCCTGGAGCCGGGGCTGACCGTCGTGCCCGCGGCGGTCTGGGGCAGCCACCGGCTCTTCCGCAGGGTGAAGGTCGCCTTCGGACCGCCCGTGGACCTCTCCGACATCGCACCGGGGCCGCGCAGCCGGCGCTCCCGCGAGGCGGTCGATCGCATGATGGCCGCCATCGCGGCGCTGATCCCGGTCGCCGGCGGCCCGCACACCGATCCCCCGGGGCACGTCGATGGGTGAGCGCGGAGCGGAGCGCGCACGCTGGAAGCCGCGCAAGGAGTCGGCGGGCAGCACCCTGGCGACGGACCAGCCGGTCGTCGCGATCGTCGGCTTCCCGAACGTGGGCAAGTCGACCCTCTTCAACCGGCTCGCAGGCCGCCGCGACGCGGTGGTCGACGCGGTTGCGGGCGTCACACGGGACCGGCGCCAGTCGGGCGCCGAGTGGGCCGGCCGTGCCTTCCAGTTGATCGACACCGGCGGCATCGACGATGCCGACCCGAGCGCCGTCGGCCGCCAGATCGCGGCGCAGGCCGTGCGCGGCATCGAGGAGGCCGACCTGATCGTGTTCGTGGTCGACGTGCAGACCGCGCCGACCCCCGGCGACCTCGAGGTCGCCGACCGGCTGCGCCGGGTGGGCACGCCGCTGATGCTCGTGGCGAACAAGGTCGACAGCGCCGGCCGCGAGGCCGAGGCGTACAACCTGGCCGAGATGGGCCTGGGCGAGGTCTTCGCGGTCTCGGCCCAGCACGGGCGCGGCATCGGGGACTTCCTCGACGCCCTGGTCGCGCGGCTCCCCGACGCCCCGGCCGTCGACCGCGAGCGCGAACGTGTCCCGGCCATCTGCATCATGGGCCGGCCGAACGTCGGCAAGAGCTCCATCCTCAACGCGATCCTCGGAGAGGACCGCGTGGTCGTGCACGACCAGCCCGGCACGACGCGGGACCCGATCGACACGCTGATCAAGGTGGACGACAAGCCCGTCGTCCTCATCGACACCGCGGGGCTCCGGCGCCGCGGCCAGATGCGCGACGGCGTCGAGCACTACAGCCAGATCCGGGCGCTGCAGGCGGCCGAGCGCAGCGACGTGGCGATCGTCGTGTGCGACGCCACCGAGGGGCTGACCGACTCGGACCTGTCCGCGGTCGACCGGTCGGCGCGCGCGCACTGCGCGACCCTGCTCGTGATCAACAAATGGGACCTGGCCCAGCCCGACCTCGAGCACATCCGGGGACGGCTGAGGTCGAAGTCGCGCCAGCGACCGCCGATCGAGGTCTGCTCGGCGGCGACGGGGGAGGGACTGCACCGGATCCTGCCGGCCGCCCTCCGGCTGGAGGAGCGCTACCGGGCGCGCATCTCGACCCGGGAGCTGAACGAGGCGCTGCGCGAGCTGGCGGCCGAGCGCCCCGGCCCGCGCAAGGGCCAGCGGCGCCTGTCGCTGCGCTACCTGGTGCAGACGAGCGAGGGGCCGCCCACCTTCCGTCTCGAGGTCAACGACCGCTCGCTCATGACGCGCGACTACGGCTTCTGGCTCGAGAACCGCCTGCGCCAGCGCTTCGACCTGGACGGAGTGCCCCTGATCATCGAGGTCAAGACGCGCGACTGAGCCTCCGGGGCTCATGCACGGGCGGGGCCCGGCCGAGGAAGGATGCAGCGGGACCCGCCGTCTCTGAACCAGACCTTTACCACGGGCCCCGAAGGCTTGGTGAGGGGCGTTGCTACTGTCGGTCGCAGCGCCCTCATTCCCGACTCGGAGGTCCCAGCGGATGGCAGTGCAGATGATCGAGAGCCTGCGTCGACGCCGTCCGGTCGTCCTCGCGACGGCCGCCCTTGCAGGCACGGCGCTCGCCGTGTCGGGATGCGGGGGCAGCAGCTCGGAATCGGGCGCGGCCGCCGGGGAGGTGGCCTCCTACATCCCCGCCGGCAGTCCGATCTACCTCGAGGCCTCCACGGACTTCGACGGGCCCCAGTGGAGTCAGGTGGATGCACTCGCCAAGCTGTTCCCGGCGTACCCGGAGCTGCGGGAGAAGGTCGACGAGGCGCTGAAGTCCGACGACGTCGACTTCGAGACGGAGATCAAGCCGCTGCTCGGGGAGCACGCGGCGATCGCCGGCATCTCGCTGCCCGAGGCACCGGCCCTCGGCGGCTCGCTGACCGCGCCGGACGCCGACGCCGCCGCGAAGGCCGCCGACGACATGGAGTTCGTCGGCGTCGTCGAGCTGGCGGAGGGCAAGGACGAGGAGGTCGAGGCGCTCCTGGTCAAGGGCGGCGCGACCAAGGCCGGCACGCACGCCGGCGCCGACTACTTCACGGACGAGCCCGACACCGTCGCCGCCGTCAGTGACGGGGTGCTGGTGATCTCCGACACCGAGGCCCAGCTCTTCAAGGCCCTCGACGCGCACGCCGCGGGCGGGGACAAGACGCTCGCCGGCACCGCCAGGTTCACGGACGCGCTGGCCAAGCTGCCGGCCGACGTCTTCGGTCAGGCCTACTTCGACATCGGCGCCATCGTGCAGGCCGGTGCCCAGTCGCAGCCCGAGCTCGAGCAGCTCGGCCTCTCCGAGTACCAGAACGCGGTCGTCGCGGCGTCCGTCGCGGCCGAGCCCGAGGGCGCCCGCGTCAAGGGCGTGATCGTCGGCGCACCCGACGCGGGGGCGGGCGAGTTCTCGCCGACGCTCGATGAGAAGGTCCCGGCCGACGCGATCGCCTACCTCGGCTTCAGCGACCTGGCGGGCAGCCTCACCACCGCCCTCGACCAGGCGCGCGCTGCGCAGAGCAGCGAGACCCTGGCCCAGCTGGAGGCGCTCACCGGCCAGCTGCCCGCCCTGCTCGGCGTCTCGATCGAGGATCTCGCCGCGCTGACCTCTGGCGAGCACGCGATCGTCGCGACCTCGGGCACGCCGAACCCCGGCGCCGCCCTCCTGCTCACCGTCGAGGACGGCGCCCGCGCCACCACGACGCTCGACGCGCTGCGGGTCGGCGTCCCGCGCCTCCTGCAGACCTTCAGCCAGGGCACCACGCTGCCGGCCTGGAAGCAGGTGCCGCTCGCGGCCGGCGTCACCGGATGGCAGCTGCCGCTGTCGCCCGAGGCCGGTGTGGTCTACGGCGTGGACGGCGACCTCGCGATCGTCGGGACCAGCGTCCCGGCCGTGACCGCCGTGCAGCGCCCCGTCTCGCCCCTGAGCGCCTCGGCCGACTTCGCCGCCGGCACCAGTGGCATGCCGGACGAGGTGACGTCGGTGATGTGGCTGAACGTCAGCGAGGCCGTCGCGGCCGCGCAGGCGGCCGGCGCGTTCGACGACGCCCCGGCGGAGAGCCTCGCCAACCTGCGCCCGGTGAAGAGCATCACCGCGTGGACGACCGGCGGCGACACGCCGACGTTCGAGGTGTTCCTGCGCCTCGCGGGCTGAGCCGTCGGCAGGGCTGATCACGGGGGTCCCGCGCCACGCGCGGGGCCCCCGTGGCGATTTCCGGGCGCTCCGGACCCCCTGTTATGCTCGCCGCCGCCTCGATACCCGAAGGAGCCGCAGCGCATGGGACAGCACCTCTTCACCTCGGAATCCGTGACCGAGGGTCACCCCGACAAGATCGCCGATCAGATCTCGGACGGGGTCCTCGACGCGGTCCTCACCGACGACCCGCTCGGTCGTGTCGCGTGTGAGACCCTGATCACGACGGGCCAGGTGATGGTGGCCGGCGAGATCTCCACGACCACCTACGTGGACATCCCGTCGATCGTCCGCTCGACGATCCGCAAGATCGGCTACACCCGTGCCAAGTACGGCTTCGACGCCGAGACCTGCGGCATCTCGGTGGCGCTCGACGAGCAGAGCCCGGACATCGCCCAGGGCGTCAACACCGCCTACGAGAAGCGGGCCGGCGACGAGGGCGACGAGTTCGACCTCCAGGGCGCCGGCGACCAGGGCCTGATGTTCGGCTACGCCACCGACGAGACGCCCGAGTTGATGCCCCTCCCGATCACCCTCGCCCACCGGATCTGCGAGCGGCTCTCCGAGATGCGGCGCGGGCCCCTCGGGTACCTGCGCCCCGACGGCAAGTCGCAGGTGACGGTGCGCTACGTGGACGGCGTCCCGACGGAGGTCGTCTCGGTGGTCGTCTCCACCCAGCACGCGCCCGAGATCGGCTACGACGAGCTCAAGGCCGACGTCATCGACCAGGTCGTCCGGCCCGTGCTCGAGGGCTTCTCGCTGTGGAACGACGACATCACGTTCTTCATCAACCCGACCGGCATCTTCGTCGTCGGCGGCCCGCTCGGCGACTGCGGCCTCACGGGCCGCAAGATCATCGTCGACACCTACGGCGGGATGGCCCGGCACGGCGGCGGGGCCTTCAGCGGCAAGGACCCGTCGAAGGTCGACCGCTCGGCCGCCTACGCCGCGCGCTGGGTCGCCAAGAACGTCGTGGCCGCGGGCTTCGCCAAGCGCGCCGAGGTGCAGGTGGCGTACGCCATCGGCGTCGCGCGCCCCGTGTCGGTGAGCCTCGAGACCTACGGCACCGAGACCCGGGACGTCGAGTCGATCGAGAAGTGGATCACCGAGAACTTCGACCTGCGCCCCGGCGCCATCGTCGAGAAGCTCGACCTTCGCCGGCCGATCTACCAGAAGACCGCGGCGTACGGCCACTTCGGCCGCCCCGACCCGGACTTCACCTGGGAGAGCACGGCCGTGGCCCAGGAGGCCGGCGGAACGCTCGCCGCCTCGGCCTAGTGTCCCGATTCAGAAGTTCGGCGGCACTTCCCGGCTGCCTCGCGGGAGATTCGCTCGGGAACTGCTCGCCAACTTCTGAATCAGGACACTAGGAAGGGGCGGGAGCCACGGCGCGGGCCGCTCCCGCACCGCTCTCGCTGCTGCCGCCCGGGCCCGTCGCCGCGGCCCAGGTCTTCCCCCTGGTCGAGGCGCGCAGCCTCGACAGGATCCTCGACTACGCGGTGCCCTCCGAGCTGGAGGGCACCGCGCAGCCGGGCGCGATGGTCGTGTGCCCGCTCGGCCCGCGCCGCGTCCTTGGTGTGGTCGTCGGCCGCGAGCCGCCCATGCACGAGGGGCGCCTGGTGCCGCTCGCCGGCGTCGTGGAGGGTCGCCCGGTCCCCGCCGAGCTGCTCGATCTCGCCGCCTGGATGGCGCGCTACTACATGGCCCCGGTGGCCGCGTGCCTGCGTCTGGTGCTCCCCCCCGGAGGCGGTGGCGCGCTGCGGCGCGATGCGGCGGGGGAGTGGGTGCTGGCCCCGCCCCCGGGCCGGCCCCGCCTGCACCTCACCGCCCGCATGGAGGGGTCGCCGCCCGACGGCCTCCGGGCGCGCCGCGGCGAGGTGGCCTCCGTCCTGGCCGCCGCCGGTGGCCGGCTGACGACCGCCGAGCTCTGCCGCCGGGCGGGCACCACGCTGCCGACCCTGAAGGCGATGGAGCGCGACGGCGTCCTGACGCTCGCGCGGGAGCGCTGGGGCGAGGACTCCCTCTCGGCCACGGCCGGCGCCGCCCCGGCGTCCGACATCCCGCCGCCGCCGACCCCCGGGCAGTCGGCGGCGGTCGCCGAGATCGAGCGGCTGATGGACTCCGGCGGAGGGCCGCTGCTGCTGCACGGCGTGACCGGCTCGGGCAAGACCGAGGTCTACCTGCGCGCGATCGAGGCGGCCCGCGCCCGGGACCGGGGCAGCCTGGTGCTGGTGCCCGAGATCGCCCTCACGCCGCAGCTTCTCGGGCGCCTGCGGGCCCGCCTCGGCGAGGGCATCGCGATCTGGCATTCCGCCCTCACCCCGGCGCAGCGCGCCGCCGAGCACCGCCGCGTGCGCGAGGGGGAGGCCGACGTGGTGCTGGGAGCGCGGAGCGCGGTCTTCGCGCCGGTGGTGCGGCTCGGCCTCGTGGTCGTCGACGAGGAGCACGACCCCTCCTACAAGCAGGACACGTCGCCGCGCTACGACGCGCGCCAGGTCGCCGCGAAACGCGCCCGGGCGGCGGGGGCCGCGGTCGTGTTCGGCAGCGCGACCCCCCGGCCGGAGGCGTGGCACGCGCTTCCCCGGCTCACGCTCCCCGCGCGCGCCGACGGCTCGCGGCTTCCGGCGGTGGAGATCGTCGACATGCGCACCCAGGGGGCCGGACCCGTCTCCCGCCCCCTCGCGGCGGCCCTCCACGATGCCGCGATGCGCGGCGAGAAGGCGGTCGTCCTCGCCAGTCGCCGCGGCTTCTCGCTGATGGCGCTGTGTCGTGAGTGCGGATGGATCGCCCGGTGCCCCGACTGCGACGTCGCCCTCGTGCAGCACTCCGCCCCCCGGCGGCTCGCCTGTCACCACTGCGGTCACCAGGAGCCGGTGCCCGGCATCTGCCCCGTCTGCGCGAGCACCGACGTCGTGCGGCAGGGGACCGGCTCACAGGGCGTCGAGGCGGCGCTGGCGCGTCTGGTGCCGCGTGCGCGCCTGGTGCGGATGGACGGCTCGAGCGCCTCCGGCCGGGGCGCCGTCGCGCGGCTGCTCGCCGAGTTCTCCGCCCCCGGTCCGGCGATCCTGCTCGGAACGCAGATGGTGGCCAAGGGCCACGACCTCCCCGACGTGACCGTCGCCGCCGCGGTCGATGCCGATGCGCCCCTGCAGCACGCCGGATTCCGGTCGGAGGAGAGGGCCTTCGCCCTGATCGTCCAGCTCGCGGGACGGGCCGGCCGACGGGGTGAGCCGGCCCGGGTGATCGTGCAGGCCTACGAGCCCGCCGCGCGCGCGGTCCAGCTCGGGGCCCGGCACGCCGTCGAGGAGTTCCTGACCGGCGAGGTGGAGCGCCGCCGCGCGCACGGGCTGCCGCCCTTCGGGCACCTGGTGAGGGTCGTGCTCGACGGCGATCGCCCCGAGGCGGTGGCCCGCGCGGCCGCGGCCCTCGCCGATGCGATGCGGTCGGGTGCGCCGGAGGTGGGGGTGCTCGGCCCCTCGCCGATGCACCGGCTGCGCGGGCGCACGCGACGCGCCCTCCTGTTCAGCGCCCCGGCGACCTCCACCGTGACGACGCCGCTGCGCATCTGCCTCGACAGGCTCGATCCGGATCTGCGCCGCGCGGCCGTGCGCGCGGCCGTCGACGTCGATCCCCAGGACACGTGAGAGGTGATGCGTCGCAGGCCACGGCACGATCCTCGCCTCCGCCCGGGGCGGGGCCGGGTCCCCGGGGCGCTGATCGCGCCGGTCGATGAGGACCGGCTCCCCGGCGACGACCTGGATCGTCTCCCGGGGGCTCCGGACGACCTCGGCTGATCCCCTCGCGCGCCCACGCGCGCGAGGACTGTCGACAGGTTTCGCTACGCTTGCGTGCGGCCGTCCCCCGTCAAGGAGTCCTCGTCGATGCCGGTTCCCCGCCTTTTCGAGGCGTCAAGCGATCCGCGTGAGCAGTGGGTCCACGTCCTCGCAACCCTCCTGGCCCTCGGCGGGCCGGAGACGAGGACCGCGCTGGTCGAGGAGATGTCGGGCGAGGCGCTGCCCGACGCCGACGCCATCCTGGTGCGCGAGCAGCGGCCGCTGTCGGACGGGCTTCTCGGCGACATCGTGGCCCGCGGCGCCGGCTGGACGTTCGCGATCCAGGCGAGCCTCGCCTTCGACGGCGACGAGCAGGAGCGGCTCACCGCGACCTACGACGCGCTGACGGAGACCGCTGACAAGTGCATCGTCATCGCGGTCACGCCCGACCGCAAGCCGCCCGCGTCGGTCACCGCGGCCGCCGAGGGCGGGCGCAACATCCGCCACCGCAGCTGGCTGCGCGTGCGCGACTGGGTGCAGGAGCGCCCCGAGCGCGGCCGCGTGCAGGACGCCAACGACCTGCTGCTGCTGCGGGAGGCCGAGTACTTCCTCACGCCCCGCGTCGCCGAGCTCTACCGCCTCGAGGGCCTCATGCCGATGGTCGATCCGGCCCTCCGGCCGAGCCTGGCGGGCATGTTCTTCGACCTCAACGAGCTGGCCCCGGCCCCGCTGATCCAGAACGAGGCCGGCGCGGCGCGCGTCGCCTTTCCGCGGACCGGCGACGCGCAGGCCGAGATCTCGCTCAAGGGTGGCGGCCTGTCGCTCAACATCGCGAGCCCGTCGGCGGGTCCCGGGTTCGACGCCGGGGACGCCGGCTGGCAGACCCTCTCGGTGACCGACGCCGGCGACTACCTCGCCGCGCGGGCCTGGGCCCAGACCACCGCGCGGTCCCTCCTGCCGGCGCGACGCTAGGCATGACCGCCGTCGCGGGCGGAGCGCTCGCCGGGCAGTGGGAGCTCGGCGAGCGCATCGGCGGAGGAGGGCAGGCCGTGGTGCACCGCGCCCGGCACGCCGGCACCCGCGCGCCCGCGGCGGTGAAGCTCTTCCACCGGTCGGTCTGGGCCGACCGGGCCTTCCGGGTGCGCTTCCGCCGTGAGTGCGATGCCCTCACGGCGCTGAGCCACCCGAACATCGTGCCGATCCTCGACTGCGGCGAGGACGACGGGCGGGGTTACCTCGCCATGTCGCTCGCGACCGGCGGCAGCCTCGCCGAGCGCCTCGTGGCCGGGCCGATGCGGCCCGCGCAGGCGCTCGGGATCCTCCGCGGCGTCGCGGCCGCCCTCGACGCCGCCCACTCCGCGGGGGTGCTCCACCGCGACGTCACCCCCGGCAACATCCTCCTCGACCCTGACGGGCCATGGCTGGCCGACTTCGGCATCGCCCGGCGCATCGACGCGACCGTCCTGACCGGCGAGGGCGAGCTGATCGGGACGGCGGGGTACATGGCCCCGGAGGTGATCGGCGGTGAGCGGGCCACCCCGGCCGCCGACCGCTACGCGCTGGCCGCCGTCGCGTTCCAGGCGCTCACCGGGCGGCGCGTCTTCGAGGCCGAGGGCATCGCCGGCGTCCTGTACGCGCACGCGCATCGCAGGCCCCCGCGGCCGTCCGATGTCAGCGCGGCGCTGCCACGCGGCCTCGACGAGCCCATGGCGCGCGGTCTCGCCAAGGACCCGCGCGATCGGCCCCCGACGTGCTCCGCCCTCGTCTCCTCGCTCGCCCGCGGCCTCGGGCTCGACGCCGACGCGCCGACCCGGGCGATGACACGCATCCACCGCCCCCGCCGGCGCGCCCGCCGGGCTCTCGTGCCGGTTCTGGCGACGGTGGCCGGGCTCGCGGCGGTCGGCGGCGGGGCGGTGGTGATCACCTCCGTCCTGGGCGAGGGTGCGCCGCCGCCCGCATCGCCGGCTCCGCCCCCGGCGGCGCCGCTGCCGCTGACCGTGCCGAGCGCGGACGGCGGCGAGCTCACCGGCACGCCGGTCGCCCCGGGCGACCTGCCCGGCGACGCGACCCCGGCCGGCGCGATGGCGGCCGACGTCGGCGGCGACGTGCGCGTCACCGCCCTCCGCGGCGGCTGGTCGGCGCTCGCTCCGGCCCGGGCCTCGCTGCGTGCCTCCGACTACGGCGTCGTGCCCGTGGTGATCGACGGCCGGATGATCGGGACGCTGGCGGTCCCGCCGCTGGTCATCGACCTGACCGGCCAGGCGCCCCGGTGGGCGATGGCGGTGCTGAGCGACGCGTCGGGGACGCGCGCGCTGGCGATCCAGGGGCGTTTCGACGACCCCGTGCGCTACCTGGCCCGCCTGGCGCGCGCACGCGGCGACGCGATGGTGCCGGCGGCCTGATCCCCGGCGCCCGGGGCCGTACCGGGGCGCTGCTAGAGTCCGGGGGTGTCCTCGCGCGCCCTCGACGATCCCGTTCTCGAGCGCCGGCGGCTCGCCGCACTGGCCGAGATCCGCCAGATCGGCGACCCCGTGCTGCGTGCTCCCGCGCTCACGATCACGACCTTCGACGCCGTGCTGAAGGACGAGGCGCAGCGCATGATCGCGATCATGAACGAGGCGCGCGGCGTCGGCCTCGCCGCCCCCCAGGTGGGCTCGCTGCGGCGCCTCGCCGTGGTGCTGACGGGCGAGGACGCCCCGCCGGTCGTCCTCTGCAACCCGGAGATCACCTGGCGGTCCGAGGAGGAGGAGATCGACTACGAGGGGTGCCTCTCGATCGGCGAGATCAGCGTCGAGGTGCCGCGGGCCGTCGCGATACGGGTGAGCGCCCAGGACGTCGGGGGCGAGACGTTCGAGATCGCACCCGAGGGCTTCGCCGCCCGCGTCATCCAGCACGAGATGGACCACCTCGATGGGATCCTGATCCTCGATCGCACGGCGCCCGAGCAGCGCCGGGAGGCTCTCCGGGCGCTGCGCGACGGGGGCTGACGCCGATGCGCGTGGCCTTCGCGGGCAGCCCTGAGGCGGCGGTCGCCCCGCTGCGCGCCCTCGCGGCGTCGCCGCACGAGATCTCCGTGGTCGTCACCCAGCCGGATCGCGCCCGCGGGCGCACCCGGCGGCCGAGCCCGACCCCCGTCGGGGCCGCCGCCGAGGAGCTCGGGATCCCCGTGCTGCGGCCGGCGACCATCAACGACCCCGAGGTCGTCGCCGAGATCGCCGCAGGGGGGGCCGAGGCCCTGGTCGTGGTGGCCTTCGGGCAGATCCTCCGCGACGCGGTCCTCGGGCGCTGGCCCTGCATCAACGTCCATTTCTCCCTGCTCCCGGCGTACCGGGGTGCCGCGCCGGTCGAGCGGGCCATCATGGACGGGGTCGAGGTGACGGGCGTGACGATCATGTTCATGGAGGCGGGTCTCGACACCGGCCCCGTCATCTCCGCCGAGGCGACGCCGATCGCCGGGGACGAGGACGCCGGCTCGCTGGTCGCCCGGCTGTCGGGCATGGGCGGGCCGATGCTGGTGCGCGCGCTCGACGACCTCGCGGCCGGACGCCTCGTGTCGGTGCCACAGCCCGAGGACGGCGTCTCGCTGGCGCCGAAGATCACGGCCGAGGACCGCGTGATCGACCTGAGGCGGCCCGCCGCCGAGCTGGCGCGGCGCGTGCGCGCGCTCTCGCCGCACATCGGGGGGGTCGCGCGGATCGGTGGCGAGCCCTTCAAGATCTGGTCGGCGCGGGCCCTTCCCGAGGGCGCGCCCTCGGGATTGTCGGCGCGCGACGGCCGGCTCGTGGCCGGATGCGGCCAGGGATCGCTCGAGGTGCTGGAGCTCCAGCCGCCCGGCCGTGGACGAATGGACGCCGCCTCCTTCCTGCGCGGCTGGAGGGGTTCGCTCGAGTGGGGGGATGCGGGATGACAGAGGCCACCGTGACCGGTGAGGGGATCGCGCGCGAGCGGAGCGTCGCGCTGCGCGTGCTGCGCCGCGTGGAAGAGGGCGCCTACGCCGACCGCGCGCTCGCCGCGGAGGTGCGGAGGGCGGAGCTCGACCCGCGGGCCCGCGCGCACGCCATGCGCCTGGCATACGGCGCGGTCCAGCGCCGGCGCACGCTCGACTGGCTGATCGACGGCGCCATCGACCGCCCTGCCGCGCTCGAGCCCGCCGTGCGCGACATCCTGCGCCTCGGCACCTACGAGATCGCCTTCTCGGACGGCGTCCCCGACCACGCGGCGGTCGACCAGGCCGTGCGCCAGGCGCGCTCGCTACGCGGCACCAAGACGCGTTCGTCGGCCCGGGCCGGAGTCGTCAACGCCGTGATGCGGCGCATCGCCGCCGATTCCCCGGCGCGGCTCGCCGAGCTCGAGAGGGGTGGGGCGGCGACAGCCGCCCTCCAGCACTCGATGCCCGACTGGATCTCCGACCGCCTCATCGCGGCGCTCGGCGCCGAGGATGCGGTGGAGGTGATGCGCGCCGCGGCCGAGCCGGCCGAGTCGGCCGTGCGCTGGAACCCGCTGCGCGGGCCGCGTGCGAGCCTCGAGGCCGAGCTGCCCGGCGGCTGGGCCACCGACCCCCGCATGCCCCAGGCCTACGTCCTGTCGGGGCCGTTCGCCCTGGAGGAGTCCCGGTCGTGGGCGCGTGGTCTGGTGATGGGCCAGAGCCGGGCGTCGCAGCTGGTCTCGCACGTCGTCGATCCGCAGCCGGGGGAGAGGATCCTCGACCTCTGCGCCGCTCCGGGCGCCAAGGCCACGCATCTCGCCGCACTGACCCGCGGGGCGGCCCGGATCACCGCCGTCGAGCTCCGTCCCGCCCGCGCCGAGGCGCTGCGCCAGCTCGCCCGCCGCATGGGGGCGGCGATGGAGGTCGTGGAGGGGAACGGCGTGGACGTGCCCCTCGAGGGCGGCTTCGACGCCGTGCTGGTCGATCCGCCGTGCACCGGCCTCGGCGTGCTGTCCTCCCGCCCCGACGCCCGCTGGCGCCGGCGCGAGGAGTCGCTCGAGCCGCTGACCCGCCTGCAGGCGGCGCTCCTCGGCCGCGCGCTGGAGCTGGTGCGCCCGGGGGGGCGGGTCGTCTACTCCACCTGCACGCTGATCGCGCCCGAGAACGAGGACGTCGTCAACGCCTCCGGCGCGCCGCTGGACGATCTGTCGCAGGCGTACCCCGACCTGGCTCACCCGCGGCTGCCGGGCGCCCTGCTGACGCTGCCCCACCGGCACGGCACCGACGGCTTCTTCATCGCCCGGCTCCGGCGGCCGGAGCGCTCGTGAGCGCCCCGGAGCTGCCCCGCGAGGGCGTCGTGCTGCCCTCGGTGATGTCGGCGGACATGCTCGCCCTCGGGGCGCAGCTCGACGCGCTGATCGCCGCGGGGGCACGGGTGGCCCATGTGGACGTGATGGACGGGCACTTCGTGCCCAACCTGACCATCGGGCCGGACTTCACCCGCGCCGTCGCGGGGCCCTTCCACGCCGCGGGCGGGCTGGTGGACGTCCACCTGATGGTCTCACGGCCCGGCGACATGATCCCGCTCTTCGCGCCGATGGCCGACGCGATCACCGTGCACGTCGAGGCCGATCCGCACCCGCACCGCCTGCTCGGGGCGATCCGCGAGGCGGGCTGCCGCGCCGGGCTCGCGCTGAACCCGGGAACGCCGGTCGAGCACGTCGCCGAGCTCGGGGGCGAGCTCGACTACGTCAACGTGCTCGCGGTGAACCCGGGCTTCGCCGGACAGTCGTTCATCACCACCACACCCGGCCGGATCGCCCGCCTGCGGGCGCTGTTGCCGGACCGGGTCGTCATCGAGGTGGACGGCGGCATCGGGCGGGCGACCCTGCCGGACGCCCGCGCGGCCGGGGCCGGGATGTTCGTCTCGGCCTCATCCATCTTCGGCGCTCCCGACCCGGTCGCCGCCTTCCGCGAGCTGGCCGGGCTGGCGGCGGGAGGGTGAGCGCACCGGGGCCGCCCGCGTCGGCGGCCGAGCTCACCGCGCTCGCGCGCGCCCGCGAGCTCGCGCTGCGCGGGCGGGGCCGCGTGAGCCCCAACCCCCTGGTCGGCGCGGTGATCCTCCGCGACGGCGAGACCGTCGCCGAGGGCTGGCACGAGGGCCCGGGGCTGCCGCACGCCGAGGCGATGGCCCTCGCGGCGGCCGGCGACGCCGCCCGCGGCGCGACGGTGGTCTGCACGCTGGAGCCCTGCTCCCACCACGGGCGCACTCCACCCTGCTCCGACGCCCTGATCGCGGCCGGCGTCCGCAGGGTCGTGATCGGCGTGCTCGACCCCCTGGAGCGCGGGCGCGCGCAGGGCCGCGAGGTGCTCGCGGCGGCCGGCCTGGAGGTCGCCGTCGCGCCCGAGGAGGAGGGCCGTCTCTGCGCGGAGATGAACTCGCCGTTCGTCACATGGGCCATGACCGGGCTGCCCGAGGTGACCCTCAAGATGGCGACCAGCCTCGACGGCAAGATCGCGACCGCCTCCGGCGAGAGCCGCTGGATCTCCGGGCCCGCGTCGCGGGAGCTGGTGCACCGCTGGCGGGCCGACAGCGACGCCGTGGCCGTGGGCATCGGGACGGCGCTCGCGGACGACCCCTCGCTGACCGCCCGCGACATCGAGGGCCCCGTGCGCCAGCCCGCGCGCGTGGTGTTCGACGCCACGGCGCGCCTGCCGCTCGACTCGGTGCTGGTGTCGGGCGCGCACGGTGAGCACCCGGTGATCGTGCTGGCGTCCGAGACGGCTCCCGCCGACCGGGTGGCCGCCCTCACGGCCGCGGGGGTCGATGTCGTGCCCCTTGCGGGCGGCCCGGCCGAGCGGATCGCCGGCGGCCTCCGCGTGCTCGCCGACCTCGGTGTGCAGTCGGTCTTCGTGGAGGGCGGGGCCGGGCTCGCGGCCGCCCTCGTCGCGGCGGGCGCCGTCGACCGGATCGCCTGGTTCCTGGCGCCCATGCTGATCGGCGGCGCGGGCGCTCCCTCGGCCCTCGGAGGGGAGGGGGCCGCGACCCTCGCCCTCGCGCCGCGGCTGCGCGACCTGACCGCCGTGCGGGTGGGGGAGGACGTCCTCGTGAGCGGGCGCCTGCGCCCCCTTCCGGGTACGGTCTGAGGCCGTGTTCACGGGGCTCATCGAAGAGGGTGGCAGCGTCGCCGAGATCCGCCCCTCGGACGGCGGCGCGCGACTGGTCGTCTCGGCCGAGCTCGTGCTCGAGGGCCTCGCCGTCGGCGATTCGGTCGCCGTGAACGGCACCTGCCTCACGGCCGTCGAGATCGGGCCCTCCGGCTTCGCGGTCGACTGCGTGGCAGAGACGCTGCGCCGCACGTCCCTCGGCGCCCTTGCACCCGGCGACCGCGTCAACCTCGAGCGGCCCCTGCGCATCGGGGACCGGCTCGACGGGCACCTCGTGCAGGGGCACGTGGACGGCGTCGGGACGGTCCGCGCGGCGACGCCCGAGGGGGCGAGCACCGTCCTCGAGGTGTCCGCGCCCCCCGACCTGCTGCGCTACGTCGTCGAGAAGGGCAGCATCGCCGTCGACGGCGTCAGCCTGACCATCGCCGGCCGGCTCGCCGACGCCTTCACCGTGGCGTTGATCCCGCACACGATGGCGGTCACGACGCTCGGTCCCCAGGCCCTCGGCCGCCCGGTGAACCTCGAGGTCGACGTGGTGGCAAAATACGTGGAGTCGCTGGCGGCGCCGTACGCCCCGCCGAGAGGGAGTGGGCAATGACGAGCACCGCAGTGAAGTTCGCGAGCATCGCCGAGGCCATCGACGAGATCCGCGCCGGGCGCATGGTGGTCATCCTCGACTCGGAGGATCGCGAGAACGAGGGCGACCTGGTCATGGCCGCCCAGTACGCGACGCCCGAGGCGATCAACTTCATGGCGACGCACGGGCGAGGGCTGATCTGCCTCGCCCTCACCGAGGCGCGCTGCGAGCAGCTCGGCCTGCGGCCGGTGGTCAAGATCAACGAGGCGCGCAACGCGACCGCCTTCACCGAGCCCATCGAGGCGCGCCACGGCATCACCACGGGGATCTCCGCGCCGGACCGCTCCCGCACGATCATGGTCGCGATCGACCCGGACACGGGCCCGGAGGACCTCGTGAAGCCCGGCCACGTCTTCCCGCTGCGCGCGCAGTCGGGCGGCGTGCTGCGCCGGGCGGGCCACACCGAGGCGGCCGTCGATCTCGCCCGCCTCGCGGGCCTGATCCCGGCGGGGGTCATCTGCGAGATCAGCAACCCCGACGGAACGATGGCGCGGGTGCCGGACCTCGTGCCGTACGCGGCCGAGCACGGGCTCAAGATGATCACGATCGCCCAGCTCATCGAGCACCGGCGCCACACCGAGCGCCTGATCGAGCGCGGCACCGCCGCCCGGCTGCCCACGGCCTACGGGGAGTGGTCGGCGGTCGGCTACCGCTCGGTCCTCGACGGGAAGCACCACCTGGCCCTGGTGAAGGGAGACGTCCGCGGCGCCTCCGACGTGCTCGTGCGCGTCCACTCGGAGTGCCTGACCGGCGACGTCTTCGGCTCGCAGCGCTGCGACTGCGGCGACCAGCTGAGGGCGGCCATGCGGACCATCGCCGAGGAGGGGACGGGGGTCCTCCTCTACATCGCCCAGGAGGGGCGCGGCATCGGGCTGCTCAACAAGCTGCGCGCCTACGAGCTGCAGGACCAGGGAATGGACACCGTCGAGGCCAACATCGCGCTCGGCTTCCCCCCGGATCTGCGCGACTACGGCATCGGCGCCCAGATCCTCGTCGACCTGGGCCTGACGACCATCCGCCTGCTCACCAACAACCCCAAGAAGATCGTGGGCCTCGGCGGCTACGGCTTGTCGGTCATCGACCGCGTGCCGATAGAGATGGAGCCGGTCGAGGACAACCTCGAGTACCTGCGCACCAAGAGGGACAAGATGGGCCACGTGCTCCACCATCAGGACCTGAGGTTCGACGAGGAGGGCGCCGACGCGCCCCCGGCCGGCGAGCCCGGCGGAGAGGCGACCTGACATGGCCCGTACCGGCCCGTACCCGCCCGCGCCGCGCCTCGAGCACCCGGGCATCCGGGTCGCCGCCGTCGTGGCCGGCTTCCACCAGGACCTGAGCCAGAAGCTCCTCGACGGCGCCCGTCAGCGCCTCCAGGAGGCCGGGCTGCCCGCAGCGCAGCTGGAGGACCACTGGGTCCCCGGCGCCTTCGAGCTGCCCCTGGCGGCCTGGTCGATGGCCCACCGCAAGCGCTACGCGGCGGTGATCGCGATCGGTGTCGTCATCCGCGGCGAGACGGCGCACTTCGACCACATCTGCAGCGCCACCGCCACCGGGCTGATGCGGGTGAACCTCGAGACCGGCGTCCCCTGCACCTTCGGGGTGCTCACCTGCGAGAACCGCGAGCAGGCCGAGGCCCGCGCGGGCGGCGACAAGGGCAACGCGGGGATCGACGCCGCAGACGCCGCGATCGTGATGGTCAACATGCTCGCCGACTCCCGCTAGCGCGGGGACCGGCATCCGGGCCGTGCCCGGGTCCGACCGCAGCTAGGCGGCCTTGACCACCTTGCCGGCCTTGAGGCACCGGGTGCAGACGTAGACGCGCACCGGGGTCACACCCTTGAGGATGCGGACCTTCTGCACGTTCACGTTGAAGCGCCGCGGGGTGGCGCGCATCGAGTGGCTCCGGTTGTTCCCGAACTTGGGCGCCTTGTTGCAGACGCTGCAGACCTTTGCCATCTCTCGTCGTCCTCGCTTGCGTTGTCCGTCGGTGTGAACGCACGGGGCGTCCGAGCGGCCCCGGATTATGCTCGTTCAATGGTCCCGAGCGCAACCGCGATCGGCGCGTGGCCCCCGCCGACCCCTCCGTTGGGCTCCGGCCGCGGGTCCGCGTGGCCGTCCCCACCGCCCCCGCGGACGCCCGGACCGGCCCGGTGGACGGCCCCGCTGGCCGAGCTGGAGGGCGTCGGGCCGGCGGTGGCGCGACGCGCGGCCGGCCTGGGGATCGCGACCATCGGGGATCTCCTGGAGTACCTGCCGGTGCGCTACGAGGCCTTCGACCAGGACCTGCGCCCGGTGGCCGGGCTGCGCGCCGGGGAGGACGTGACCGTCCGGGTGCGCCTCGACGACATCACCGTGCGCCCCACGCGCCGCCGGGGGCTGCGCCTCGTGCGCGCGCGGGTGCACGACGACACCGGGCGGATGGTGGCCACCTGGTTCAACCAGGAGCACCTCGCGCGCCTGCTCAGCCCGGGCGACGAGCTCCTGCTGCGCGGCCGCGTCGGCGGAGACGGCCGCCGGGAGATCTCGGTCCGCAGCCACGAGATCCTCGGGGGCGGGGGCTCGGAGGGTCTCCACACCCACGGTCTCGTGCCCGTCTACCGCGCCACCGAGCAGATGCCGCCGCGCCGCATCCGCGAGCTGGTGGATCTCGCCCGGCCGCTCGCGCGCGCCGCCCCGGAGCGTCTGCCCGCGTGGATCAGGGCCCGCCTCGATCTGCCGGGGGCCGCCGACGCGCTGGTGGGGGTCCACTTCCCCCGGTCGCGGCGCGAGGGGCGCCTCGGGCGCCGCAGGATGGTGATCGAGGAGCTGCTCGTGCTGCAGCTCGGCCTGGAGGCGGTGCGCCGCTCGCAGGCGGCGGAGCGCTCCGCTCCCGAGCTGAGGGCGACCGGCGCCCACAGCGAGCCGCTGCTGGCGGCGCTGCCCTTCACCATGACCCCGCCCCAGCGGCGCGCCGTGCGCGAGATCTCGCGGGACCTGGCCGCCCCGGTGCCGATGCGCCGGCTGCTGCAGGGCGAGGTGGGCTCCGGGAAGACACTCGTCGCCGTGCTCGCGATCTGCCAGGCGGTCGAGGCGGGCGCGCAGGCCGCGGTGCTCGTGCCCACCGAGACGCTGGCCGAGCAGCACCTGCGCACCCTCGACGCACTGCTCGCGCCCGCCGGCCTCGCCCCCGTGCTGCTGACCGGGCGGATCCCCCGCGCCGAGGCCGAGCGCCGCCGCATGGCGATGCGCACCGGCACCGCCCCGGTGGTCGTCGGCACGCAGGCGCTGCTGTCGGAGGGGGTCTCCTTCGACCGCCTCGGGCTCGTGGTGGTCGACGAGCAGCACCGCTTCGGGGTGGAGCAGCGCCAGGCGCTCGCCGAGACGGCCACGGGGCGCGAGGGGGCCGCGCACCTGCTCTACATGACGGCGACTCCGATCCCCCGCACGCTGGCCCTCACGGCCTACGGCGACCTGACGGTCTCGACGATCCGCACCCGACCGCCCGGGCGCTCGCCGGTCGAGACCGTCTGGGTTCGCGACGCCGATCGCGAGGAGGCCTACGAGATGGTGCGCGCCGAGCTGCGCGCCGGCCGGCAGGCCTACGTCATCTGCCCGCTCGTCGAGGAGGGCGGCGCCGCCGAGGCCCGCGCGGCGACCACCGAGGCCGAGCGCCTGCGACAGGGGCCGTTCGCCGCGTTCTCGGTCGGTCTCGTCCACGGCGCCCAGCCCGGCGACCAGAAGCGGGCGGCGATGCTCGACTTCGCCGAGGGCCGCACCGACCTGCTGGTGGCGACGACGGTCGTCGAGGTGGGCATCGACGTCGCGAACGCGACGACGATCGTCATCGAGGACGCCGACCGTTTCGGCCTCGCCCAGCTGCACCAGCTGCGCGGCCGGGTGGGCCGCGGCGAGCACCCCGGCCGCTGCCTGCTGTTCGGCGAGCCCCAGACCGAGGACGGCGCCCGTCGCCTGGAGGCCCTCACCCAGAACAGCGACGGCTTCCGGCTCGCCGAGCTCGACCTGGAGATCCGCGGGGAGGGCAGCATCCTCGGGCTGCGGCAGGCGGGCCCCACCGACCTGCGCTTCGCGCGCCTGTCGCGCGACCGGCGCGAGCTCGCCGAGGCGCGACACGTGGCCCGCAGGACCCTGGCCGTCGATCCGTGGCTCGAGCGACCCGAGCACGCCCTGCTGCGGGCCGCCGTGCTGCGCCGCTTCGACACCCTTCCGCGGCTGCTCGACGCGTGAGGATCGTCGCCGGAGAGCACCGGGGCAGGCGCATCGCGGCGCCTGCCGGGACGGCCACGCGCCCCACGGCCGACCGCGTTCGCGAAGCGCTGTTCTCGATCGTCGGGCCGGTCGGGGGGCTGGACGTCCTCGACCTGTTCGCCGGCTCCGGCGCGCTCGGCCTCGAGGCCCTCTCGCGCGGGGCGGCGTCGGCGGCGCTCGTCGAGAGGGACCGTCGTGCGGTGGCCTGCATCCGCGCGAACGCGGAGGCCCTCGGCGTGGGCCACCGCGCCCGCGTGATCGCCCGCGACTGGCGCGCGGCGCTGGCCGCCGAGCGGGCCGCCGGGAGGGTGTTCGGGTTGTGCCTCTGTGACCCGCCGTATAGCCTCACCGATCGGGTTGTGGCCCAGCTCGGGGCGTTGCTGGAGCCTCTGGTGGCGGCCCCCGGGATCGTGGTGATCGAGCATTCCGCCGCGCGTCCTCCACCGGAGCCGAGCGGATTGGAGATCGTCTCGCGTACTGATCGGACCTATGGCGACACCGGGATCAGCGTGATGCGCGTGGCACTGCCGTGAGCGCCGACGGCATGCACCGGATCGCGGTCTGCCCGGGGACGTACGACCCGGTCACCTTCGGGCACATCGACGTGATCGAGCGTGCCTCGCGCCTGTTCGACGAGGTCGTGGTCTCGGTGACGACCGGGTCCTTCAAGAAGATGCCGATGTTCGACGCGCAGGAGCGGATCGCGTTCGTGGAGGCCAGCGTGGCCCACCTGCCGAACGTCCGCGTCGAGGGGTTCAACACGCTGATCACCGAGCACGCGCGAAGCCTCGGCGCCTCTGTCATGGTAAAAGGTCTGCGCGCGATCTCGGACTTCGACTACGAGTTCCAGATGGCGCAGCTCAACAGGCATCTGGCAGCGGAGATCGAAACCGTCTATCTGCCGGCTTCGCCGCAGTACAGCTTCGTCAGCTCGAGCGGTGTGCGGGAGGTGGCGGCCTGGGGGGGCTCGGTCGATGACTGGGTTCCCGCCTTCGTCGCGGAGGCTCTGCGGGCGCGACGCCCACGTGGTGTCGGCTCGGTCCCCTGAGGAGGGTTCGTTGGACGTACTGGAACTGATCGACAAGCTCGACGACCTGATCCACAACGCGCGGGCGGTCCCCCTGACCGACCAGGTGCGCATCGACCGGGAGGCCATCTACGACCTCCTCGACCAGATGCGCTCCACGATCCCGGAAGAGGTCAAGCAGGCGCGCTGGATCGTGAAGGAGCGCCAGGAGATGCTCGCCGAGGCCAAGCGCGAGGCCGAGCGCCTCGTGCTCGACGCCCGCGACAAGGCCGCCCAGGAGGCCTCCGAGCAGGAGGTCGTCAAGCGCGCCGAGCGCGAGGCCGCCGAGATCCTCGAGGAGGCCCGCGGCCGTGAGCGCGAGGTCCGCCTCGGCGCCGAGGACTACGCCGACGAGGTGCTCGGCACGCTCGAGGTGAACCTCGGCAAGTTCCTCCAGGCGGTGCAGCGGGGACGCGAACGGCTCCAGGGCCGGTCGGAGGAGTCGCTCGACGGGGACGCGCTCACGCCCGAGCCGCCGCTGTAGGCGCGATGGCCGAGGGGGTCGCCATGGTCGACCTCCGCTCCCTCGACCTCTCCTCGGGAGCGGGGACCCGGCTCGACCTGCGGGTCCCGCCCGTCGCCCTCCGCCTCGGGGGGCAGGACTACACCACCGAGCCGGCGGAGCCCGAGGTGCGGCTGGACGTGAGCCGTTCGCTCGCGGGTCTCCACTTCCGCCTGCGCACGGGGGCCGTGCTGGTCGGGCCGTGCTGGCGCTGCGTCGGACCCGCGCGGGTCGAGGTCGTGGTCGACTCGTCCGAGTTCCAGGCGGACGGGCGCACCGGCGACGATCCGTTCGACGAGGACTTCGACTCGGCGTATGTCGCCGCCAACGCCCTCGACGTGGGCCTGTGGACGCGAGACGCGATCGCCGAGGGCCTGCCGGCGATGATCCTCTGCCGCGGGGACTGCGCGGGTCTCTGCCCGACGTGCGGCATCGACCGCAACGTCGCGACGTGCGACTGTGCGCAGCCGGCGACCGACTCCCGCTGGGACGCCCTGCGCGAGATCTCGGAGCGCCTGGCCGGTCAGGAGTAGGGTTCCCCGGCCCGCCCGCCCCCCTGGGGCGCGGATTCGGGCTGACCCTTTCCCACGGGCCCGCGGCCCGCTACCCTTCCGCGAGTCCTCCGACCGGTGGTGAGTACGTGGCCGTCCCGAAGCGCAAGACATCGAAGCAGCGCCGCGACACGCGGCGTGCGACCCACGCCATCGAGGCGACCCGCCTCGGGCGGTGCCCGCGGTGCGCGAGCCCGGTTCGCCCGCACCACGTGTGCGGCGTCTGCGGCTACTACCGTGGTCGCCCCGTCCTCGAGATCGAGGGGTAGTACCGACCCAGCCCACGGTCGCGCTGGACGGCATGGGTGGCGACAACGCCCCCGCCGCTCCGGTGCAGGGGGCCGTCGATGCAGCGGGTGACGGGATCTCCGTCCTCCTGGTCGGCGACGAGGGCGTCCTGCGCGACGAGCTCGGGCGCCAGGGTGCGACCGGCGTCGCGGGCATCGAGGTGGTCCACGCCCCCGATGCCGTGTCATCGGGCGAGGAGGGTGCGCGGGCCGTGCGCGCCAAGCCCGACTCGTCGGTGTCGATGGTCTGCCGCCTCGTGGGCGACGGACGCGCCGGTGCGGCGGTGTCGGCCGGCAACACCGGCGCGATGCTGGCGGCGGCGACGCTCTACATGCGCCGCGTCCCCGGGGTGATCCGCCCGGCGATCGCCGTGGTGCTGCCGAGCACCGGCGGAGGGCCCGTCGTCCTCCTCGACGCGGGCGCCAGCGCCGAGGCCCGCGCCGAGCACTACCCGCAGTTCGCGATGATGGGCCGCCTCTTCGCGCGCGACGTCCTCGGCGTCGCCGAGCCCCGCGTCGGCCTCCTGTCGATCGGCGAGGAGGAGGGCAAGGGCAGCGAGCTGGTGCTCGCCGCCCACGGCCTGCTGCGCGACTCACCCGGGTTCATCGGCAACGTCGAGGGGCGCGACATCCCCGCCGGCGGGGTGGACGTCGTCGTCACCGACGGCTTCACCGGCAACGTGGTCCTCAAGACCATGGAGGGCCTGGCGGTCTTCCTGATGGGCGAGGTCCGCGACGCGGTCCGGTCGACGGTGCTCGGCCGGGTCGGCGGGATCCTGATCCGGCCGCCCCTGCGCCGCATGCGCGATCGCATCGACCCCGAGACCTACGGCGGCGCCGTGCTGCTGGGCGTCCGCGGGCTGGCCGTCATCGGCCACGGGAACTCCACCGGGCGGGGCATCGCGAACGCCGTCCGGGTCGCGGCGAGGGGCACGCGCGGCCGTCTCGTCGAGCAATTCGGGGCCGCGCTTGCGCTCGAGGGCGCCGAGAGGCCTCCGGCCACGTAGGATCCCGGCGCGCCGCTGGTGCGGCGGTTCGTCCGAGACCGTGTGTAAGTTGCCCAGCCAGGCCCGAGCGGCCACTGGCATGGAGAGACAAGAGGGGGACGTGTTGGACCGAGATAAAGCTGTCGATGAGGTCCGCGCCATCCTGGTGGAGCAGCTCGGAGTCGATCCGGCCGAGGTCACCGTGGAGTCGTCCTTCCAGGAGGACCTGAACGCGGACTCGCTGGACCTGGTCGAGCTCATCATGGAGATGGAGGACCGGTTCAAGATCAAGATCCCGGACGAGGAGGCGGAGAAGATCGCGACGGTCGGCCAGGCGGTCGACTACGTTCTGGCGAACACCGCCTGAGCGCTCCGGACGCCGCCGGTGACGGCCTTGCTCGAATCGTCTTGGCCCTCGACGGCCGGCGGCGTCGTCAGATCTTCACGCACAGCTCGTGGGCGCCTCGCCGTGAGGCGTCCTACGAGCGCCTCGAGTTCCTCGGAGACAGCGTGCTCGACGTGGTGGTGAGCGAGGAGCTCATGCGCCGCCACCCGGCCGTCGACGAGGGCGATCTCTCGTGGATGCGGCAGGCCGTGGTCGGTCGTGACTCCTGTGCGGCGGCCGCCACGGCCGCCGGGCTGCCCGAGGCCTTCGTCGCCGCCGCGCCGCCCGCGCGCCGTGAGGCCGCCGCCGAGCTCGCCGAGCGGGCCGGCCTGCGCGCGGCGCTCGCCGAGGCCGCGATCGGCGCCGGATGGCTCGATCTCGGCGTCGAGCCCACCCGGGCCGCCGTGCTCGAGTCGTTCGCCCCCGCGCTCGATGCGGCCGCACCGGGATCGCGGGACCCGAAGACCACCCTCCAGGAGCGCGTGCAGCGGGTGCGGCTCGCGGTGGCGTACGAGCTCGCCGGGACGCAGGGCCCCCCGCAACGTCCGGTCTTCACGAGCCGTGTCCTCGTGGACGGCGAGGTGATGGGGGAGGGCTCCGGGCCGTCCAAGCAGTCGTCCGAGCAGGCCGCAGCCCGCGAGGCCCTCGCCCGGCTCGAGGAGGCGGACGCATGCTGACCCGCCTCTCGGTGCGGGGCTTCAAGTCGTTCGCGGACGCGACCACCCTCCACCTCGGGCCGGGAGTGAACGTCGTCGTGGGTCCCAACGGATCCGGCAAGAGCAACCTCGCGGAGGCCGTCGTGTGGGCCCTCGGCGAGCAGCGCGCCGGCCGCCTCCGGGCCGGGGGAATGGGCGACGTCCTCTACTCCGGCGGCGACCGCCGTGCGGCGGCCCCGTTCGCCGAGGTGAGCCTGGTGCTCGCGGGCGACGAGAGCGACGGGCGCGGCCCGGCCGAGATCGAGGCCAGCCGCCGCCTCACCCGCGCCGGCGACGCCGACTACCGGCTCAACGCGCAGGCGTGCCGCCTGCTCGACGTGCAGGAGGCGCTGGCCTCACGCGGCGCGGGGCCGGACGCCCTCGCCGTGATCCGCCAGGGGCAGGTCGAGGCCCTGTGCACCAGCACCCCGGTGGAGCGGCGGGCCATGGTCGACGCGGCGGCCGGGGTCGCGGTCGCCAAGCGCCGCCGCAGGCGCGCCGAGCAGAAGCTCGGCCGGGTCGCCGACCGCCTCGAGCGGGCGCGGGACATCGCCGGGGAGGTCCGCTCCCGTGCGCGTGCGCTCGACCGTCAGGCGCGCGCCGCGGAGCGCGCCGAGGCGCTCGATGCCGAGATCGCCCAGGCCCGCCGCGCCGTCGGCGCCGCGCGCGCCCGGGCCGCCGCGGCCGCCCACGCCGCCGCGCTCGCGGAGGCCGAGCGGTTGCGCGCGCTCGCCCGGGCGGATGCGGCCGCGCTGGAGGAGGCCCGCGCGGCGCGCTCGCTGGCCGCGCAGGCGCGCGCCGACGCCGCGGGCGCCGCCGCGGCCGCGCAGGAGGTCGCATCGGGCCTGCGCACCGCTGCCGACCGCACGGCCGGTCGCGCCGAGCTGGCTGCCGAGCGTGTCGCCGCAGCGGAGGCGGAGGCGGCCGAGCGCGGGCGCCGCAGGCAGGCCGCGGCGGATCTGCTCGAGTCGCTCGAGGCGCGCGCGACCGAGGCCTCCGCCTCCGTCGCCCGGGCCCGCGCGACGGCCGACGCCGCCGAGTCCGCTGCCGCCGCCGCCGACGCCGCCGACGCCACGGCCCGCGCCGAGCACCGGCGCCTGCAGGACGCCGCCGCGGCCGAGTCGGCGGCCCTGCTCGGGGCCGAGCGCGAGGCGACGGCGGCCGCGCGCCGGGTCGAGGAGGCCCGCTCCGCGCTCGCGTCGGCCACGGACCGCCTGCGGGCGCTCGGCGTGGACGCGGGGGAGGCGGACGCGCTGACCCGCGCCGAGCGGCGCGACGAGATCTCCGCCGGCCGCGCCGTGCGCTGGGCCGAGCTGCACCGGCGCGCGGAGCTCGCCGAGGCCGACGCCGCCGCCGCGCGCGGGGTCGCCGACGTGCGACTGCGCGAGGCGCGCGTCGCCGCCCGGGCACTGGCGCCGGGCGACCGCCGCGAGGGCGAGGGGCGCGGACTGGGTGAGGGGCTCGTGGTGGAGGAGGGCGCCGAGCACGCCGTGGCCGCGGCCCTCGGCGCGCTGGCCGAGGCGGTGCCGGCCACCTCGATCGCCGAGGCGACGGCGGCCCTCGAGGAGGGCGCCGACTGCGCGGTCGTCCCGGCTCCCGGTCGTGCCGCCTCCACCGCCGTTCCCGGAGGCCGACGGGTGCTCGACCTGGTGATCTCGTGCTCCGACGAGGCCCGGCCGCACCTCGATCGCCTGCTGGCCGACGCCTGGCTCGTCGACGACCTGGACGCCGTCGCGCCCGCCACCCCCGGGGTGATGGTCACCCGCGAGGGCCTGGCGCTGCGGCCGGCCGACGGGCTCGTGTTCCGCGCGGCCGGATCGTGGGCGCGGCGCGCCCTGCACGGCCGGGCGCAGGAGGCGGAGGCGCTCGCCGCCGAGACGGCCGCCGCGGCGGCGACCGATGCCGAGACGGCCGCCGCCGCCCTCGCGCGGGTGCTGCGCCGGCGCCGGGCCGCGGACCGCTGTGCCGCCCGCGCGGCCGAGCACCTCGCGGCGGTCCGCGCCCGGGCGGGCGGACGCGCCGCCCGCGCGGCGCAGGCGGCGGAGGACGTCGCGCGCCTG
>LNEQ01000210.1 GCA_001464995.1 Actinobacteria bacterium Ga0077541
CGAGCCTAGAAGGAGCGCCAGATCGCGCGTGGCACCCAGCTTCTCGGGTGCTCAGGCCTCATCGGCTTCCACAGCGATGCACGAAGAGCCCCAATTGGACCGACGCCCGAAAGCCCTGCACCGAGCGGGTTCCGCGTGGAGGGGTGAGACGTCCCCGGTGCGGGGGGCGTCCGTCTGCGGTGCGGATGCGGGGTCGTCGCGGCGCTCCTCCCCGCACGACACGGCGGGGTCCCGCCCGTGGTCAGATGGTGAGCACCAGCTTGCCGAAGTGCTCGCCGGCCTCCTCGCGGGCGTGCGCCGCCGCGACCTCGGCCAGGGGGCGCACCGAGTCGATGACGGGGGCCCACGACTGGTGGGCGACGGCGGCGAGGAGGCCCGTGAAGTCGCGCGGGCTGCCCATCGTCGTCCCGAGGAGGGAGACCTGACCCATCGTGACCGGCCGGACCATCAGCTCGACCTTGGCTCCCCCGGTGCCGCCGAAGACCACGACGCGGCCGCCGGGCCGGACGCAGCCGATGCTGTCCGCCCAGGTGGAGCCGACCGAGTCGATGACGACGTCCACGCCGCCGCCCGCGATCTCCCTCACGGCGCCGACCCAGTCGTCACCCGTGTAGTCGACGCCCGCCGCGGCGCCGAGGTCGCGCGCCCGCGCCAGCTTGTCGCCCGAGGACGAGGTGACGATCACCCGGCAGCCCGCGGCGCGGGCGATGTGGAGGGCCATCGTCGCCACGCCGCCGCCGATGCCGAGGATCAGGACGGTCTCCCCGGAGCGGATCCGCGCCCGGCTCACCAGCGCCCGGTAGGCCGTGAGGCCGGCCAGCGGCAGCGCGGCGGCCTCCTCGAAGGAGAGGCGCGCGGGCTTGGGCAGGACGTTCTCGGCCGGTATCCGGATCAGCTCGGCGTAGGTGCCGTCGTCGGGCCCGCCCAGGATGCGGAAGCCCGGTGCGGGCGCCTCCTCGCCTCCGCCCCAGCCGAGCGAGGGGAGGATGACCACCGCGTCGCCCTCCGCGAGGCCGCCGACGCCGGAGCCGATGGAGTGGACGACGCCCGCCCCGTCCGAGCCCGGGATGACAGGTAGCGGGCTCGGGGCGACGCCCTTGCGCAGGTAGACGTCGCGGCGGTTCAGCGCGGCGGCCCGGAGCGCCACCACGACCTCGCCCGCGCCGGCGACCGGGTCGCGCGCGGAGCCGATCCTGAGGACGTCGGGGGCTCCGGTCTCGGTGAGGACGACGGCGTTCACGGCGGGCCTTTCGACGGGGGCGGGGCCCCGGCAGCCTACGGCCGGGCCGCCCCCGCCGGCGCACGGACGATGGGGGGCGCATCCATCCGCGGCCGCTCCGCCCCCTCCTCCCATGCGGCGAGGGCCCTGTGCATCCCGGGCGCGGCCGCGCGGCAGGCCGAGAGATCGAGGCCCATCGATCCGGGCGGGCCCGCCGCCAGGTTGGCCACGGCGCGGTCCAGCAGCGCGCGGGCTCCGTGCGCGTTGCCCCGCCGATGGTGCTCGAGGGCGACGGCCCACTGGATCAGTCCCTGCAGGAGGCGCATCCCGGGATCGTCGCTGCGCCTCCACGCACCCTCGAGCACCTCGTGGGCGTCGAAGAAGCGCCCTGCGGCGTAGTGGTCGAGGAAGCCCGTGAGGGCATCATCGATGCCGGCCGCGCCCGGCACGCAGGACGGCCCGGGCCCGCTCTAGCCGTTCGGCGGCCGGGTCGCCGCCAGGAGCGGATAGGGGTTCACGGGCGCGCCTGCGCGCTCCCACGCCACCCGCAGCCACCCTGCGGAATCGCCGAGCGGAGCCCCCGGGGAGACCGCCGCGCCATCGCCGATTCCGGGTGCGTAGGACGCGAGAGGTCCGTAGCCGAGCCGGTCCCCGCCACTCGTCTCGATCCAGAACGCGATCCCCCGCTCGGCCTCGGCCGGGGTCGCGCCGCGCAGGGTCCCGGAGGCCATGGCCACGGCCGCCGCGCCCGGCGCGCTCGCGATGGTCACCGCACACTGGTGGCGACCCCCCTCGCACTCGCTGGGGCCGGGCTCGCCGTACGCGTCGCGGTAGGCCGCGGGTGCCCCGACGGCCAGGGCGAGGGGGAAGACGAAGCCCTCGATGACGGCCGGTGAGCCGGTCGACGGGTCGGCGCCGTCGCGCGCGCCTGCTCCCGTCGTTGCGGGGGACGCGCCGCCCCATGCGGTCACCACGGGCGGCCCGGCCGTCGCCGCGGCGTCCGCCGGAGGGGGTGAGAGGGCGGGCGCGCCGAGGCAGGCCGGCGCGGCCTCCTGGGTCGAGGTGAGCACGGGCCGCTCCGGATCCCCGCCCAGCGCCGCGTAGTACGCGCCGACGCCCGCCGTCCAGTTCGCGTTGAGATTGGTCGGGTCGTTGGACACACCGATCGGGGCCCACTTGGCGCCGATCGTCGAGAGCGTCGTGCGGCCCTCGGCGATGTAGTAGGCGGCGAGCGTGCGGGCGGCCCGGGCGATCGCCGCCGAGTCCGAGGCGAACGCGATGCCGGGCCCCAGGCCGAAGGGGTTGTGGATGGCCTGGGACGGCACGTAGGTCGAGAGGATGGTCTCGTGGGCCGCGATCGCCACCAGGGCGCGCGGGTCGACGCCCGCGGCGGTGCCCTCGGCCACGAACGTCGCCCCCTCTCCCGCCAGCGGGCTGCCCGCGCGGGCGAGCATGGCGTCGATGCCCGCGGCGTCGGTCTGCGCCAGGCAGCTCATCGCCGACACCACGCCGGTCTGGGCGGAGGCCGTGGCCGGCACGGCCGCCGAGAGCGCGCCGGCGGCGAGGGCGGCGGTCAGGAGCCGGAATCGCATCCGGCGCAGTCTAGGGGAGGTCGTCAGCGGGTCCTCGGAACGTCGGTGTCACACGTGCTCCGCTACCCTCGTCGGCGTCATGGAGCGGACCCCTGAGGAACAGCGCCGCCGGCGCATCGGGATCATCCTGGTCGCGGCGGCCCTCGTGCTGTTCGCGGCGCAGATGGTCGCGCTGGCCCTGGGGTCGCTCGAGGTCTCGGGCCTCATCTTCCTCGTCTTCGTCGCCGGCTGGTTCGTGCTGCGCTCCCACCAGCGGCGCGCCGGGGGTTAGAGCACGACGCTGAGGGTGATCCCGTCGCCCACCGTCAGGACGGCGGTGCGCAGGCGCGGGTGCCCGGTCGCCGCCCTCGTGAAGGCGACGAGCGCCGCGGCGTTCGCGTCGAGTCCCTCCTCGGGCCCGGTCACCCGTCCGCCGGCGAGCACGTTGTCGGCGACGATCAGCCCGCCGGGCCGCACCAGCCGGACCGCGTGCTCCAGGTATCCGATGTACGCCGGCTTGTCGGCGTCGATGTAACAGAGGTCGTAGGCGCCGGGCGTGAGGCCGGGGAGCGTCTCGCCCGCGGGCCCGCGGTGCACCCGGACGCGGCCGGCGATCCCCGCTGCCGAGAAGAACTCCTCGGCCCGGTCGGCGCGCTCCGCGTCGGCCTCCAGGGTGTCGATGCGCCCGTCGGGCGCCAGCCCCCGCGCCATCCACGCGGCCGAGGTGCCCACGAAGGTGCCGATCTCCAGCACCGCCCGCCCGCCGCTCGACCTCACCAGCACCTCGAGCAGGGCGCCGAGGTCGGGGTGGGTCATCATCATCGCCCACTCGTCGCCCTCCATCCGCCGGTGCAGCGCGGCGATCTCCTCGGGCACCCGGGCGAGCCGGTCGAGGTGGGCCGACAGGGCCTCGTCGATGGGGAGGCGGTCGAGGGCCACGGCGCTATCGCTTGCCCAGGCCGGCGAGGCCGGCGAGCGCCCAGGCGCCCAGGCCCGCCACCAGGCCGGCCGTGGCCAGCAGCCCCGGCCACAGCTCGGCCCATCCGAGCGTGCCGAGCTCGGCCGCGCGCGACGCCTCGATCAGGTAGGTGACCGGGTTGATGTCGGCGACGTGGCGCAGCCACCCGGTCAGCACCTCCCGCGGCGCGTAGGCCACCGAGGTGAAGACCGACAGGAACACCACGACCTGCATCAAGGGGGCCGCCTGGATCGTGCGCGCCCGGAAGGCCACGCCCATCGACCAGCATGCGGTGGCCGCGGAGAAGCCGACCGCCAGGAGGTAGATGACCAGGGTGCCGGTGATCCCCGGCAGGCCGACGCCGCCGATCAGCCCCGCGGCGAGCACGACGGTCGTGGTGAACAGGCTGCGCGCCGCGGCCGCCAGCAACGGGCCGAGGACCAGCGTGATGCGGGGCGCCGGGCTCGCGACGAGCCGGTCCACGAACCCGCCCTCGATGTCGCGCGCCAGGGTCATCCCCGCGTTGATCCCGGCGAAGCCCGCGCCCATCACGGTGGCCAGGGGGATCGTGAAGGCGAGATAGGAGGCGCCCTCGAAGGCGGGCAGCTGGGAGATCCCGCGGAAGGCCCCGGCGGTCGCGATCAGGATGAACAGGGGCATGATCAGCGACGGCAGGAACACCGACGGCATCCGGCGCACCAGGATCAGGCTGCGCCAGGCGAGGCCGCGGCTGACGGCCAGCACGTGGCTCACAGGGCGCTCCGCAGGCGGCTGCGGAAGGCGAGGAAGCTGCCACCGAGCGCGGCGGCCGCCATGCCGATGACCACCGCGAGGCCGATCAGGGTCGAGCGCGGCTCCACGCCGGTGACGATCTGGTCGCGCATCGCCTCGACCAGGTACGAGATCGGGTTGACGTCGGCGACCGCCTTGAACCAGCCGGTCATGGTCTCGCGTGGGAAGAACGCCGACGAGAAGAAGAGCAGGGCGAAGAACAGGGGGAAGGTCCCCTGGACCGCCTCGGCCGAGCCGGTGCGCAGGGCGAGCACCACGCCGAGGCCGCTGACGGCGACCGACAGGAACGCCGCCAGCACCAGCAGCACGGCGAGCCCCGCGAGGCCGCCCTCGATGCGGGCGCCGAAGGCCACGCCGACCGCGACGAAGAACAGGGTCTGCGCCATCGCGATCACCACGCCGCCTGCGAGGCGCCCCACCAGGATCGCGGTGCGCGCGACGGGGGAGGCGACCAGGCGGTCGAAGAAGCCGCCCTCGATGTCGAGCGCGAAAGCCGCCCCGGCACTGGTTCCGCCGATCAGGATCCCCTGCAGCACGGCGCCGGCGAGCGCGAAGTCGAGGAAGCCGCGCACCTCCGGGAAGCCCGGGATGGTGCCGGGCGCGTTGCCGAAGGACCCCGTGAAGATCGCCATCAGGACCAGCGGGAAGAAGAGGCTCGGCACGAGCGCCTGCGGTGTCCGCAGGGTGCCGACAACCGACCGCCGGGCGAGGGCGGCCGTCTGGGTGACGGCGGGCCTCACGCGGGCGCGGGCGCGGCGGCCGGCTCGCCGGCGCCGTCGGCGGCCTCCAGACGACGGCCCGTCCGTGCGACGAAGACGTCGTCGAGGGAGGGCATCGCCAGGTCGAGCTCCGCGGCGACCACACCGGCCTCGTCGAGCGCGCGCACCACGCCGGGCAACGACTGGGCGCCGCCGGGGAGGCGGACCGCGAGGGCCCCGCTGCGCTCGGGCGGAAGAGCCTCGCCGAAGGCCGCGAGGGCCCGCGCGCCGGCCTCGTGCGCCGCCGGGTCGGCGAGCGTGATCCGCAGGGTGGGGTCACCGACCTCGGCCTTCAGTGCGGCGGGGGTGCCCTCGGCGACGATGCGGCCCCCGTCGATGATGGCGACCCGCCCGGCCAGCTGGTCGGCCTCCTCGAGGTACTGGGTCGTGAGGAAGACGGTCGTGCCGAGCTCGGTGTTCAGGCGCCGCACCTCGTCCCACAGCGTCAGGCGCGAGATCGGGTCGAGCCCGGTGGTCGGCTCGTCCAGGAACAGGACCTCCGGCTCGTGCACGAGGGCGAGGGCGAGGTCGAGCCGGCGGCGCATGCCCCCGGAGTAGGTGCCGACCCGTCGGTCGGCGGCGGCCACCAGGTCGACGCGCTCGAGGAGCTCGACCGCCCTCGCGCGCCCGTGGGCGCGGTCGAAGCCGTGCAGAACGGCCTGCAGGTGGAGCAGCTCGCGCCCGGTCATGTAGGGGTCGATGGCGGCATCCTGCAGGGCGACACCGATGCTGCGGCGCACCGCGGACGGATCTCCGACCAGGTCGTGCCCGGCGACCCGGGCGCGGCCGCCGGTGGGCCGCAGGAGGGTCGCCAGCATGCGGACGGTCGTGCTCTTGCCGGCGCCGTTGGGTCCGAGGAACCCGAACACCTCTCCGGCGTCGACGGCGAGGTCGACGCCGTCGACCGCCCGGATCCCGCCCTTGAACACCCGCTCCAGGCCCTCGGCCTCGACCGCACGGTCGCGTGGCATCGGGCACCTCCTCTGGCGACGCCGTCGCGGAGGCTAGCGCGGGGGGCCTGACCAACGCCTGGAAGGCCGCCCGCGCGTCTCGCTACCATCGGCCCGGTGTCCGATCAGAGCACACACGCCGAGCGGATCGAGCGCCTCCGCCAGGAGGTGATGGCCGCGCTGCAGCAGCGCGACCTGGCGGCCGACGCGGAGGGGATCAGCGACGGCCACCACCACCCCGCCGAGGCGGCGACCGACGCCGAGCTGCGCGAGCGGGAGCTGCGGGAGCAGCTGCGCTGGCGCGAGCGCGAGGCGCGGCTGCGCGCCGCCCTCGCGGCGATCGACGCCGGGACCTACGGGGTCTGCGTCGACTGCGGCGCGGAGATCCCGGAGGGGCGGCTGAGGGCGCTGCCGGACTCGGTGCGGTGCGTGCCCTGCCAGAGGGTGGCGTCCCGCAGGCCGTAGGAGCCCTCCGTGCGCGGCCGGATGATGCCGAGGCACGCGACGAGGATCACGACCCAGAGCGTCGCGGCGACCGAGACGTGCACCAGGACCACCCCCCACGGGAGGCCGTTCCGGTACTGGTACTCGCCGATGATGATCTGAAGCAGGATCAGCGGCACGGCGATCTTCGCCATGAGTGAGGTCAGGCGGTCCGTGCCGCCCTCGCGCATCACCCAGGCGATCAGGATGACCGCCAGAGCCGTGAAGGCGATCGCCAGGCGCACGTGCACCTCGACGGCCGCCAGGAAGTCGCCGAAGCGCTCGGTGACGTCGTCGTCGCCCGAGTGGGGCCCGGCGGCCGTGACGATCACGCCCGACACCAGGACCGCCCCGCCCATCAGCGCCACGATGCCGGCCAGTGGCCCCCGGCGCCGGTCCCAGCCGCGCCGGCGGCCCGCTCGCCAGTCGAGGGCGCTGAGCACCAGCAGGGTCACCAGCGCGAGGGTCACCATCGACAGGAGGAAGTGCGCGCCGACGGCCAGCGGGTGCAGGCCGGTGAGCACTGTGACGCCCCCGAGCGGCAGCTGGGCGGCGGTGGTGAGCGCCACCGCTCCGGACCAGCGGCGCAGCGCGGGAGGCCCGTCGGGGATCCGCCGGGCGACGAGCCACGAGAGGATCGCCACGGCCACCACGACGGCCGACACCACGCGGTTGCTGAACTCGATCAGCTGATGGCCGGTGCTGGCGGGCACGACGTTCCCGTCGCACAGCGGCCAGTCGGGGCAGCCGAGCCCGGACGCCGTCAGGCGCACCATGGCGCCGCTCGGCACGATCACCCACAACAGGCCGAGCGCGACGAAGGTGAGGCGCACGAACGCGGTCCGGGTGCGCAGGCGATCGAGTGACGGCATCAGGGGCATCGTACGCCCGGCGCCCCGGCCCGACCGGTGTCAAGATGCACCGGATGGCGCTGCCCCTCGACCCTGGCTCGCCTCCGGTCGAGCGCCACAGCCGCGCCGGCATGGTGGCGGGCGTCGTCGTGACGCTGATCGCCGTGGCCGTCGCGATCGCCTTCGGGGTCTCCCGCCAGGACGATCCCGGGAGGGTCGTCCTGGCCGTCGTCGCGACGCACGACCAGGGCGCCGACCGGCCGCCGCCCTCGCCGATCCCCGACCCGGGCTCGCGCGAGGGGTTCGCGGACTTCGCCGCCCGGGCGCACTGGGAGCCGTCGGGAGCCCGCGAGGACGCGATCGAGGGCCGCACGGCGTCGACCGTCTTCTGGGACCGGGCCGGCCGGCGGGTGGCCTACACGGCCGTCTCCGGCGACCCGGTCGACGCCCCTGCCGATTCGCGGCGCACCGGCCGCCGCGGTGTCCTGCTGCGCAGCTTCGACGTCGGCGGGCGCACGGTGGTCACATGGGAGGAGAACGGCCACACGGCGGTGATCTCGGGGATCGGGATCTCGCGTGCCGCCCTCTACAACCTCGCCGGGGGCCGCGCGCGGGGATCGTCGTGACCCGGGGGTAATGGAGGGCACCGTCGCTGCCGAGGAGATCGGTGACAACCGACACCGCGTCCGCCGGAGCACCCATGGCAATCCGAGAGATCCGCCTCGCCGCAGCCAGCTTCGTCCTCACCGCCGCGTTCATCGTCGCCCTGCACCTCCTGACGAGCTAGGCGGTCCGGTCCGCCGCATCGCCGGCCCGGGGCCGGCGATGCGGCGAGTCCGGTCCTCGCCGCGGGCGGGCGGTGGTAGCGTCGCCCTCGTGCGCGGAGCGTCCTGGCTGGCGGGTCTCGTGGTCGCTGCCGGCCTGCTGGCCGCGCCGGCGTCCGTCCTCGCCGCCCCCGAGCCCCTCTCCGCCGAGCCCGCCGCCGGTTCGCGGGTCGCCGCCCCGCCGGACTCCGTGCGGCTGGTGATGCCGACGCGCCTCGAGGAGGCGTTCCTCGTCCTGCGGGTGACCGACCCGGACGGTCGCGACGTCTCCGGGCCGCCGGCGCGCGACGAGCGCGACCCCCGCGCCGTCATCGCGGCGGTCGACGCGTCCGGCGAGGGCCCGCTCACGGTCACCTGGCGGGTCCTCACGCGCGACGGCCATGCCGCCGGCGGCTCCTACCGGATCGGGGTCGGTGCCGACCCCGGCACGGCGGAGACCGGCTCCCCGACCCGCTCCGGCCACGGGCCGCTGCCCGTGCTCGCCCGCCTGCTGGCGCTGGTCGGACCGCTCGGCCTCGTCGGCCTGCTGGCGCTCTCCGCGGGGGTGGTGGCGCCGGCGGTCCGCGCCGGCGGCATCGTGATCCCCGGAGAGGGGGCGGCGGTGGCCGAGGGGTTCCGCACGCGCACCGGCGAGGCGCTCGCGGGCGTGACGCGGAACTGGTGGAGGGCCTGGTGGATCCTCGTGGCCGTCGCGGCGGCCGGCGTCGCGCTACTGCCCGTCGCGCTCCTGCGCGTGATCGGTGAGGGGCCCGGGGAGCTCGGGACGCTGCTCGGGCAGACGCGGATCGGCGCGGCGTGGTGGGCGCAGGCCGCCGGGCTCGCGCTCGCGGTGGCGGCGGGGCTGATCGCCGGCCGGCGGTACGGAGGGCGGGCGCCCGACACCGACGCCGGGGCCGCCCTGATGGGCGCCGGACCGCTCCTCGCGCTCGCTGCGATCAGCTGGGGCGGCCACGCCTCGGCGGGTGGCGACGCGACCGCCAACATCGTCATCGACCTGCTCCACAGCGTCGCGACGGCGGCGTGGATCGGCGGTCTGCTCGGGCTGGCCGTGCTCGTGATCCCGGCGGTCGCGCGCCTGGGTGACGCGGACCGCGTGCGGCTGGCCGCCGCGGTGGTCGTGCGGTTCTCGGCGCTCGCGCTGACGGCCGTCGCCGTGCTGGTGGTGACCGGCATCTACCGGGCGCTCGCCGAGATCGGCATCGGCGACCTCCTCGACACCGGGTACGGGCGCGCCCTGCTGGTGAAGCTCGCGCTGTTCGGGCTCCTGCTGATCGGCGGCGCCTACAACCGCCTGGTCGTCCATCCGCGCCTCGAGCGCGCCGCGCTCGGGCTGGCGCCGGGCGACCGCGGGGCCGGGGCCGCCCTGCGCATCAGCGTCCGCGCCGAGCTCGGGGTCGCGGCGGCCCTCCTGGTGAGCGTCGCGGTGCTGGTCAGTCTCGCCCCGCCCGGCTGAAATCCGCCCGCCGCGTCAGCGCACGACCGCCCTGCACGCGTCCGGAGGGCTCCACTAACATGCCGCCGGTGATCGACGACGCAACCGTCCGGCACGTGGCCCGTCTCGCGCGCCTCCACCTGGAGCCCGGCGAGGCGCGCACGATGGAGGCAGAGCTCTCGGGCATCCTCGAACACGTCGACGTCATCCAGTCGCTCGACCTCGACGACGTTCCGCCCACCACGCACGTGCTGGCCCTCGAGAACGTGATGCGCGACGACGTCCCGCGGCCGAGCCTGTCGGTCGAGGAGGCGCTCCGTGAGGCGCCCGAGGTCGTGGAGGGCCGCTTCGCGGTCGTGAAGTTCGAGCCGTGAGCGCACCGCACGAACTGACGGCCGAGCAGTGCCTCGCCGCGCTCCGGTCCGGCGACACCACGGCGACCGACCTCGTCGAGGCGGCTCTCGCCCGTGTCGAGGACGACCGCTGGGGCAGCTTCCTGGCCCACGACGCCGATCGCGCCCGTGAGCGGGCCCGCGAGATCGACGCGATGCCCGAGCGGCCGCCCCTCGGCGGCGTGCCGATCGCGATCAAGGACGCGCTCTCGACGCGCGACCTGCCGACCACCTCGGGCTCGAAGATCCTCGAGGGCTTCCGGCCGGTCTACACCGCCACCTGCGTGGACCGCCTGGAGCGCGCGGGGGCGATCGTGATCGGCAAGACCAACATGGACGAGTTCGCCATGGGGTCCAGCACCGAGAACTCCGCCTACCAGGTGACGAGGAACCCCTGGGACGCCGAGCGCGTGCCGGGGGGATCGAGCGGCGGCTCGGCGGCCGCGGTCGCCGCCTTCCAGGCGCCCTGGGCCCTCGGAAGCGACACCGGCGGGTCGATCCGTCAGCCCGCCGCGCTCTGCGGCATCGTCGGGATGAAGCCGACCTACGGCGCGGTCTCGCGCTACGGCCTGATCGCCTTCGCGTCGTCGCTCGACCAGGTCGGCCCGTTCGCGCGCACCGTCCGCGACTCGGCGCTGCTGCTGTCGCACATCGTCGGCCGCGACGAGATGGACTCGACCTCGCTCGACTGGGCCGAGCCGATCCGGCTCCCCGAGGCCACCGACCTGCGGGGCGTACGCGTGGGCGTCGTGGAGGAGCTGATGGGGGAGGGCATCGAGCCCGGCGTCCGCGCCGCGGTGGAGGTGGCATTCGACCGGGTGCGCGACATGGGCGCGACCATCGAGCGCGTCAGCCTCCCGACCAGCGGCTACGGCATCGCCACCTACTACCTGCTGGCCCCCGCCGAGTGCTCGGCCAATCTGGCCCGCTTCGACGGCATCCGCTACGGCGCCCATCTGGACGACGTGGCGGGCGATCTGCTGGAGCACTACGAGCAGGTCCGCGGTCGCGGGTTCGGGCCCGAGGTGAAGCGCAGGATCATGCTCGGCACCTTCGCCCTGGCCTCCGGCTACTACGACGCCTACTACGTGCGGGCGCAGAAGGTGCGGACGCTGATCCGCCGCGACTTCGAGGCGGCGTTCGCGAAGGTCGACTACCTCATGTCGCCGACCTCGCCGACCACGGCGTTCCCTCTCGGCGAGCGCGTCTCCGACCCCTACTCGATGTACCTCTCGGACGTGTGCACCATCCCCGTCAGCCTGGCCGGCATCCCGGCCATCTCCATCCCGTGCGGCCTCTCGGAGGGGCTGCCGGTGGGGCTCCAGATCGCCGGGCCGGCCTTCAGCGAGAACGGCCTGTTCGACGTCGCGTACGCGCTGGAGCAAGCGCTTGCATTCGACCCCTCGCCCCCGGGCGTGGCGTGAGCGCGGTGGACCTCAGCCGCTGGGAGCCGGTGATCGGCCTGGAGATCCACGTCCAGCTGCTGACGCGGACGAAGATGTTCTGCGGCTGCGCGCTCAGCTTCGGCGATGCGCCCAACAGCCACACCTGCCCGGTCTGCCTCGCCCACCCGGGCGTGCTGCCCGTGCTCAACCGCGAGGCTGTGCGGCTCGCGATCGTGACCGGCCTGGCGCTCGGTTGCGAGATCGCGCCCCACTCGCAGTTCCACCGCAAGAACTACTTCTATCCGGACCTCTCCAAGGCGTACCAGATCTCCCAGTACGACGAGCCGATCTGCGTGGGCGGCCACGTGTCGGTGCTGACGCCCGACGGGGAGTTCGAGGTCGGCATCACGCGCGCCCACCTCGAGGAGGACGCGGCGAAGCTGGTGCACGTCGGCGGGGGCGGCCGCAGGGCCGGCGCCGAGAGCTCGGGCGTCGACTTCAACCGGGGCGGCACGCCGCTGCTGGAGATCGTCTCCGAGCCCGACATCCGCACCTCCGCCCAGGCCGGGGCCTTCCTGCGCCAGCTCCGCTCCACGCTCCGCCGGCTCGGGGTGAGCGACTGCAACATGGACGAGGGCTCGATGCGCGCCGACGCGAACGTCAGCGTGCGCCCCGCGGGCTCGACGGAGCTCGGCACCAAGACCGAGCTCAAGAACATGAACAGCTTCCGCTTCCTGGAGCGCGGCGTCGACGCCGAGATCGCGCGCCAGGTGGCGATCCTCGAGGCCGGGGGGGCCGTCACCCAGGAGACCCTCCACTACGACCCCGACCTCAACGAGATCCACAGCCTCCGCAGCAAGGAGGAGGCGCACGACTACCGCTACTTCCCCGAGCCCGACCTCGTGCCGGTGGTGCCCGACCGGTCCTGGATCGAGGAGCTGCGCGCCGGGCTGCCCGAGCTGCCCGTCGACCTGCGCCGGCGCTGGGTGCGCGATCTCGGGATCAGCTTCGAGGACGCCGAGGTGCTGTCCGAGCCCCGGGAGCTGGTGGCCTACTTCGAGGACGTGGCCGGCCGGGTCGACGCGAAGGCCGCCGCCAACTGGGTCCGCGGCGAGCTGCGGGCGCAGTTGCGCGAGCTCGGCCAGGAGCCGTGGGAGAGCAGGGTCACGCCGGCCCACCTGGCCGAGCTGATCGGCCTGATCGACGACCGGACGCTGTCGGTGCCCCTCGCCAAGGAGGTGCTGGCCGAGGTGATCGCGAGCGGCGCCGCCCCGGCGGCGGTGGTGGAGGAGAAGGGCCTCGGCCAGATCTCCGACGAGGGGGCCCTGGTCGAGATCGTCGAGCGCCTCCTCGCCGAGAACCCCGACCAGGCCGCTCAGCTGCGCGAGGGCAAGGACAAGCTCGTCGGCTTCTTCGTGGGGCAGGCGATGAAGGCCTCCGGCGGCCGCGCCGACCCGGCCCGCGTCGGAGCCCTCGTCAGGGAGAAGAGCGGGCTGAGCTGACGGCGCCCCGGGCGAGGGGCAGTCGCACCTCGAAGGCCGTGCCCTCATCGGAGGGCTGCAGCGCCAGGGTCCCGCCCCATCGCTCGGCGGTGGCGCGGGCGATCGGCAGCCCCAGCCCGGCCCCCGGCGAGGAGCGCCGCCCGGCCGCGCGGTAGAAGCGGTCGAAGATCCTCTCGCGGTCGGCCTCGGCGATGCCGGGGCCGTCGTCGGACACGCGGACGACCGCCTCGCCGTCCTCCGCGCGCAGCGTCACCTGCACCCGGCCGCCGTGCCGGCGGCCGTTGTCGAGCAGGTTGACCAGCATGCCGCGCACCGCCGCCGGATCGCCCACCACCACGAGCCCGTCGGGCGCCTCACCGAGCTCGTCCACGTCGGTCAGCTCACCGAGGAGCTCGCCGAGGTCGATGGGCTCCGCCCCTGCGTCGTCGCCGTCGACCCGCGCGAGCCCCAGCAGCCCGGCGACCAGCCGGTCCATGCGCTCGACGGCCTCGGCCATGTCGGCGAGCGCCGCCTCGCGGTCGGCGGGGGGAAGGTCGTGCGCCCGGAGGGTGTCGATCTCGCCGCGCAGCGCCGTGAGCGGCGTGCGCATCTCGTGGGAGGCGTCGGCCGCGAACCTGCGCTGCTCCGCCAGGGTGGAGCGCAGCCGCCCCTGGGCGTCCTCGAGGCGTCCCAGCATGCGGTTCATCGCACGCGCGAGACCGCCCACCTCGTCCGCGCGGCCCTCGGGGACCCGCATCGAGGGGTCCTGGCTGTCGGCCACGCGGTCGGCGGCGCGCTGGGCCTCGGTGAGGGGGCGCAGCGCCCGGCGCACGATCACGAGGGCGAGCCCGGTGGCGAGGAGCGCCGCGACCAGCGCGGCGACGGCGAGCCCGAGCGCGACCTCGTCGAGGGTGCGCTCCACGTCGGTGAGGGGCCGCGCCACCGCCACCGTGCGCCGGCCTCCGTCGGCGCCCGTCTCGAGCGCGCGCACCAGCAGTCGATAGCGCTCGCCGTCGAGCACGACGGTCCGGGGGCCGCTGGGGGGCGTGCTCCCGGAGGGATCGAGCTCGACGCGCGTGCCGGCCGCATCGGGATCGGCGCTACGGGATGGCTGCACCGGCGCGCTGGGCGTGGGCGGCTCCGTGAAGTCGCGACCGCCGAGGTCGGGGCCCGACAGCTCGCGGGTCACCTGGTCGGCGGTCTCGCCGAGCGAGCGGTCCAGGCGGTCGTAGGCGCGCTCGGAGATCAGCACGTAGGCGCCGACGGCGAACAGGGCGACGGCGCCGAGCACGACGGCCGCCGCGGCGAGGGCGATGCGGGTCTGCAGCCTCATCGGGCGCGGAGCACGTAGCCCACGCCGCGGACGGTGTGGATCAGGCGGGGCTCGCCGGCCTCCTCGAGCTTGCGCCGCAGGTAACCGATGTAGACGTCCACCGCGTTGGTCTCGACGCTCGACGCGAAGCCCCAGGCGTCGGTGAGCAGCCGCTCGCGCGGCATGACCGCGTCGGGGTTGTCGAGGAAGAGGGCGAGCAGGTCGAACTCGCGCCGCGTCAGGGGCACCAGCCGCCCGCCGCGGTGCACCTCGTGCGTCGATGAGTCGAGCGTGAGGTCGCCGAAGCGGCGCACCGGCCCGGGTTCGCGGTCGCGGGCCCGGCGCAGCAGCGCCCGCACCCGCGCCACCAGCTCGGCGGTGGAGAAGGGCTTGACGAGGTAGTCGTCGGCGCCGGCCTCCAGGCCGGCGATGCGGTCGGTGACGGTGTCGCGGGCGGTCAGCATCAGGATCGGCAGGTGCTCCCCGGTCGCCCGCACGCGCCGGCAGATCTCCATGCCGTCCTCGTCGGGCAGCAGCAGGTCGAGGAGCATCAGCTCCGGAGGGGCCGCGCGGAGCTCCGCCATCGCCGCCGCGCCGGTCGCGGCGGTGACCACCTCGAACCCCTCGTACCCCAGCGCGCGGGACAGCATCGCCCGCACCTGGGGGTCGTCCTCCACCACCAGGAGCCGCCCGTCCATGGGCCTAGCGTAGTGCCTCGGCGGGGCCCCGCCGGGAACGCGCCACTCCGTCGGGTATGCTGCCCGGCCGTGAAGCACACTCTCTCGGTCCTGGTTGAGAACAAGCCAGGAGTCCTCTCCCGCGTCGCGGGGCTGTTTACCCGTCGCGGGTACAACATCGACTCCTTGGCCGTGAGCCCCACCGAGGATCCGGATCGCTCCCGCATGACCATCGCGGTCGATGCGAGCCGGTTCCCGGTCGAGCAGATCACCAAGCAGCTCGACAAGCTCGTCAACGTCATCAAGATCCGCGACATGGACCCCGAGAACGCCGTGTCCCGCGAGATGGCGCTCATGAAGGTGGCCGCCGACGCGCGCACCCGGAGCGAGGTGATCCAGCTCGTCGAGATCTTCGAGGCCCGGATCATCGACGTCACCCCGGAGTCGCTGACCATCCAGGTCACCGGCGAGACCGACGAGCTCATCAACTTCGAGCAGCTGCTTCGCCCGTTCGGCTTGATCGAGCTGGTGAAGACCGGCGTCGTCGCGCTCGCGCGCGGCGCGTCCATCACCTGAGCCCGCCAGGGCCCCCTTCCGCCACTTCCACGCCCCCGGAGCGACCATCGTGCCGATGTTCTACGACGACGACGCCGACCTCGAGGTCCTGAAGGGCAAGACCGTTGCCGTGATCGGCTACGGCAGCCAGGGCCACGCGCACGCCCTCAACCTGCGCGACTCGGGCGTGAAGGTGGTCGTGGGCCTGCGCGAGGACTCGTCCTCGGTCGCCGCCGCCCGCGAGGAGGGCCTGGAGGTCCTGTCGCCGGCCGCCGCGGCGGCCGCCGGCGACCTGGTGATGATCCTGACCCCGGACGAGTTCCAGGCGAAGCTGCACATCAGCGACATCGCCCCCGGCCTGGTCCCGGGCAACACGCTCCTGTTCGCTCACGGCTTCGCGATCCACTTCGGCCAGGTCGTCCCGCCCGAGGGCGTCGACGTGATCATGTGCGCGCCCAAGGGCCCCGGCCACCTGGTGCGCCGCACCTATGCCGAGGGCGCCGGCACGCCGGGCCTGATCGCCGTCGCGCAGGACGCGAGCGGCAACGCCAAGGCGACCGCGCTGGCCTACGCCAAGGGCATCGGCTGCACCCGCGCCGGCGTCATCGAGACCACCTTCGCCGAGGAGACCGAGACAGACCTCTTCGGCGAGCAGGTCGTGCTCTGCGGCGGCCTCACCGAGCTGGTCCGCGCCGGCTTCGACACGCTCACCGAGGCCGGCTACAACCCGGACCTCGCGTACTTCGAGTGCCTCCACGAGCTGAAGCTGATCGTGGACCTGATGTACGAGAAGGGCATCGCCGGGATGCGCTACTCCATCTCCAACACCGCCGAGTACGGCGACCTCACCCGCGGCCGCCGGATCATCACCGACGAGACCCGCAAGGAGATGAAGAAGATCCTCGCCGAGATCCAGAACGGCGACTTCGCCAACGAGTGGCTCAGCGAGAACCTGATCGGCCGCCCCCGCTTCAACGCCCTCGAGCGCCGGGACGCGGAGCACCCGGTCGAGGAGGTCGGCAAGCGCCTGCGCGGGATGATGAGCTGGATCGACACGGAGTTCTGAGCTGACCTCCACCACCACGACCGGGACGCTCGCGCGCGCCGACCTGCGGGTCCTCGTGGCCGAGAAGATCGCCGACGCGGGCGTCGCGCTCCTCTCCGAGCGCTTCAGCGTCGACGTCGAGCTCGGCTGGAGCGCCGAGGAGCTCTCCGGGCGCATCGCCGACTACGACGCGATCGTGGTGCGCAGCGCGACCAAGGTGACGGCCGACCTGATCGCCCGCGCCGACCGCCTCAAGGTGGTCGGGCGCGCCGGGACCGGCGTCGACAACGTCGACGTCCCGGCCGCCACGCGCCGCGGCATCGTGGTCTGCAACGCCGCGGGCTCCAACTCCCTCTCGGCGGCCGAGCACGCCATCGCGCTGCTCGTGTCGCAGGCGCGCAACATCCCCCAGGCCCACGCGAGCCTGGTGCAGGGCAGGTGGGAGCGCTCGAAGTTCGGCGGCATCGAGGTCACCGGCAAGACCCTGGGCGTCGTGGGCTTCGGGCGCATCGGCCAGATGGTCGCCGAGCGCGCCAAGGGCCTGGGCATGCTCGTCGTCGCCTACGACCCGCTCGTCGCGGAGGGCCGCTATCGCGAGCTCGGGGTCGAGAAGGCCGAGACGCCCGAGGACCTCTACGCGGTGAGCGACTTCATCACGCTGCACCTCGCATCCACCCCGGAGACGCGGGGCTTCGTCGGCGAAAAGGCCTTCGCGGCGATGAAGAAGGGCGCCCGGCTGATCAATGCGGCGCGCGGCGACGTGGTCGACCAGGACGCCCTCGTGGCCGCCCTGACCTCGGGGCACCTCGGCGGCGCCGGCATCGACGTGTTCCCGACCGAGCCGGTCACCGAGAGCCCGCTCTTCGGCCTGCCGGGCGTCGTCGTCACCCCGCACCTGGGCGCCTCCACCGAGGAGGCCCAGGACCGCGCGGGCGTCGTGGTCGCCGAGCAGGTCGTGGCCGCGCTGACCGGCGGCGTGGTCACCTCGGCGGTGAACATCCCCTCGGTCGGCCCCGAGGCGCTCGCGGTGCTCGGGCCGTTCCTGCCGCTGGCCAACCAGCTCGGGCAGCTGATCACGGCCCTCACCGGCGGGCCGTCGCCGATGGAGATCACCTACGAGGGCCAGCTCGCCACGCTCGACACGCGCCTGCTGACCTCGGCGATCCTCGCGGGCGTGCTCCACGGGAAGATCGAGGAGCCGGTCAACGTCGTCAACGCGGCGTCGCTCGCGGCCGAGCGCGGCATCGAGTGGTCGGAGACCACCTCCCCGCGTTCGCGCGACTACACCAACCGGCTGTCCCTGCGGTCGGGCGACGTCAGCCTCAGCGGCACGACGGTGGGCACGACCTCGCGTCCGCGCCTGGTCTCGGCCTTCGACCAGGCGATCGAGATCGAGCTGGCCCCGAACATCGGGATCTTCCGCTACCTCGACGTCCCGGGCCAGATCGGCCGTGTCGGCACGATCCTCGGCGGCGCCAACGTCAACATCGCCTCGATGGCCGTGTCGCGTTCGCGCGACGACGGTGGCGCGGTGATGGCCGTGACGCTCGACTCCCCGGTGCCGGGCCTCGCGGCCCAGAAGATCGCCGCGATCGACGGCTTCGAGAAGGCCTGGTTCGTCACGCTGGACGTCGGCTAGCCCGACCCGGGCGCCGGGCCATGAGGCTCCCCGACTTCACGCTCGAGCGCTGGTTCGCGCGCTTCGAGTTCCGCGTCCGGGTCAACCTCTGCGCGTCCGACGTGGAGGGGATGCCGCTCGCCGAGCTGCTCGCGCTGGCCGATCCGGAGTCGCGCGCGCTCTGGGACGGCATGGGCCTCGGCTACACCGAGTCGGCCGGGCACCCGGAGCTTCGCGAGGAGATCGCCGGCCTGTACCCGTCCCTCGTGGCCGACGACGTGCTGGTCTGCGCCGGGGCCGAGGAAGCGATCTTCCTGCTGGCGAACGCGCTCGCCGGCCCGGGCGACCGGGTCGTCTGCGTCCGTCCGTCGTACCAGTCGCTCCACGAGGTGGCGCGGGCGGCCGGGGCGGAGGTGGTGCCGCTCGATCTCGACCCCGCGCGGGGCTGGGCGCCCGACCTCGACGTCCTCGCGGCGGCGCTGGCGCGCGGCGCCCGGGCCGTGGTGGTGAACTGGCCGCACAACCCGACCGGCGCGACGGTCGCCCCCGAGGTCTTCGCCCGGGGCGGCCGGGGCGACGCTCGTCTCGGACGAGGTCTACCGCCTGCTCGAGCACGACCCCACCGACCGGCTGCCGGCCGGTGCGGAGGCCTCGGAGCGTGCGGTCAGCATCGGCGTCATGTCGAAGGCCTTCGGCCTCGCCGGCCTGCGGATCGGCTGGATCGCCACCCGCGACCGCGCGCTGCTCGCCCGGGTCGCGGCGCTCAAGGACTACACGAGCATCTGCTCGTCGGCGCCGTCGGAGATCCTCGCGCTGATCGCGCTGCGGGCCCACGAGGAGGTGCTCGGCCGCAGCCGGTCGATCGTGGAGGCCAACCTGCCGGTGCTCCACGACTTCATGGACGAGCACTCCGAGTGGCTCGAGTGGGTGCCGCCCCGGGCTCCCGCGCCTGCGCGACGGCCGCCCGGCCGAGCGCCTGGCCGAGCGCCTCGTCGCCGCCGAGGGCGTGCTCGTGCTTCCCGGGTCGGTCTTCGGCGATCAGCCCGATCGTGTGCGCATCGGCTTCGGGCGACGCGACACGCCCGAGGGCCTCGCCGGCCTCGGGCGCGTCCTCAGGTCGTCCGCGGCCTGAGGATCACCGGGGTCTGCACGAGGCAGTCAAGGGAGCCGTCCTTGGCCGACGACGACCACGCCTCGAGCATCGCGCGGGTGCGGGTCGTCCCGGGGGCCGGGACCAGCGTGAACGGCAGGCTGGCGTTCCAGCGGCCCGGGATCCGGTAGCCGGAGAAGTCGGCGCGGAAGACACCCTCGGTCGCGGTGACCGGCGTCTGCGCGATCAGGGTGCGGCCGGGCCCCTCGCGACGCAGCGACAGCACCAGGCCGTGTTCGAACAGCGGCTGCAGCTCGCGTCCGCGGGCGGTGGCGATGCCGGGGGTGGTCGCCCAGCGGGTCAGCTTCAGGCAGCCGTCGTTCAGGATCCTCGCGCCCGCGGCGGTCGTGTTGCGCCACATGTCGATCACCAGACGGCGTCCCGTGGGGCGCCCGTAGGAGACGAACTTCAGCGTGTGGCGGGGGCCGGCGACCAGGATCGTGGCGCCGCCCGGCCTCGGCCGGAGCCGCACGGTGAGGCCTGCGCCGGTGGCGTCCTGCGACCGGACGAGCAGGCCGGCGGCCCTCACCTTCAGCACGGCGCGCCCGTCGAGGGGGGCGGCGTCGGTCGCCTCGACGTCCGATGTGGCCGCGCCGAGGTCGATGCCGGCGGGCAGGACGATCGCGATCCGCACCGCCGCGGGCCGCTGGCTGATGTGGATCCCGGACGCCGACGGCTTGTGGGCCGCCATCGCCGTCGGGGCCAGCGACGCGAGGAGCGCCGCGGTGGCGGCCCCGAGGAGCGCGCGTCGGATGGGCGGGGCGGGCATCGGGCCGAATCTCCTACCCCCGTCGTCGGGCGTCAAGCACGGATTGCCCGGTCCGGCCCGCATGGGTATCCTCCGACGCATGCTCGTGGACGCCGCATCCATCACGATCCTGCCGTGCGGCCTCCTGAGGCTCCGTGGGCTCCTCCCCCGGTAGGGGGAGCTTGCCGACACCCACGCCCGGATGTGCCGGGCCCTCTCAGCCTCGAGCCCATTTCGTGAGGAGGACGTCTCCGTGACCGTCGACGAGCAGCATCCCGCAGCGCCTCAGGACCCCGCCCAGCGCATCACCTTCTTCGACACCACCCTGCGCGACGGCGAGCAGGCCCCGGGCATCACGCTCAACACCCGTGAGAAGGTCGAGATCGGCCTCCAGCTCGCGCGCCTGGGCGTCGACGTCATCGAGGCCGGGTTCCCGATCTCGTCGCCGGGCGACTTCGAGGCGGTGCGGGCGGTCGCCGCGGAGGTGCCCGGCGTCACCGTCGCCGCGCTCGCGCGCGCCAACGAGAAGGACGTGACCGTCGCCGGCGAGGCCGTGCGCGACGCCGAGCGCGGGCGCATCCACACCTTCATCGCCACCAGCGACATCCACCTCACGTACAAGCTGAAGATGGACCGTGCGCAGGTGCTGGGCGCCGCGCGCGACGCCGTCCGGCTGGCCCGGACGATCGTGGACGACGTCGAGTTCTCGTGCGAGGACGCGACGCGCTCGGACGTGCTCTATGTCGCCGAGGTCGTCGGCGTCGCGATCGCCGAGGGCGCCACCACGATCAACATCCCGGACACCGTGGGCTACACGATGCCCAACGAGTTCCAGCGCTTCCTGCTCGACCTCTACGAGGCCTGCCCGAGCCTGCACGACGTCGTGCTGTCGGTGCACTGCCACAACGACCTCGGCCTCGCCGTGGCCAACTCGCTGGCCGGCTGCCAGGTCGGTGCCCGGCAGGTCGAGGGCTGCGTCAACGGCATCGGCGAGCGCGCGGGCAACGCCAGCATCGAGGAGCTGGCGATGATCCTGCGCACGCGCGCCGAGGCCCTCGGGGGCCTCTGGTGCGACGTCAACACGCCCGAGATCACGCGCTCGAGCCGCCTGGTCAGCCGCATGACGGGCTACGTCGTGCAGCCCAACAAGGCGATCGTCGGCCGCAACGCGTTCGCCCACGAGGCCGGCATCCACCAGCACGGGGTGCTCGCCAACCCGCTGACATACGAGATCATGGACGTCCACTCGGTGGGCCTGTCCGAGAGCGAGATCGTGCTGGGCAAGCACTCGGGCCGGCACGCGCTGCGCAACGCGCTCGAGGAGCTGGGCTACGAGCTCGACCGCGACGAGCTGGACCAGGCCTTCAATCGCTTCAAGGACCTCGCTGACCGCAAGGGGCGGATCTCGGCGGCCGACCTGGAGGCGATCGTCGGCGACGAGATGCGCGTCGAGGCGGCGGGCGACGGTTACACGCTCCGCGAGATCCACTTCGAGGGGGGCACCGGAGACGAGGCGAACGCCCGGGTGGTCATGGGCGACACCGACGGGAACGTGCACGAGGCCGCCAGCTCCGGCGACGGCCCCGTGGACGCGCTGATGAAGGCGATCGACGCGGCCGTGGGCACCACCGGGACGCTGATCGAGTACCAGGTCTCCGCCGTGACGAGCGGCAAGGACGCGCTGGGCGAGGCGCGTGTGGTGTGCGAGATCGACGGGCGGCGCTTCGCCGGCCAGTCGGTCTCGACCGATGTCCTGGAGGCGAGCGCCATCGCCTACGTACGCGCGGTCAACGCGAGCCGCCACGCCGAGCACGGCGAGCGCATCGCCGGGGGAGTCTGATGTCCGGGAGAACGCTGTTCCAGAAGGTGTGGGACGACCACGTGGTCCGCGCGGCCGACGCGTCGGGCCCCGCGATCCTCTTCGTCGACCTGCACCTCGTCCACGAGGTCACCTCGCCGCAGGCCTTCGACGGCCTCCGGCTGGCGGGCCGCAAGGTCCGGCGGCCCGACCGCACCCTGGCGACGGTCGACCACAACGTGCCGACCATCGGGCGTGAGGCCGGCATCGCCGACCCGCTCTCGCGCGCCCAGATCGAGGCGCTCGAGCGCAACTGCGCCGAGTTCGGCATCCCGCTCTTCTCGCTGCGCAGCTCGCGGCAGGGGATCGTGCACATCATCGGCCCGGAGCTCGGCGTCACCCAGCCGGGCATGACGATCGTGTGCGGCGACAGCCACACCTCCACCCACGGCGCCTTCGGCGCGCTGGCCTTCGGCATCGGCACCAGCGAGGTCGAGCACGTCCTCGCCACGCAGACCCTCACGCAAGGCCCGCCCCACACGATGCGCATCACGATCGACGGTGAGGTGGGGACCGGCGTCGGCGCCAAGGACCTGATCCTCGGGACGATCGGCCAGATCGGCGTCGCCGGCGCGCAGGGCCACGTCATCGAGTACGCCGGATCGGCGATCCGCGCCCTCTCGATGGAGGGGCGCATGACGGTCTGCAACATGTCGATCGAGGGCGGCGGCCGGGCGGGCATGATCGCCCCCGACGAGACCACCTTCGCGTGGCTCGAGGGCCGGCCCGGCGCGCCGAAGGATTTCTCGGCTGCCGTGGAGCGCTGGCGCGAGCTGCCCAGCGATTGGGACGCGCGCTTCGACCGCGAGGTCGTGGTGGACGCCGCCTCGCTCGCCCCGCAGGTCACCTGGGGCACCAATCCCGGCATGGTGGCGCCGATCACCGGTCGCGTCCCCGTGCCCGACGACTACGAGGACGCCGCCGACCGCGAGGGCGTCCAGCGCGCGCTCGAGTACATGGGCCTCACCGGCGGCGAGGCGATCGAGGACATCGCCGTGGACACCGTCTTCATCGGCTCGTGCACCAACGGCCGCCTGCCCGACCTCCGTGCCGCCGCGGCCGTCGTGCGCGGCCGCAAGGTCAAGGAGGGCATGCGGGCGATGGTGGTCCCGGGCTCGATGCAGGTGAAGGCCGAGGCCGAGGCCGAGGGCCTCGACCAGGTCTTCCGTGCGGCGGGCTTCGAGTGGCGCGACGCGGGGTGCTCCATGTGCCTGGCGATGAACGACGACATCCTCCAGCCGGGCGAGCGGTGCGCGTCCACCAGCAATCGCAACTTCGAGGGGCGGCAGGGCAAGGGCGGGCGCACGCACCTCGTCAGTCCCCCGATGGCGGCCGCCGCGGCGATCGCCGGGCACCTGGTCGACGTCCGCTCCTTCGACACCGACCTCGCGGAGGTGCGCTAGATGGATCCCTTCATCCGTGTCGAGGGCGTTGTCTGCCCGCTCGACCGCTCCGACGTCGACACCGACCAGATCATCCCCAAGCAGTTCCTGAAGCGCATCGAGCGCACCGGCTTCGGCGAGTTCCTCTTCTGGGACTGGCGTGGCGAGGAGGGCTTCCCGCTCGAGCAGCCGGCCTACGCCGGCGCGCCGATCCTGGTGGCCGGTCGCAACTTCGGCTGCGGCTCGTCGCGCGAGCACGCCCCCTGGGCGCTCGAGGACCACGGCTTCCGCGCCGTGATCGCGCCGAGCTTCGCCGACATCTTCCGCACCAACTGCACGAAGATCGGGATGCTCCCGGTGGAGCTCCCCGAGGACCAGGTGCGCATCCTCATGGACCAGGCGGTGGGCGAGCCGGGGACCACGGCCGTGATCGACCTGGAGCGCCAGGTGGTGATCGCCGCGGACGGGCGGGAGTTCGCGTTCACGATCGACCCGGTGATCCGCGAACGTCTCCTCAACGGGTGGGACGACATCGCCCTCACGCTCACGCACGAGGCCGAGATCTCGGCCTTCGAGCGCGACCACGAGCGCGAGGGGCCGGTCACCACCCCCTTCGCGTGAGCCGGACGGAGGGCCGGGCGGACCGGGCGCAGGATCGTCCGCCCCGCCCGGTCCCCCGTCCAGCCAGCGCCCCTCCCGGAACCATCGCCGCATGGTCCGCACCGACGGGGGCACGGCGTCACCGCGGCCGGCCCGGCGCCGCAGGCGCCCGATGACCGCCTCTGGCGGCTCCCCCCGGGCGAAGGCCGCCTCGGCCTCGGCGCGCAGCCGGGGCCACGAGTAGGACCCAGGACGATCCCGGACGGGGGGCGGCGCCGAGAGGCGTCCGGCGTGGATCGCGAGCGCACGCGACCGGCGCCGGGTCATGGCCCCCGACGCCCGCCAGACCTGCCAGAGCGACGCCGCCAGGTCCCGCCCCGCCCGGCGGGTGAGGAACTCGGGCGACCGGTGCGCCTCGCAGAGCCAGACACGCACCCCGCACGGCAGATGCAACTCGGCGCGCCGACCACGTCCGGCGCCGACGCAGATCGCGCAGGGCGGTGCCGACCCGAGTCGCTCGCCCTTGTACAGGCTCCGTGCCATGAACCCGATGCTCCCACCACCCGACGCACCGGGCAGCGCCGAGGGGAGCCGCTGCCCACACGGCTCCGCGCCTGTCCCTGTCGCAATCGGACCCGGCGCCCAGGTCCGAATGGACCCCGTGCACCACGGGGCGCCTCCGTGACCGCTTCTCCGTCTCAGGCACGTCGGCGGCCGGAGCGGGTGCCGAGCCGAGGGGGAGATCCGGAGAGTCCGCCCTCGCGTTCCCCGGCGGGCCGACAGCCCCGGACCGGCCCGAGCGGAGAGGCCGATCGGCGATGCTCCGAGCCGCCGGACCGGCCGCCCGGTACGATCCGCCGTCGTTCGTCGTCGATGGGGGAGAGCACGCGTGCCCGAGGTGTCCGTAGCGTTGTTGCCGGGTGACGGGATCGGCCCGGAGGTCGTCGCAGAGGCCGTCCGCGTCATCGACGCGATCGCCCCCGACCACGACCTCGCCATCGACTGGCACGAGCACCTCATGGGCGGCATCTCCATCGACGCCCACGGCACGGCCCTCACCGACGAGGTGCTGGCGGCCTGCGCCGGCGCGGACGCCGTCCTCCTCGGGGCGGTCGGCGGCCCGAAGTGGGACACCACCGACCCCGACAAGCCCCGCCCCGAGCAGGGTCTGCTCGGGCTGCGCTCGGGCCTCGGCCTCTACGCCAACCTGCGCCCCGTGCGCCCGTGGCCCGCGCTCTACGACGCCAGCCCCCTGCGGCGCGAGCGCATCGAGGGCACCGACCTTCTCGTCGTCCGCGAGCTCACCGGCGGGCTCTACTTCGGCGAGCGCGGCCGGCAGCCCGACAGCGCCTTCGACACCTGTCTCTACACCACCAAGGAGGTCGTCCGGCTCGCCGAGGTCGGCTTCCGGGCCGCGGCCGGGCGCCGGCAGAAGGTCACCTCGGTCGACAAGGCCAACGTGCTGGAGACCTCGCGCCTCTGGCGCGAGAAGGTGACCGAGGTCGCGGCCGGCCACCCCGATATCGCCCTCGAGCACATGCTCGTCGACAACGCCGCGATGCAGCTGGTCAGCCGCCCGTCCGACTTCGACGTGATCGTCACCGAGAACCTGTTCGGCGACATCCTCTCCGACGAGGCCGCGATGATCACCGGCTCGATCGGGATGCTCCCGTCCGCGAGCCTCGGCCCCGGCACGCTCGGCCTCTACGAGCCGGTGCACGGCTCGGCTCCCGACATCGCCGGCCAGGGCATCGCCAACCCGATCGCGACTCTGCTGTCGGCCGCCATGATGCTGCGCTACTCGCTCGGCGCGCCCGAGGCCGCCGATCGCATCGACGGCGCCGTGGAGAAGGTCCTCGGCCAGGGCCACCGCACCCGTGACCTCGGCGGCGACCTCGGCACGGCGGCGGTCGGCGACCTCATCCTCGCCGCCCTGTAGCCATGGCGGAGGTCCCGGGCTGGGAGGGGCGCTTCTACGAGGACTTCACGGTGGGCGACGTCTACGTCCACCGCCTCGGGCGCACCGTGCTCGACGTGGACAACTCCTGGTTCACGCTGCTCACCCAGAACACGGCGCCGATCCACTTCGACCGCCACTACGCCGCGGGCACCGAGTTCGGTCGCCCGCTCGTCGACTCCACCTTCACGCTGGCGCTCGTCACCGGTCAGAGCGTGCCGGACGTCTCCCAGAACGTGATGGCCAACCTCGGCTGGGACGAGGTTCGCCTGCCCGCCCCGGTCTACGAGGGCGACACGATCTACTCCGAGAGCGAGGTCGTCAGCCTCCGGGAGTCGCGCTCGCGGCCCGAGGTCGGCATCGTCGCCGTCCGCACGACGGGCTCCAACCAGGACGGCGTGGTCGTCATCACCTTCGTCCGCACGATCATGGTCTACCGCCGCGGCCACGGTCCCGCCGGGAACCGGCCGCGCCCCGTGGCGTAAGGAGTCGATCGCGGGTTCCTTGCCCGACGATGGACGCGAACGCCGCTCTCCGGTGTACCTCCTCCGATGAGCGACGACAGACTCCTCGATGAGCGGTTGGTCGAGCGGGCCCGGGCCGGATCACGGGAGGCGCTCGACGAGCTGGTCGAGCGCCACTGGCGTCCGGCGTGGCGGGTGGCCCGGGGCATCACCGGCGACCCGCGCCTCGCGGAGGATGTCGTGCAGGAGTCGATGCTGGCCGCGCTGAGGGAGCTGCATCGCTTCGAGCCCTCGCGCGCGGCCTTCCGGACATGGCTGCACCGCATCACCGTCAACCGGGCCATCAACGCGACCCGGCGCGGCCGGCGGCACGCGGCGCTCGACGACGCGATGAGCCTGCCGGGAGAGCCGGACGACCCGCTGCACACGACCTTCCTCGAGGCCATCTCGGGTCTCCGCCCCGCCCACCGCGCCGTGGTGGTGCTGCGATACGGCCTCGACTACTCCCCCCCGGAGATCGCGGACGTGCTCGAGGTGCCGGTCGGCACGGTGAACTCGCGCCTCGCCCGGGCGCTCGAAACCCTCAGGGAGACGATGGAGTCGAAGAATGCCCAGTGAGATCGAGACCCGCCTGCGCGAGGCCCTTGACGTCGAGCCCGCCGCGGAGGTCGGCGAGCGCCTGCGCGCGGCGGTGGCCGACGGAATTCCGCGCCGCCGCCGGGTCCTCTCCTGGCTGGGCCGGGGGGTGGGCCCCGCTCTCGCCCTCGTGGGCGCCGCGGCCGCCGTGACGGTCCTCGCCCTGCTCGTGATCGCGACCCCGGGCGATCCGCCCGCCGCGCCCGTCCCGACGACGGGGGTGGAGGCGATCCTGAGGGTGGTTCCCAGCGACCCCGCCGCATCCGCCGAGGACTCGGCGGGCCGTCTGGCGGACATCCTCGCCGGCATCCGCGACAGCCGCGGCATCACCGGCATGACGGCCACGCAGGAGGGCGATCGCGTCCGCCTCTTCGTCCCGCGCACCCACGACATCCACTGGGCCCGGTCGCTCCTGACCGGTCTGGACACCGGTGTCTACGATCTGAGCGACGCGGTCATCGCCGATCGCAGTCTCGCGCGGGTCCTCGAGGCGGTCGAGCTGCCGCCCGCCGGGCCCGAGCCGTCGCGCTATTACGCCGTGATGCCGGACGCCGACCCGGGCCAGAGCCGCCTGTCCGACCCCTTCGCGACATCCGAAGAGGCGCGCGCGTCAGGGCTGAGCGCGGACCCGCGCGTGGCACGCGTGGCCTCCTCGGTGACGCTCGCCCTCGCCGACGACCCGGCTCCGGGCGGGACCCTTCGGTTCGTCGCACTCGCAGACCCCCTCGTCGCCCCCGGGTTCCTGCTCGGCGCCCGCGCCGAGGGCCGTGCTCTCATCCTCGAGATCGCCCGGGAGGCCGTCCCGGCGGTCTCGCGTCGCGTCGCCGCAGCGGATCCGGACGACCTCGCCCTCGTCGTGTCGGGGGGCATCCCCCAGGAGCTGACCGGCGCGCGGTTCTCCGGCATCGATCCGGCCGAGGGCACGCTGACCTTCTCCGTCACCGGCGGGGCTGCGGGGCTTCTCCCCTTCGTCGGCGGCGGGGGGCTCGCGGCCTCGGTCTCCGTCGAGGACTCGCGGCCCGTCGGGCCTCCCCCCGCCCGGACCGGCGACAGGCCCGCGGTGCTGCCCTCGCACTTCCGCGGTCTGACGACCGACGACCTCGCAGGTGACCCCTTCCGTCCGCGGCTCGACACTGTGCTCCGTGTGGTCGAGGCGCCCTGGGGCGGCACCGTCTGGTCCTTGTGGACCTATCTGACCGCCGACGGCGACGAGCTGGTCACGACGATCGGCCCGGTCGACGGGGCCGGCACGGGTGGCTGTCCCATCGCCCCGGACCATCCCGTCCTCCTCCTCTGCGGCGGGGGTTCGGGATATCAGCGCGACGACGTCGGCCGGACGATGCATGGCCGCGTCGGGCCGGATGTGGCCTCCGTGGCGCTCGTCCTGGCCGACGGGCGCGAGTTCCCTGCGGCGATCGGGAACGGGTTCTTCCTGCTCGTCCTGCCGCGAGACGTATCCGGTGACGCCGAGTTGATGGCGCGCGGCGACGACGGCTCCGTGCTGGAGCGGGTCGGGGCCAATGCGGCGGGCGGCCTGCCCCGAGACTGAGGGCAGGAGGCGACTGGCGTCGCGTAGTGCGCCCTGGACCGGCCCGGTAACCTAGGCCGATCCGCCCGGCGGAGCCGCAGGGGGCCCGCCGTCCGTCGAAAAGGACCACGCATGCAGGAAGCCGAGAAGATCTGGATGAACGGCGAGCTCGTCGACTGGGCCGATGCCAAGGTGCACGTCCTGTCCCACGGGCTCCACTACGGCACCACGGTCTTCGAGGGCATCCGCTCGTACGCCGCCGACAAGGGCACGGCCGTCTTCCGGCTCGACGACCACCTCAAGCGCCTCGAGCGCTCGTCGGCGATGTACCACATGCCCATGCCGTACTCGCAGCAGGAGCTGCGCACCGCCGTGCACGCGGTGATCTCCTCCAACGGGCTGGCCGGCTGCTACATCCGGCCGATCGTCATGCGCGGCTACGGCACGATGGGGCTCTTCCCGCTCGAGGCGCCGGTCGACGTCGCCATCGCGGCCTGGGAGTGGGGCGCCTACCTCGGCGAGGACGGGCTGCGCGACGGCATCCGGGCCAAGATCTCCAGCTGGCGGCGCATCGGATCGACCACGATCCCCGCCACGGCGAAGGCCGGCGGCCAGTACCTCAACTCGATCCTGGCGAAGATCGAGACGCACAAGGCCGGCTACCAGGAGGCGATCCTCCTCAACGAGGCCGGCTACGTGGCCGACGGTTCCGGCGAGAACCTCTTCCTGGTCCGCGACGGCGTGCTCATCACCCCGCCCGTCCAGGCGTCGATCCTCGAGGGCATCACGCGCGCGAGCATCATCACGCTGGCCCAGGACGAGGGCATCCCCGTCCTCGAGCGCGAGGTGGCCCGCGGCGAGCTCTACACCGCCGACGAGGTCTTCATCACCGGCACCGCCGCCGAGGTCTGCCCGATCAACGAGGTCGACGAGCACCCGCTCGGCCCCCCCGGGCCGATCACGCAGCTCCTGCAGAGCCGCTTCTTCGCCGCGACCGAGGGCCGCGACCCGCGCTCGGAGGAGTGGCTCGACTACATCGTGGCCCCGGCCTCGACCCTCTCACCCTGAACACCGTGCCCGAGCGCATCGCCATCTACGACACGACCCTGCGCGACGGCATGCAGCGCGAGGGCCTCAGCCTGTCGGTGGGCGAGCAGCTGGCCGTCGCGATGCGCCTGGCCGAGTTCGGCGTCGACTACCTGGAGGCCGGCTTCCCGGCGAGCAACCCCAAGTACGGCGAGCTGTTCGGCCTCCTCGAGCGGGAGGATCTCGGCGCGACGCGGCTGGCGGCGTTCGGCATGACCCGCCGCAGGGGCGTCGCCCCCGAGGAGGATCCGGGCATCCGCGGCCTGGCCGAGAGCTTCGCCCCCGTCATCACCATCGTCGGCAAGACCTGGGACCTGCACATCGAGAAGGTCACCCGGGTCTCGCGCGAGGAGAACCTGCGGATGATCGAGGAGTCGACCGCCTTCCTCGTGTCGCAGGGCAAGGAGGTCGTGTACGACGCCGAGCACTTCTTCGACGCGTACGACGCCCACCCCGGCTACGCGATCGACTGCCTGAGGGCGGCCGAGGCCGGCGGCGCCGCCTGGATCACGCCGTGCGACACCAACGGGGCCACGCTGCCCTCGCGCGTCGCGTCCGTGATGCGCGACGTGCGCGCCGCGCTGCCGGGCGTGGCGCTCGGCATCCACACCCACAACGACGCCGAGTGCGGGGTGGCCAACAGCCTGGCGGCCGTCGAGGAGGGCGCCCGCCTGGTCCAGGGCACGGTCAACGGCTACGGCGAGCGCTGCGGCAACGCCAACCTGGTCTCGATCATCCCGTCCCTCTCGCTGAAGATGGGCTTCGAGGTGCTCGACCCCGAGCGCCTGTCCGAGCTCACCTCGCTCAGCGTCTTCGTCGCCGAGACCGCCAACCTCCAGCCCGACTCCTGGGCGCCCTACGTCGGCCGCAACGCCTTCGCGCACAAGGGGGGCATGCACCAGCAGGGCATGAACGCCGACGAGCGCAGCTACGAGCACATCGACCCGGCCACGGTGGGCAACGAGCGCCGCGTGCTCGTCTCCGAGCTGTCGGGCCGCGGCACCATCGTCGCGAAGGCCCGCGAGCTCGGGGTCGATCTCGAGGACGACCCCGAGCGCATCGCGGGCATCCTCGCCCGCCTCAAGGACCTGGAGCACCAGGGTTACCACTTCGAGGTGGCCGACGGCTCGTTCGAGCTCCTCCTCGAGCGCGAGACCGGCGTCTACGAGCCCCTCTTCACGCTCGAGAGCTTCCGGGTGATCACCGAGAAGCGCGCCGACGGCCGCGTCGAGACCGAGGCGACCATCAAGATCTTCCACCAGGGCGAGCGCCTCGTGGCGACCGCCGAGGGCAACGGGCCGATCAACGCGCTCGACAGTGCGCTGCGCCTGGCCCTCGGGCCGCGGGTGCCCGAGCTCGGGGAGATCGAGCTGGTCAACTTCAAGGTGCGGATACTCGACGAGACCAAGGGGACGACCGCGGTCACGCGCGTGCTCCTCGACTCGAGCGACGGACACGGGACATGGGGGTCGATAGGGGTGAGCGAGAACGTCATCGAGGCCTCGTGGGAGGCGCTGCTCGACAGCGTCGAGCACGGCACGCGCCGCATCGCCCGCCTTCGCGCCCCGGCGGCGGGGTGAGCGGGGCGCAGGAGCGCATCCCGCTCGCCAAGCCGGTCATCGGTGACCGCGAGCGCGAGCTGGTCGACCAGGTGCTGCGCTCGGGCCAGCTGTCGCTCGGCCCGATGGTGCCGCGCTTCGAGCAGGCCTGGGCCGAGCGCATCGGGGTGAAGCACGCGGTCGCCGTCTCGAGCGGCACGGCGGGCCTGCACCTGTGCCTGCACGCCCTCGGGCTCGGGCCGGGCGACGAGGTGATCACCTCGTCGTTCTCGTTCGTCGCCTCCGCCAACGCCATCCTCTTCACCGGGGCGACCCCGGTGTTCGCCGAGGTCGACCCGCTCACGTTCAACATGGACCCCGCGGCGGTCAAGGCCGCCATCACCCCGCGCACGAAGGCGATCCTGATCGTCGACATCTTCGGCTACCCGGCCGAGGTGCCGGCTCTCGTGGCGATCGCCGAGCGGCACGGGCTCGCCCGCGTCGAGGACGCCTGCCAGTCGATCGACGGCTCCTACGACGGGCGCAAGCTCGGCACCTTCGGGCACCCGGCGGTCTACGGCTTCTACGCCAACAAGCAGCTCACGACCGCCGAGGGCGGCGTCGTCCTCACCGACGACGACGAGCTGGCGAAGGTGCTCTCGAGCCTCCGCAACCAGGGCCGCTCCGACGACGGCGCCTGGCTGGTCCACTCGCGTCTCGGCTTCAACTACCGGCTGTCCGACGTGCACAGCGCCATCGGCGTCGCCCAGCTCGAGCGCCTCACCGACATGCTCGCCGGCCGCGCCCGGGTCGCCGCCTGGTACCAGGAGCGGGTCGCGGGCATCGACGGCGTCACGCCGATGTACGAGGGCCCGCAGAAGCGGTCGTGGTTCGTCTACGCCCCGCGGCTCGATCCGCGCTTCGACCGCGACGACGTGATCGGGCGGCTCGACGCGCTCGGCATCTCGTCGAAGCCCTACCTTCCCTGCATCCACCTGCAGCCCTACTACCAGGACGAGCACGGCCACGGGCCGGGTGAGTTCCCGGTCACCGAGGCCATCAGCGCGTCCACGATCGCGCTGCCCTTCTTCCCGGAGATGACCGAGTCGCAGGTCGACCAGGTCTGCGAGGCCCTCGCGACCGTCCTGCGGGCATGACCGAGCCGGTCCGCCTGTGGGGCGGCCGGTTCGCCGCCGGCCCCGCGGAGGCCTTCGACCGCCTCAACGCGTCGCTGGCCGTCGACCGGCGCCTGTGGCCGCAGGACATCACCGCGTCGCGGGCCCACGCCCGGATGCTGGGAGCCCAGGGGATCATCCCGGCCGAGGACGCGGCGGCGATCGACGACGGGCTCGTCCGGATCGCCGCCGAGATGGAGTCGGGCGCGTTCGTGTTCCGCGAGGGCGACGAGGACATCCACACCGCGGTCGAGCGGCGCCTGACCGAGCTGGTCGGCGACGCCGGCCGGCGGCTCCACACCGGGCGCAGCCGCAACGACCAGGTGATCACCGACACGCTGCTGTACCTCCGTCAGCGTTCCACCGAGCAGATAACGCTGCTCTCGGATCTGGCTCAGGCACTGCTGTCCCAGGCAGAGGCCCACATCGACACGCTGCTGCCGGGCTACACGCACAGCCAGCGCGCGCAGCCGGTCCGCCTGGCGCACCATCTGCTCGCCTACGTCTGGATGCTCGACCGCGACCGCGCCCGCCTCGGGCACGCCATCGCGGCGACGGCCGACTGCCCGCTCGGGTCGGGCGCGCTCTCGGGGGTCGGCTTCCCGATCGACCGCGAGGCGACGGCGGCCGAGCTCGGAACAGCCTCGACTCGGTGGGCAGCCGCGACGCCCTCGTCGACTACCTGCACTTCGCCGCGCAGCTCGGCGTGCACCTGTCGCGCCTCGGCGCGGAGATCGTGCAGTGGGCCGGGGACGAGTACGGCTTCGTCGAGCTCGACGACGCCTTCACGTCGGGCTCCTCGATGCTGCCGCAGAAGAAGAACCCCGACGCGGCGGAGCTGGCGCGCGCGAAGGCGCCCCGCCTGCAGGCCGACCTGTCGGGCATGCTCGGCGCGCTCTCGGGTCTGCCGCTGGCCTACAACAAGGATCTGCAGGAGGACAAGGAGTACCTGTTCGACGCGATCGACACCGTCGAGCTCCTCCTGCCGGCGATGGCGGGCATGATCGCCGGCGCGCGCTTCCGCGTAGACCGCATGGCGGCGGCGGTGAGCGGCGGCTTCCTCGCGGCCACCGACCTCGCCGACCACCTGGTGCGCCTGGGCTGGCCGTTCCGGCGGGCCCACGAGGCCGTCGGGCAGCTGGTGCGCGCCTGCCTGGCGGCGGGCGTCGGCCTCGAGGACGCAGGCCCGGCGGCCATCGCCGCCGCGGGTCTCGACGGCATCGACCTTCCGCCGCTGACCGCCGAGGCGTCGGTGGAGGCCAAGGCGGCGCCCGGCGGCACGGCCCGCGCGGCCGTCCTCGACCAGCTCACGCAGGCGCGGGTGCGGGTCGCGGCATGGTGACGGCCGTGCCCGATCGCGCCGGCATCGTCCTCGATCGCGACTTCTTCGCGCGGCCTGTCGCCGAGGTGGCGCCCGATCTGATCGGCTGCGTCCTCACCGTCGACGGCGTCGGCGGCGTGATCGTGGAGACCGAGCGCTACCAGGACGACGACCCGGCCTCCCACAGCTTCCGGGGCCCCCGGGGCCGCGCGCGGGTGATGTTCGGGCCTCCGGGCCACCTCTACGTCTATCGCTCCTACGGGCTCCACTGGTGCGCCAACCTGGTCTGCGAGCCCGAGGGCAGCGGGGCCGCCGTGCTGATCCGGGCGATCGCCCCGCTGCACGGAATCCTCACCATGAGGTACCGACGCCGTGGCGTGGCCGACCGGCTCCTGTGCGCCGGCCCCGGCCGGCTGGCCGAGGCCCTGGCGATCGACCGGCACCTGGATGGGGCCGACGCCCTCGCGCCGGCCGGCCGGGTGGCGCTCAGCGGCCGCATCGCGCCGGTGGAGATCACCACGGGCCCGCGGATCGGCATCTCGGTCGCCGCCGACCGTCCCTGGCGCTTCGGCCAGGCCGGGTCGCCGTACCTCTCCAAGCCCTTCCGAGCCGCGTGAGCGCCGCCGCCGAGCGTCTGGCCGCCCGCTCGGTCGACTGCCTGCCTCCGGGCGGGCTCGCCGAGAAGCTGGCGCTCGGGCGCCCGCTGCGGGTCAAGCTCGGCGTCGACCCGACGGCGCCCGACATCCACCTCGGCCACTCGGTGGTCCTCGGAAAGCTGCGCGAGTTCCAGGACGCCGGGCACCTGGCCGTGCTGATCATCGGCGACTGGACGGCCCGCGTCGGCGACCCGTCGGGCCGCGCGTCGACCCGCCCGGTGCTGGACGGCGAGGCGATCGAGCGCAACGCGGCGACCTACCGCGAGCAGGCCTTCCGCATACTCGATCCTGAGCGCACCGAGATCCGGCCGAACGGCGAGTGGTTCGCGACGATGGGCATGGAGCAGCTGTTCGCCCTGGCCGGCTCGGCCACCGTCAACCAGCTGCTGCGACGCAACGACTTCGCCGAGCGCATGGGTGCCGACCGACCGGTCTCCGTCCTCGAGCTCCTCTACCCGCTGATGCAGGCCTACGACTCGGTGATGGTCGAGGCCGACGTCGAGCTGGGCGGGACGGACCAGCTCTTCAACCTGATGCTCGCCCGGGAGATCCAGGCCTCCTTCGGCCAGCCGTCGCAGGTCGTGATGACCATGCCGATCCTGCCCGGCGTGGACGGGGTCCAGAAGATGAGCAAGTCGCTCGCCAACCACGTCGGCGTGGCGGATGCCCCTGAGGAGCAGTTCGGGCGGACCATGAGGATCCCCGACTCTGCGCTGCCCGAGTGGTATCGCCTGCTCGCGCCCGGCGCCCCGCCTCCCACCGGCCACCCGGGTCAGGACAAGCGGCGCCTGGCGGCCCTCATCGCCGACCGCTTCCACGGGCCGGGCGCCGGCGCCGCGGCCGAGGAGCACTTCAACCGGATCGTCCGCGACCGCGGGGTGCCCGACGAGATGCCGAGCGTCGCGGTGCCCGCCGGCCTGGTGCATCTTCCGGCGCTCCTCGTCGACGGCCTCGGCATCCCCTCGCGCAGCGAGGCGCGCCGGCTGATCGCGGCGGGAGGGGTGAGCCTGGACGGGCACGCGGTGACGGCGCTCGACATCGACTCCGCCGAGCTCTCCGGAAAGGTCCTGAAGGCCGGAAAGCGCCGTTTTGCACGGCTTACCCCTGGGGGCTGACCCCTGTCAGCGCCGGGCCGCCGAATCCGGCCACGGGGCGCTTGACTCGCCTTGGCGGGTGGCTATACTCCCAAGACCGCTGGGGGGGCAACGGCTCCACCAGCATGGAAAAGGAACCGATTGAGACTCCACCTCTTCGACCTTCATCCAATGGAGACGCCCGCGTAAGAGGCGCGCTATGCGCCCGCGCTGGGAGCCTCCGGAGGAACGGAGGCCGCGAAGATGGAAATCGGTCCGATCCGACGGCTGCGTATGCAGGCGTCCCGATCCTTGAAAACTGAACAGCATGCATCTGGATCATGGAGCGCGAGCTCCATCGATCACGATGGCCAGGTTTGCACGAACCCCGTCTGACCTGACGGTACGGCGTGAGCCGCACCGGACGGAATGACAAAAAGCTCGGATCGCCTAGCTCCTCGGAGCGACGGCAATCTCCGAACTTGCGTGCACCGACGAGCCGGCCTGTATGGCGGTGAGGGAGTGTCGCAGTAGTTTCTTCATGGAGAGTTTGATCCTGGCTCAGGACGAACGCTGGCGGCGTGCTTAACACATGCAAGTCGAACGAGAAAGGCTCTTCGGAGCTGAGTACAGTGGCGAACGGGTGAGTAACACGTGGGCAACCTGCCCTAGGGAGCGGGACAACCCGAGGAAACTCGGGCTAATACCGCATAATTCGTACGGTCATAAGTCCGTGCGGGAAATGGTAGCTTCGGCCTCCGCCCTGGGATGGGCCCGCGGCGCATTAGCTTGTTGGTGTGGGTAACGGCCCACCAAGGCGACGATGCGTAGCTGGTCTGAGAGGACGATCAGCCACACTGGGACTGAGACACGGCCCAGACTCCTACGGGAGGCAGCAGTGGGGAATCTTGCGCAATGGGCGGAAGCCTGACGCAGCAACGCCGCGTGTGGGAAGACGGCTTTCGGGTTGTAAACCACTTTCAGGGGGGACGAAGCTTCCGAGGTTAATAGCCTACGGGGTGACGGTACCCCCAGAAGAAGCCCCGGCTAACTACGTGCCAGCAGCCGCGGTAATACGTAGGGGGCGAGCGTTGTCCGGAATCATTGGGCGTAAAGCGCGTGTAGGCGGCTTGATAAGTCTGGTGTGAAATCTTGGGGCTTAACCCCAAGCCTGCACTGGATACTGTCAAGCTTGAGTCCGGGAGGGGAGAGCGGAATTCCTAGTGTAGCGGTGAAATGCGCAGATATTAGGAAGAACACCGGTGGCGAAGGCGGCTCTCTGGAACGGTACTGACGCTGAGACGCGAAAGCGTGGGGAGCGAACAGGATTAGATACCCTGGTAGTCCA
>LNEQ01000211.1 GCA_001464995.1 Actinobacteria bacterium Ga0077541
CGGAGGGGGTCTGATAACCTCGCCCGGCGCCGAGGAATGCGGGAGCGCCCCCTGGACGGCTCCCCCTCGGCAGACCACAGACGACCCGGGGCGGCTACGGCTGCGCCGAGGCTGAGCGAGGAGAAGCACCATGCTGTCCAAGGACGCGAAGAGCAGCGTCATCGGCACCCACCGCCGCCACGAGTCCGACACGGGCTCGCCGCAGGTGCAGGTCGCCATCCTCACCGAGAGGATCAACGGCCTCACCGAGCACCTGAAGACGCACAAGAAGGACCACCACTCGCGGCGTGGCCTTCTCCAGATGGTGGGCCGGCGTCGCCGGCTGCTCAACTACATGCAGCGCACGGACCTGGACGGGTACCGCGAGCTCACGAAGACCCTCGGCCTGCGCAGGTAATCCGCGCCCCGAGCCTGAAGGGCATCACGAGCACAGAAGGTCGGCACCGGGCGGTGCCGGCATCAGAGGCGCCCCGGCCGAGCGGTGCGGGGCAGACAAGGGATGTGAAATGGCAGTAGAAAACGTGACCGTGCAGATCGGCGATTCGCCGATCTCATTCGAGACGGGCAAGCTGGCCAAGCAGGCCAACGGCTCGGTCGTCGTCCGCTCGGGTGACACGGTGATCCTGGTGACCGCGGTCGGGGCCCAGTCGCCCCGTCCGGGCGCGGACTTCTTCCCGCTCACCGTGGACGTCGAGGAGCGCATGTACGCCGCGGGCAAGATCCCCGGCGGCTTCATCAAGCGCGAGTCCCGCCCGAGCGACCGGGCGACGCTCACCGCGCGCATGACCGACCGGCCGATCCGGCCGCTGTGGCCCAAGGGCTACCGCAACGAGACCCAGGTCGTCGCGACGATCCTCTCGGTGGACCAGGTGAACGCCTTCGACATCCTGGCGCTGAACGGCGCCTCGATGGCCCTGATGCTCTCCGAGATGCCCTTCCAGGGCCCGGTCGGCGCCGTGCGCATCGGCCTGATGGGCGACGAGTTCATCATCAACCCGACGCTGCAGGAGGCGGAGGAGTCGGAGCTCGACCTCGTCGTCGCCGGCACGGCCGACACCATCTCGATGGTCGAGGCGGGCGCGAGCGAGGTCGACGAGGAGACGATGCTCGAGGCGCTGCAGATCGCCCAGGAGGAGATCCGCACGCTCTGCGCCGCGCAGCTCGAGCTGCAGAAGAAGGCCGGCAAGCCCAAGTGGGACGTCGCGCCGATCGTCGTGGACGAGAAGCTGGCCGCCAAGGTCGAGAAGTCGTTCGGCAAGGACCTCGCCGAGGCCACCCTCGAGCAGGCCAAGCTGCTGCGCCGCGACAAGGTCGCAGCCGTGCGGGCCGCCGCCGCCGAGTCGATCCTCGGCGCCGACGCCGACCCGGAGGCCACCGCCGACTTCGGCCGCGCCTTCGACGCCCTGCAGAAGTCGATCATCCGTCGCCGCATCGCGGTGGAGAAGCACCGCCCCGACGGGCGCAAGGCCGACGAGATCCGTCAGATCACCACCGAGGTGGGCGTCCTGCCGCGCGTGCACGGCACCGGCCTCTTCACGCGTGGCGAGACCCAGGTGCTGACGAGCCTCGCGCTCGGCACCACCAAGGAGGCGCAGCGCATCGACGGCCTCGGCATCGAGACCACCAAGCGCTACATCCACCACTACAACTTCCCGCCGTTCAGCGTGGGGGAGACCGGCTTCATGCGCGGTCCCAAGCGCCGCGACATCGGCCACGGCGCGCTCGCCGAGCGGGCCCTGCTGCCGATGATCCCGGACGACGTCGAGTTCCCGTACACCCTGCGGCTCGTGTCCGAGACCCTCGAGTCGAACGGCTCCTCGTCGATGGCCTCGGTCTGCGGCTCGACGCTCGCCCTGCTCGACGCCGGCGTCCCGATCACCCGGCCGGTGGCCGGCATCGCGATGGGCCTGATCAAGGAGGGCGACGACTACATCGTGCTCTCCGACATCCAGGGCGACGAGGACCACCTCGGCGACATGGACTTCAAGGTCGCCGGCACCAGCGAGGGCATCAACGCCCTGCAGATGGACTGCAAGATCTCCGGCGTCACCTTCGAGATGCTGCGCGACGCGCTCGCGCAGGCGAAGGCGGGCCGCGAGCACATCCTCGGCAAGATGGCGGAGTCGATCGCCGGACCGCGCGAGGAGCTGTCGGCCTGGGCGCCGCGCATCACGGCGATCAAGATCGATCCCGACCGGATCGGCACCGTCATCGGCAAGGGCGGCGAGACGATCCGCGGCCTCGAGGCCGACTACGAGGTCGAGATCTCGATCGAGGACGACGGCACCGTCAAGGTGTACGGCGTCAACGGCGAGAAGGCCGACGCGGCCGTCGAGGCGATCCGCGCGATGACCAAGGACGTCGAGGTGGGCGACACCTTCCACGGCGCCAAGGTCGTCAAGACGACCACGTTCGGTGCGTTCGTCGAGCTCACCAAGGGCGTCGACGGGCTGCTCCACATCTCCAACCTCGGCAGCGGCCGGGTGGACAAGGTGGAGGACGTCGTCAACCGCGGCGACGTCGTCGATGTGACGGTCGTCGAGGTGGACCGCGCGCGCGGCCGCATCGGCCTGCGCATCGTCGGCACCGAGGGCGAGGGCGACGACGAGGGCGGCTCCAACGGGGCGGCCTCCGGCGATGGCGACGACCAGCCCCGGCGCCGCCGCCGCCGGCTGACCGCCGCCGAGTAAAGAGTGCCCCGAGTCAGGGACAGCGTGGCGATTCCCGGCTGCATCTCATCGCGAGGCAGCGTCCTCGACCACGGCGATATTCCCGATATCGCAGTGGATCTGCGCCCTCCCCTCGCGGGAGATTCGCTCGGGAATCACACACGAGCCCCTGACTCGGGACACTCGTGACCGGACCGGCATCGGCGGTGTCCCTGCCGGTCCAGGGCGTCACCTCGGGAGGGCTCCGGGTCATCTCGGAGACCCTCCCGGGCGTGCGCTCGGTGGCCATCGGGGTGTGGATCGGGGTCGGATCCCGCTTCGAGCGCCCCGAGGAGGCGGGCATCTCGCACTTCCTCGAGCACATGCTGTTCAAGGGCACGCCGACCCTGTCGGCGGAGGAGATCGCCCAGGCCTTCGACGGCCTCGGCGGTGAGGTCAACGCCGCGACCGGCAAGGACTACACCGTCCTCTACGCCCGCGTCCTCGACGAGCTCGTCGACCGTGCGATGCCGCTGCTGACCGACATGCTCCAGCGGCCGGCCTTCCACGACCTCGATCAGGAGCGCGAGGTCGTGCTGGAGGAGATCGCGATGTACGAGGACGACCCGCAGGACCAGATCCACGACCTCGTCAGCCACGCCGTGTTCCCCGACCAGGCCCTGGGCCGCCCGGTGATCGGCACCGCTCAGGTGATCGGCAGCGTCCCCGAGGCCGGCGTGCGCGCCTACCACCGGGGCCACTACACGGCCCCGAACATGGTGGTCGCCGCCGCGGGGAACATCACCCACGAGCGTGTGATGGAGCTCGCCGAGGGTCTCCTGGCCGAGCTGCCGACCACGAAGAGCACCGGCATCTACGAGCCGGCCAGCCCCGGCGCGCCGACGCTGGTGCTCAAGGAGAAGGCCACCGAGCAGTACCACCTGTGCCTGGGTGGTCCCGGCCTGTCGCGCAACGACCCGCGCCGGCACGCCCAGTCGGTGCTCGACACGGTGCTCGGCGGATCGATGAGCAGCCGCCTCTTCCAGGAGGTGCGCGAGAAGCGCGGCCTCGCCTACTCGGTGGGCTCGTACACCGTCGGCTACGCCGATGCGGGGCAGGTGGGCATCTACCTCGGGACCCGTGAGGACAACCTCGCGACGGCCTGCGAGGTGATCGCGACCGAGCTGCGGCGCATCGGCGCCGAGCCACTGCCGGCGGCCGAGCTGCGCCGCGCCAAGGACCATCTCAAGGGGCGGATGATCCTGGGGATGGAGAGCTCGGGCACGCGGATGAACCGGATCGGGCGGGCGGTGCTGACCGGCACCGAGTTGCTGACGGTCGACGAGATCGAGGCGCGCATCGAGGCGGTCACGGCCGACGACGTGATGGCGCTCGCGGGCGAGTACTGGCAGCCGGGGCACATGTCGGCCGCCGCCATCGGGCCGAAGGGCGACGTGATCCGCGCCGCGATCGGCACCCTCTCGTCCGGGCTGGTCCCCGCCGCCTGAGCGGCGGCGCCCGGCCCTCAGGCGTCGGCGGGCGGCCCCGGGGCGTCCGGCGGCACCGGGCGGACCGCGAACGATGCGAGGGCGCCGCCGTACCCGAGCTCGATGACGGTGATGCTCGCGTTCGGCACGGGCACGAGGTGGTCGGGCGCCAGGCCCGTCAGCACGGCGCACGCCGCGCGCACGGGGCCGCCGTGCGTCACCACCAGGGCCCTCGCGGCCCCTGTGGCGCGCAGGGCGCGCACGCCGTCGGCGACCCGGTCGCACACGGCCTCCCACGACTCGCCCCCGGGCGGGTCGGCGTGTCCCTCGCGCCAGGCCTCGAACCGGCCCGAGGGGTCCGCGTAGAGCTCCTCGGCCGACCGGCCGGTCCACTCGCCCATGGCGCACTCGCGCCAGCGCGGGTCGGTCGTGGAGGCCATGTCGCTCACCAGCGCCCCGGTCCCGGCGGCGCGCCGCAGGTCGGACGTGACCACCACGTCGGGTTCCATCGCGGCGACGAGCGGCGCCAGCAGCCGCGCCTGCGCGCGCCCGGCCGGGCTGAGATCCGGATCGGCCTGGCCCTGTACGCGGCCGAGGGCGTTCCACTCGGATTCGCCGTGACGGACGAGGATCAGGCGCACCGGTCCAGCCTACGCGCGTCAGCCGGTCAGCAGCACCTTCCCCGAGCGCCCGGGACGTTCGGCGTGGGCCACGGCCGCGCTCACGTCGGCGAGGTCGTAACGGGCCTCGACGGGCGGGTCGATCGCGCCGTCGGCGATACGGCCGAGGACCGTCGCGATCGTCGCGGCGACGTGCTCGGGCGGCGACTCCTGGAACCAGCGCGTGAGCCAGAAGCCGCGCACGGTCGTGCCCCGGAAGATCTGCAGTCCGGTGTCGAGCGGCATCGCCTCCTGCGACAGGCGCCCGTAGGCGATGAGCGTGCCCCGCGGCGCGAGGGAGGCCGCGAGGGTGGCGCCGACCGCCCCTCCGACCGCGTCGATCGCCTTCGCGACGCCCTCACCGCCCGTGATCTCCCGGATCCGGGCGACGGCCGCCTCCCCGTCGCCCACGACGACCTCGTCGGCCCCGAGGGCGCGCAGCTCCTCCACCTGCCCGGCCCGCCGCACCAGGTTGATCGTCCTCACGCCCCGGGCCCGGGCGATCTGGAGCACGACACGGCCGAGCGTGGAGCCGGCGGCGCTCTGGGCGAGCCAGTCGCCCGGCTGCACGTCGAGCTCCTCCGTCAACAGCACCCAGGCGCTCAGGGGGTTCACGACCAGCTGCGCCGCCGCCTCGTCGCCGACGCCGTCGGGCACCGGCACGACCGCGGCGGCCGGCGCGCAGACCCGCTCGGCCCAGGTCCCGGCGACCCCGAGCGGCACGACGCGCGCTCCGACCGGAACCGTGGTGACGCCCTCGCCGAGCGCTTCGACCTCGCCGACCCCCTCGAGCCCGGGCGTCGCGGGCAGCTCCGGCAGCTGGCCGTAGCGCCCGCGCACCATCGACAGGTCGGACGGGTTCACCGGCCGCGCCCTCATGCGCAGCAGCACCTCGCCCGGGCCGGGGGACGGGGTGGGGACGTCGCCGATCGTGAGGACGTCGGCGGGCTCGCCGAACGCGGAGAAGCGGACGGCACGGCTGGAGTCGCTCATCGGGGGTCCCTCGGGTGGCGGGCGGGGCGTGTCCGAGTGTCACGCATCGCGCGCGCCGGGGCCCGGTCGCGCGCCGACTTCGCCCTCGGGCCCGTCCGCGGGGGTGCGAACGCGCCCGGCGGCGGAGGCCGAGCGGGGGGCCCGGCTGTAGGGTGGGCCCCGTGATCGAGGTATGCGTCTCCGGCGCCGCCGGACGGATGGGCCAGGCCGTGGTCGGCGCGGTCGGCCGCGCCCAGGACATGCGCGTGACCATGGCGGTCGACCCGGCGCTCGGCGAGGCCCCCGGGTCGTACCCCGACCTCGACACGGCGCTCGCGGCCGGCACCCCCGAGGTCATGGTCGACTTCACGATCCCCGACACCGTCTTCGCCAACGCCCGCCAGGCGCTGTCGGCCGGGGTCCACGTCGTGGTCGGCACCACCGGGCTCAGCGACGACCAGGTCGGCGAGCTGCGCGAGCTCGCCGAGGGCGGGCGCGCCAACGCCCTCATCGCGCCCAACTTCGCGGTCGGCGCCGTGCTGCTGATGCGGTTCGCCGCCGAGGCCTCGCGCCACATGGCCAAGGCCGAGATCATCGAGCTGCACCACGACCGCAAGCTCGACGCGCCCTCGGGCACGGCGCTGCGCACCGCGGCCCTGATGGAGGGCGACCCGGTGATCCACTCGGTGCGCCTGCCGGGCCTGGTGGCGCACCAGGAGGTGATCCTCGGCGGGCACGACGAGACGCTGACGATCCGCCACGACTCGCTCTCGCGGGAGAGCTTCATGCCCGGGGTCGTGCTGGCCGTGCGCGCCGTGCGCACCCGGCCGGGGTTGACGCTGGGGCTGGAGCCGGTCCTCTTCGGAGACGGATGAGCCCTCCGCCGGCCAGTCGCCGGATCCGCAAGCTCCTGGTCGCGAACCGCAGCGAGATCGCGATCCGCGTCTTCCGCGCGGTCGCGATCTACTCGCTGGAGGACCGCTTCGCCCTCCACCGCTTCAAGGCCGACGAGGCGTATCAGGTGGGGCGTGGGTCGGAGCCGGTGCGGGCCTACCTCGACATCGACGACATCATGCGGGTGGCGCGCGAGGCGGGCGTCGACGCGATCCACCCCGGCTACGGCTTCCTCTCCGAGAACCCCGACCTCGCCCTGGCGTGCGCGCGGGAGAACATCTGCTGGATCGGTCCGCCGCGCGAGGTGATGGAGCGCCTCGGCAACAAGGTCGAGGCCCGTGCGCTCGCCGGTCGCGCCGGCGTGCCGGTGATGCCGGCCACCGGGGCGCTGCCCGACGATCCGGCCGAGGTGCGCCGTCTCGCCGAGGCGGTCGGCTTCCCGCTGATGGTCAAGGCCAGCTGGGGCGGGGGCGGGCGCGGCATGCGGATGGTCCACGACCCCGCGGCGCTCGAGGAGTCGGTCGATGCCGCCCGCCGCGAGGCGAAGGCCGCGTTCGGTAACGGCGAGGTCTTCCTCGAGCGCCTCGTGGAGCGGGCCTGGCACATCGAGGTCCAGATCCTCGCCGACGAGCACGGCGGGGTGGTCCACCTCTACGAGCGCGACTGCACGGTGCAGCGCCGCCACCAGAAGGTGGTCGAGATCGCCCCCTCGCCGCGCCTGGACCCGGGGGTCCGCGACGAGATCTGCGCGGCCGCCGTGCGCCTGATGGGCGAGGCCCGCTATCGCTGCGCCGGCACCGTCGAGTTCCTGATGGACGCCGATTCGGGCGAGTTCTTCTTCATCGAGGTCAACCCGCGCGTCCAGGTGGAGCACACGGTCACCGAGGTCGTGACCGGCATCGACATCGTCAAGGCCCAGATCCGGATCTCCCAGGGCGCCGCGATCGGCACGCCCGACAGCGGCGTGCCGGCGCAGGAGGACATCCGCGTCAACGGCTCGGCGATGCAGTGCCGCATCACCACCGAGGACCCGGAGAACCACTTCATCCCGGACTACGGGCGCATCAGCGCCTATCGCGAGGCGACCGGGTTCGGCATACGCCTCGACGGGGGCACGGCGTACTCCTCGGCGGTGATCACCCCCTTCTACGACTCGCTGCTGGAGAAGGTCACGGCCTGGGCGCCGACGCACGAGGAGTCGACCCGCCGGATGGACCGCGCCCTGCGCGAGTTCCGCATCCGCGGCGTCACGACCAACCTGGCCTTCCTGGAGGCCCTGATCGCCCACCCGCAGTTCCGCTCGGGCGACTACACCACGCGCTTCATCGACGAGACGCCGGAGCTGTTCCGCTTCCGGCCGCGGCGCGACCGCGCCACCCGCCTGCTGGCGTTCATCGGGGAGGTGATCGTCAACGGCAACCCCGAGGTCGCCGGGCGCGCCGAGCCCGGCCACCTGCCGGTGCCCGTGATCCCGGAGGTCTCGACCCAGCCCTCGGAGCCCTACGGCACCCGCGACCGCCTGCTCGAGCTCGGGCCCGAGGGCTTCGCGCGGTGGATGCGCGACGAGCGCCGGCTGCTGGTCACCGACACGACCTTCCGCGACGCCCACCAGTCGCTGCTGGCGACGCGCTTCCGCACGCACGACCTGGTGGCGCCGGCCTCCTACTACGCGCGCAACCTGGCCGGGCTGTTCTCGCTGGAGGCCTGGGGCGGGGCGACCTTCGACGTCGCGATGCGGTTCCTGCGCGAGGACCCCTGGGACCGGCTCTCCCAGCTGCGCGCGGCCGCGCCGAACATCCTCATCCAGATGCTGCTGCGCTCGTCCAACGCCGTCGGCTACACCAACTACCCCGACAACGTGGTGCGCTACTTCGTCCAGCAGGCCGCGGAGGGCGGCATCGACCTCTTCCGGGTGTTCGACAGCCTCAACTGGGTCGAGAACATGCGCGTGGCGATGGACGCGGTGCTCGAGTCGGGCGCGCTCCTGGAGGCGAGCATCTGCTACACGGGCGACCTCACCGACCCGGCGCGCTCCAAGTACGACCTCGGCTACTACGTGCGCATGGCCAGGGAGCTCGAGGCGGCCGGCGCCCACATCCTCGGCATCAAGGACATGGCCGGCCTCTGCAAGCCCGAGGCCGCGCGGACGCTGGTGGGGGCGCTGCGCAACGAGATCGGGATCCCGATCCACTTCCACACGCACGACACCAGCGGCATCGCCGCCGCATCGGTGCTGGCGGCCGCCGAGGCCGGCGTGGACGCCGTCGACCTCGCGATGGACCCGATGAGCGGCCTCACCTCCCAGCCCAACCTCGGGGGGGTGGTGGAGGCGCTGCGCGGCACGCCGCGCGACACCGGGATCGGCCGCGAGTCGCTGGCCCGCGTCGCGGCCTACTGGGAGGCCGTGCGCGCCGCCTACGCCGGGTTCGAGAGCGACCAGCGCGCCGGGGCGTCGGAGGTCTACGAGCACGAGATGCCCGGCGGCCAGTACACCAACCTGCGCCAGCAGGCGCGGGCGCTCGGCATCGAGGCGCGCTGGCGGGAGGTCGCCCGCACCTACGCCGACGTCAACCGCATGTTCGGCGACATCGTCAAGGTCACCCCGACGTCGAAGGTGGTCGGCGACCTCGCGGTCTACATGGTCACCAACGACCTGACCGTCGAGCAGGTGCTCGACCCCGGCCACGAGATCGCGTTCCCCGACTCGGTCGTCGAATACTTCCACGGTGACCTCGGCCAGCCCTACGGCGGCTTCCCCGAGGCCCTCCAGGCGAAGGTCCTGAAGGGCGCGGACCCCCTGGGGGTGCGCCCCGGCGAGGTGCTCGAGCCCATCGACCTCGACGCGGCGCGCGCCGAGGCGGAGAGGAAGGTGCGCCGCCACGTCTCCGACCGGGAACTGGCGAGCTACCTGATGTACCCGAAGGTGTTCACCGAGTTCGCCGAGCACCAGCGCCTGCACGGCGACGTCAGCGTGCTCCCGACGCCGGTCTTCTTCTACGGCCTCAAGCGCGACGACGAGCTGTTCGTCGACATCGAGCGCGGGAAGACCCTGGTCATCCGATTCCTCGCGGCGGGGGAGGCCGACGACGAGGGCAGGCGCACGATCTTCTTCGAGCTGAACGGCCAGCCGCGCGAGGTGAAGGTCGTCGACCGCTCGCTCGCGCCGACCGGTCCGGGCCGGCGCATGGCCGACGAGGGCGATCCCACCCACGTGGCGGCCCCGATGCCCGGCCTGGTGGTGGCCGTGTCGGCCCATCCGGGGGAGCGCGTCGTGCGTGGTGACCGCCTGCTCTCCATCGAGGCGATGAAGATGGAGACCGGCGTCTTCGCCGAGCGCGACGGCGTCGTGCGCGAGGTGCTGGTGTCGGCCGGAACGCAGGTCGAGACCAAGCAGCTGCTGATGGTGCTCGAGGACTGACGCCCGGGCGGCCGGGGGTCGCCGTAGGATGGGGCCGGATCCGACCCCGGAGGGGAACCGATGAGCGAAGGCTGGAGCAGGATCGCCGAGGACGACGTCGAGCTGCGCGAGCGGCGCGGCGGCGGTGCGGCGTCGCGCGACCTCGCGGGCGCGCTCGGCGCGCAGGGCATGACGCTGCGCGTGTGGCGGTACGAGCCGGGCAACGAGATGGCCTACCACCGCCACCACGAGCAGGAGGAGATCTACCAGCTCCTGTCGGGCGGACCGCAGGAGGTGTTCGTGGAGGGCGAGGTGGTCACCGTGCAGGACGGCGAGTGGCTGCGCTTCGACAAGGGGACCGCGCGCCGCATCCAGAACCACACCGACCGCGAGTCGGTGTGGCTGACCATCGGGGCGCCCCCCGGCACCGGGATCACCGACGGCATCCGCATCGACCCCGCGACCGGGCAGGAGATCCCCCGGGCGTGACCGGACCGGCCTGATGGGTCCGCGGCTCGTGGGCCTCGCCGCGATACTCGCTCGCCGCCAGGGCGCCGCCGCGGCCCAGACCCTGCTGCGCAAGGGCAGCGCCTGGATGGCCGATCCCTCGAACGACGCCGCCCGGCAGGCGCTGGTCGAGCAGCTGCGGGTGGGCGCCGAGAAGGCGGGGGGCACGGCGGCCCGTCTCTCGGCGCGTCTGGCCAAGGAGGTCGACAAGCGGCGCGTCTCGGTCGGGGCCTGGGAGCGCGACCTGATGTCGCTGCGCTACGAGGTGGCCGACATCGCGCCGGGGCCGGTGCGCGACGCCGCCCTCGGCGCGTACGCCGCGCAGGTCTCGGCGGCGGTGCATCTGATCGCCGGCGCGGGCAACCCCGACCGGGCCCGCGCCGACGTGCTCCGCGCCCTCGCCGCCGAGGAGCGGATGCTGCGTGGCGAGCGGCTGGGCGCGGCGGAGAAGCAGCGCGCGCTGGACGCGGTGGCGGCGGCGCGGGCGGCCTGCGCGGCCCGCTGATAGGGGCCCCGGCGGGGTCGAGCTTCTCCGGCCCGGTGCCGATGTAGAGAGGGTCCCGTCACACCGTTCGTCGCCGCGGCCTCCCCCCTTCCGAAGGGACGCGGCCGGCTCGCACCCGCCGTCCGGAGGATCCCCATGTGCCCACCCCGTCCCCTCGCCGTCGTCGCCGCGCTGGCGCTCCTGCTCGGAGTCGCCTCCGCCGACGGCGTGGGCGTCGCCGACGCCAAGACGGCCCCGAAGGTGGCCACGGCGTCATCGGTGACACCGAAGCTGGCCAAGCAGCTCAAGGTGCTGCCCAAGCAGGCCAAGCAGCTCAAGACCCAGATGCGCGCCTTCGCGGTCCAGTTGTCGGCCCTCGCGAGCCGGGTCGACACGCTCGAGGACCGCTTCTCGAAGGCCGTCGGCGCCGGCGGCGTCGGCCCCGAGGGCCCGGCGGGCGCTGCGGGGGCGACCGGACCGACGGGGCCCTCGGGGCCGCAGGGGCCGGCGGGTCCCAAGGGCAACACCGGCGACACCGGCCCCCAGGGCGCAACCGGCCCGCGCGGCCTCACCTGGAGGGGCGCGTGGGGGAGCGGGACCACCTACGCCAAGGATGACGCCGTGCAGTACAACGGCTCCTCCTATGTCGCATCGGGCCCGGCGTCGCCCGGCCTCCTGCCCGGCACCGCGCCGGTCTGGGAGCTCCTCGCCCAGAAGGGCGCGGGCGGCGGCGGCGCGGGCGCGATCACCGGGTTCCAGATGGAGCTGCTCGACACCACGGTCGCCGCGACGGCCGACCAGGACGTGACGGTGGGCAGGACCTGCAGCAACGGCGGGATCGCGACGGGCGGGACGGCGAGCCTCGTCAACAGCACCGACGGCACGGTCATCGGCGGCCAGGTCGGCGCCGACCTCGACGGCGTCCCGCGCACCTGGTACGTCGTCTTCCACTCCAACTTCACCAAGAACGTCCCGGTCAAGATCTGGGTCGTCTGCGCCACGACGGACTAGCGGGACCCTGACCCCCGCCGCGACCCTCGACGGTCGCGGCGGGGGCGCTCGCCGCGCTTCGGATGGTCTCAAAGCCTCTGCGCGGGACGGCGTGACCTCAGCGCCTCGGCGCGCTCCGGGCGGGATCGGCCCCCAGCGCGGACGGGCGTTCGTTCAATTGAACCGATCCCACGAAACGCCTGCGTGGAGTCAGTTCTCGCGGGGCCCCGAGGTGGCCTCAGAGCCTCTGCGCGGGACGGCGGGCGCCTCGACGCACTGAGGCTCTTCGGCGGGGCGGCCCCTGCGCAGGAGCGAGGTTCAATTGAACCCCGGACGTTCGTTCAATTGAACCGATCCCACGAAACGCCTGCGTGGAGTCAGTTCTCGCGGGGCCCCGAGGTGGCCTCAGAGCCCCTGCGCGGGACGGCGTGACCTCAGCGCATCGGCGCGCTCCGAGGTGAACCCAGCGCCCCTGCGCGGGACGGCGTGACCTCAGCGCCTCGGCGCGCTTCGGGGTGAACCCAGCGCCCCTGCGCGGGACGGCGTGACCTCAG
>LNEQ01000212.1 GCA_001464995.1 Actinobacteria bacterium Ga0077541
CCATCAGATGTGGGTCAGCCGCACTCCCTATGACCCGGCCCGCCACGGCAACCTCCAGCGCCTTCTCGCCACGGGGGGTTGACACAGGACGTCTCACGACGCCTGCAGGTGCGCGGAGAGGAAGTCGGCGGTCTCGCGGATGACGGCCGGGTCGTGCTGGAGGCTCCCGTGTCCGCCGCCGAGCGCGATGCGCAGCCGCATCGGGTGCGGCGTCATCCCCGCGATGGCGAGCGTGCCGCCCCAGGGGACGCTCGCGTCGCCGGTGGCGTGCCAGTAGCCGCGCGCCACGCCGTCCTGGCGCGCGACCGCGGCCGCGGGCCGGAGATCGAGCGGCCAGTCCTCCTCGACCACCCGCGCCAGCCCGGCCGGGCGCGCCGGGCAGAGCGCCACCACCGCGCGCACCCGCGCATCGCGCGCGGCGGCGTGCAGGGCGAGCAGCCCTCCCATCGAGGTCCCGCGCACGCCGAGCGGGGCGTGCCCGCGCGCCGCCAGGGCCTCGAGCCCGGCGATCAGGTCGTCCACCACCCCGCCGTCCAGCACCCCGAGGCTCCCGCCGTGGCCCCTCAGGTCGATCGCCAGCGCCGCCATGCCGCGCGCGGCGACCGCCCCGGCGAAGTCGGCGTGGTTCTCCTTGCGGCTGCCGAGACCCGGTACCACCAGCACCCCCGGCGTGCAGGCGTCCGCCGCGAAGGACAGGCCCGCAAGCCGTGGTCCGCCGGGCGCGCGCAGGGAGATGACGGTGGGCCGGGCCACGGGGGGCTGAGGATAACGAGGCCGATCTGGTACCGTCTCGCCCGCCCATGAAGCCGCTCGATCAGGTGCTGCCCCCCTCAGCAGCGGTCACTGCCGAGGGCCACCTGTCGATCGGCGGGTGCGACCTCGTGGAACTCGCCGAGGAGCATGGCACCCCACTCGTCGTCTACGACGAAGGCGCGTTGCGCGGGATGGCCCGTGCCTACCGGGCCGCCTTCGCGGCCCTGGCGCCCGACGTGGACGTGATCTACGCGAGCAAGGCCTACTTCGGCCAGGCGATGCTGCGCCTGGCCAACGAGGAGGGGCTCTGTGTGGACGTGGCGTCCGGTGGCGAGCTCTTCGCGGCCCTGCGCGCCGGCTTCCCCCCGGGGCGGATCTACATGCACGGCAACAACAAGGACGCGCGGGAGATCCGCGAGGCGCTCGCGGCCGGCGTCGGCACGGTGATCGTCGACAACCTCGACGAGATCGACCTGCTCGCGCGGGAGGCGGCGGCGGCCGGCGTGCGCCAGGACGTCCTGGTGCGTGTCACGCCCGGCGTGAAGCCCTCGACGCACTCCTATATCTCGACCGGCCAGATCGACTCGAAGTTCGGCTTCTCGATCGAGGGCGGGCCCGCGCGCGCGGCGGTCGATGCCGTCCGCGCCGCCGGCTCCCTCGATCTGATCGGCCTGCACTGCCACATCGGCTCCCAGCTGTTCGACCTCTCGGGCTACGGCGCGGCGGCGGCCATCGTGGCCGACTTCGCCGCCTCGTGCGGGGGAGACGACCTGCGCGTCATGGACATGGGCGGCGGGCTCGGCATCGCCTACACCGGCGAGGATCGCCCGGCCGCCGTCGAGGACTACGCCGAGGCCGTCGTCGAGGCCGTGCGCGGCGAGTGGGGCCGGGTCGGCCTGCCGATGCCCCGCGTGCTGGTGGAGCCGGGTCGCAGCATCGTCGGGCGCGCCGGGGTCACGCTCTATCGCGTCGGCGGCGTCAAGGAGATCCCCGGGGTGCGCACGTACGCGTCGGTCGACGGCGGCATGAGCGACCTGATGCGCCCGATGCTCTACGGGGCCGTCTACGAGCCGCTCCTCGCCAATCGCGCCGAGGCGGAGCCGACGCAGACCCTGCGGCTCGTGGGCAAGCACTGCGAGAGCGGCGACGTGCTCGTCTCCGAGGCGGCCCTGCCGCCCGTCGGGCCGGGCGACCTCGTGTGCCTTCCGGCCACCGGCGCCTACGGCGTGTCGATGGCGTCGAACTACAACGGGGTCACGCGGCCGGCGGTGGTGTTCGTCGATGGGGGCTCGGCGCGGCTGGTGACGCGCCGCGAGACCTACGACGACCTCGTGGCGCGGGACATGTGAGCCCGCCCCCGCCTCCTGACGGGCCGCCCGTGCGGATCGGGCTCCTGGGCTGCGGCACCGTGGGCCAGGCCGTCGTGCGGATGCTCAGCGAGGGCGGCGCGACGATCACGCGCGCCTCGGGCCATCGGCTCGAGCTCGGCCCGGTGCTCGTGCGCGACGCCTCCCGTCCGCGTCCCGGCGTCGATCCCGCGCTGATCACGACCGATCCGGCGCGGGTCCTGGAGGACCCCGAGGTCTCCATCGTCGTCGAGGTGATGGGCGGGCTCGATCCCGCGCTCGGCTACCTGCGCACCGCGCTCGCCCGGGGGGCGTCGGTGGTGACGGCGAACAAGCAGCTCCTCGCGCGGCACGGCCCCGAGCTGCTCACCGCTGCCCGGGACGCCGGCGCCGAGCTGCGCTTCGAGGCGTCGGCCTGCGCGGCCATCCCGGTGATCAAGGTGCTGCGCGAGTCGCTGCTGGCCGCCGAGATCACCGCGGTCACCGGCATCGTGAACGGCACCACCAACTTCATCCTCACAGAGATGGGCCGCGGCGGGCTGTCCTATGAGGAGGCGCTGGCGCGGGCCCACGAGCTGGGCTACGCCGAGGCCGACCCCACCGAGGACGTCGGCGGCGCCGACGCCGCTGCCAAGCTGGCGATCCTCTCCTCCATCGCCTTCCACTCGCGGGTGCTGATCGACGACGTGCCGTTCGAGGGCATCGACCGCCTCGAGGCGGAGGACATGGAGCACGCGGCCTCCCTGGGCTTCGTGATCAAGCTCCTCGGCGTCGCACGCCTGATCGGCGGCGCCGTGAGCGCGCGCGTCTACCCGGCGCTCGTGCCGCGCGGGCACCGGCTCGCCGCGATCGGCGGCCCCGACAACGCCGTGCTGCTCGAGTCGCGCGCCACCCGCGAGATCATGCTGGTCGGCCCCGGGGCCGGCGGCGCCGAGACCGCCTCGGCCGTGATCGCCGACATCCTCTCGATCCTCGGCACGCACCAGGGATCGTTCCTGCACAACGCGCTCGCCGACGCGGGGCGCCCGATGGCGCCCCCCGGCGGCGTCGTCTCCTCGTTCTACCTGCGGATGTCGGTCGCCGACCGGCCCGGCGTGCTCGCCCGCATCGCGTCGGTCTTCGGCGACGAGGAGCTCTCGATCCGCACGGTGGTGCAGAGCGGCGCCGGTGACGAGGCGCGGCTGGTCCTGATCATCCACTCCGGCCCCGAGGATCGCATGGAGCGCGCGCTCGAGCGGGTCCGGTCGCTGGGCGACGTCCGCGGCGAGCCCGTCATGATCCGCGTCCTGGGTTCCGGGGAAGGTGGAGACCGACGATGACGACACCCCTCATCGAGCGCTACCGCGAGTTCCTGCCGGTCGGGCCGGAGACGCCGGTCGTGTCGCTCGGCGAAGGCGGCACGCCCCTGATCCCGCTCCCGCGCCTGTCGGCGCGCTTCGACATCGAGGTCCACGCCAAGCTGGAGGGGATGAACCCCACCGGCAGCTTCAAGGACCGGGGCATGACGATGGCCATCTCGAAGGCCGTCGAGGAGGGCGCCACCGCGGTGATCTGCGCCTCCACGGGCAACACCTCCGCATCGGCCGCCGCCTACGCGGCCCGCGCCGGGATCACGGCCGCGGTGATCATCCCCGAGGGCAAGATCGCCGCCGGCAAGCTCGCCCAGGCGCTGATGCACGGCGCGCGCGTGCTGGCGATCGACGGCAGCTTCGACGACGCCCTCGTGGCGGTGCGCGAGCTGGCCGACAGCCACCCGATCGCCCTGGTCAACTCGGTCAACGAGTACCGCATCGACGGCCAGCGCACCGGCGCCTTCGAGGTCTGCGACGTCCTCGGCGACGCCCCCGACGTGCTCTGCATCCCCGTGGGCAACGCGGGCAACATCAACGCCTACTGGCTGGGATTCCAGGCCTACCGCGACGCCGAGCGCTCCACCCGCCTGCCCCGGCTCTACGGCTTCCAGGCCGCCGGCGCCGCCCCGCTGGTGAACGGCGCCCCGGTCGAACGCCCCGAGACCGTCGCCACCGCCATCCGCATCGGCAAGCCCGCCCGTGGGGCCCAGGCGATGGAGGCCATGGCGGCCTCCGGCGGCGCCGTGGCGGCCGTCACCGATGAGCAGATCCTCGCCGCGTACACGCTGCTCGCCCGCGAGGAGGGCGTCTTCTGCGAGCCCGCCTCGGCATCGCGCGCGGCGAGGCCGGCGACTTCCGGCCCGGCGAGAAGGTGGTCTGCGTGCTCACCGGCCACGGCCTGAAGGACCCGGACACCGCGATCGGCGCCTGCGAACCGGTCCACCGCCTTCCCGCCGACATCACGGCCATCGAAGAGGCGATCTTTGGCTGAGACCCGGCTGGAGGCGCTCACGGTCAGCGCCCCCGCGACCTCCGCCAACCTCGGGCCCGGCTTCGACTGCCTGGCGGTGGCGATCGACCTCGGCAACGCGGTCGTCATCACCCGCCGGCCGGGGCCGCTGGAGGTGCGCGTCACCGGTGAGGGGGCGGGGGAGGTGCCCGAGGACGAGACCAACCTGGTCTGCCGCGCGCTCGAGTCGGGTCTCGGCAGCCTCGACGGCCTCGCCATCGAGTGCCGCAACCGGATCCCGCTCGGGCGGGGCCTCGGATCGTCGGCCGCCGCGGTCTGCTCCGGCCTCGTCGCCGCCAACGCCCTGGGCGGCCTGCGCTGGACGCCCGACGACATCCTGGCCCGCGCGACCGAGATCGAGGGGCACGCCGACAACGCCGCCGCGTGCCTTCTCGGGGGGCTCGTCGCCGTCGGCCCCGGCCCGACGGGCCGCCTCATCCCGGTGCCCGACGAGCTGGCCTTCGTCGCGGTCATCCCCGACGCGCGCACCTCCACCGACACCGCCCGCCGGGCGCTGCCCTCCGAGGTGCCCCTCGGCGACGCCGCAGCCACGCTCGCCAACGCGGTCGGCCTCACGCTCGCCCTCTGCGAAGGGCGCCTCGAGGACGTGCCCCCGTTCCTGGTCGATCACCTCCACGAACCCCACCGGGCGCCGCTCATCCCCGGGGTCGAGGTGATCCGCGGGCTGGTGGACGGCCACGACTGCCTCGGGGCGACGATCTCCGGCTCCGGGCCCGCGATGCTGCTCTGGTGCCTGCAGGACGCCTCCGACCGCGTCGCCGCGGCGGCCGAGGAGGCTCTCGCCGCCGCCGGCATCGCCGCGCGGGTGCGCCCGTCGCGGCGCAGCGCCGCCGGGGTGAGGGCCCGCTGGACGGGGGGCTCCGACCTGCGCCTCGCGCGCGCCGTGGGGTGACGCCCGGCCGGCTCCTCTGGGAGCACTCGGGCGGAACGCTCGACTGCTCCCGCGGCCGGCTGGTGGGGATCGTCAACGCGAACCCCGACTCGTTCAGCGACCAGGGCGCCCACGCGGGCACCGACCGCGCGGTCGCCCACGGGCTGCGGCTGGCCGCGCAGGGGGCCGATGTGATCGAGGTGGGGGGCGAGTCGCTGCGCTTCTCCGAGCACACGCCCGTGGAGGTCGAGATCGCGCGCGTGGTGCCCGTGATCGAGCGGATCGCCGCCGCGGTGGACGTGCCGGTCGCGATCGACACCTTCAAGCCCGCGGTCGCCGCCGCGGCGATCGCGGCGGGTGCGGCGATCCTCAACGACCCCACCGGGCTGCGGGAGCCCGAGATGGCGCGCGTCGCCGCCGAGGGCGGCGTGGGCATCGTGATGACGCACTTCTTCGGTCTCCCCAAGGTGCGCCCCACCTCGTTCCCCGACGTCGACGTGCCGCAGACGGTCTGCGCGTGGGCGCGCGAGCGGCTCGCCACGGCGGCTGCGGCGGGCATCCCGGCCGGCCGGATCGTCATCGACCCCGGCGTCGGGCTCGGCAAGTCGCCCGCCCAGGACCTCGACCTGCTGCATCGCATCGACGAGGTCGTCGCGCTGGGGCGGCCGGTCCTGATCCCGATCTCCAACAAGAAGGTGCTCGGGGCGATCAGCGGCCATCCGGCGAAGCGCCGCCTGGCCGGCACGGCCGCCGGCATGGTGTGGGCGCGGGCGCGTGGGGCGACCCTGTTCCGGGTACACAATGTCCGATTCCTCCGGTCGGCCCTCGTCACTGCCGATGCGCTCGTAACGGGTCACCCCGAGCGCTGGCACGACGTGGTGAAGTAGCCGGAGGCGGTGCTAGCCTCGTTCAGGGGGATCGACTGATGATCACAGGGAGGCGCAGGGCATGAAGCTCTTCATCGACACGGCGGACCTGGCCGACATCGAGACGATCGCCGGTTGGGGGGTCCTCGCCGGGGTCACGACCAACCCGACGCTCCTCTCCAAGGTCGAGGGCGAGCCCGACGACATCTACCGCCGCGTCTGCGAGCTGGTCGACGGGCCGGTCTCCGCCGAGGTCGTGGCCGACGCGCGCGGCGACATGATCGAGGAGGGCAAGCGGCTCGCCGCGATCCACGAGAACATCGTCGTCAAGCTGCCGATGTCCGCCGAGGGCCTCTCCGCCACGTCGGCCCTCGCCGCCGAGGCGATCCGCGTGAACATGACGCTGGTCTTCACGCCGCCGCAGGCGCTGCTGGCGGCCGCTGCGGGCGCCGCCTTCGTCTCGCCGTTCGTCGGCCGCTTCGACGACATCGGTCACGACGGACTCGACTGCCTGCGCACGATCGTCGAGGCCCTCGAGCCGTCGATGTACGACACCGAGGTGATCACGGCCTCCGTTCGCGGGCCGCTGCACGTCACCGAGGCCGCTCGGATGGGCGCACACATCGCGACCATTCCCCCGAAGGTCTTCTACCAGATGCTCCAGCACCCGCTGACGGCCGCCGGCATCGAGACCTTCACCGCCGACGCCGAGGCGCGCAAGGCCCGCGCATC
>LNEQ01000213.1 GCA_001464995.1 Actinobacteria bacterium Ga0077541
ACGGCCGGGCGCAGCTCCCACTCGTCCTCGGCGACCCGCAGGGCGAGCTCGGTCTCCGGCTCGCCCCAGACCAGGTGCAGCCAGTGGCCCGCGGCGCGGTGGACGGCCCACGCGGCCTCCTCCGGGGAGGTGGGCGGGTCGACGAGGACGACGTGCATGCCCTCGGGAACCTCGACCTCCGTGAGCCGTGCGTAGTCGAGCATCGCCAGCGCCGGGACGCCGCGGGCGAGCGCGAGCCGGGCGGCCATCGCGCCGGGGTCGCAGCGCGCACCGCCGAGGACGGCGACCTCCACCCCCAGCCGCGCGGGCTCGAGGGCCGTGACCAGCGCCTCCCGGCGGCGGGCGACGTCGGCGACGACGGCCAGCACGCCCCGGTCGGCGCCGGCGAGCGCCGCCAGCGCCGACAGCGCGGCGCCCTCGCCGCGCCGGTCGCGCACGCCCAGGGGCGGGCCGGCGCCCGCCGGGGGCCCGGAGAGGGGCGGATCGCACGCCTCGACCAGGGCGCGCAGGTCGCCGAGCCGGAGGCGCTCGTGACAGGCGGCGTCGCACGCCTGGACGCACTGGCCGGGCAGGGGCCCCGCGCGCCCCACGACATCCAGCGCCTCGACCGAGACGCGCGGGCCGACGATGCCCTGCCAGCGGTCGATCTCCAGGCCGATGACCGCGTCGTGGCGCTCGTCGAGGTCGAGGCCCGGCGCCCGCTCGCCCATGCGGAAGCCGATCGCCCGGGCGTGGACGCCGGCCGAGCGCAGGCGCACCTGGAGGTGCTTGCCCTGCCCCACCCGCGAGGGCGATTCGAGGGTCGCGCCGGGGACCACCAGGCGCACCGACGGGTTGCCGCGGCCGAACGGCGCCAGGGCCTCGAGGGCCTCGGCCGTCGCGAGCGTGAGGTCGGGCCCGCCGACGACCGCGTCGACCGTCCTCACGCGGGCGCGGTCGATGGCGGCCCGGGCGCCCTCGGCCGCCAGGATCAGCTCGTCCCGGAAGCGGGCGATGGCGGCGGTGGGCAGCTCCAGGCCGACCGCCCCGGCATGGCCGCCCCAGCGGGTCAGGCTCCCGGCGGCGGCCCCCACGAGGGCGTGGAGGTCGACCCCGGCCACGCTGCGCCCCGAACCCTTGCCGGTCTCGCCCATGCGCGAGATCACCACCGCCGGCCTCTCGAAGCGCTCGGCCAGGCGCGAGGCCACGATGCCGACCACGCCCTCGTGCCACCCGTCCCCCGAGGCGACCACGATGCCGGCACGGCGGATCTCGTCGGGCTCGGCCTCGACCTGTGCGATCGCCTGGTCCACGATCGCGCGCTCCACCTCCCGGCGCTCCGCGTTGAGCGCCCAGAGCTCCTGCGCGATCGGATCGGCCGTGGCGCGGTCGGGCGCGAGCAGCAGCTCGAGGGCCCGGTCGGGGTGCGAGAGCCGCCCGGCCGCGTTGATGCAGGGCGCCAGGGTGAACCCGAGACCGCGGGCGCTCATCGTGCGCGGCTCCACGGACGCCGCCGCGCACAGCGCCGCGATCCCGGGGCGCGGGCTCTCGCGCATGGCCCGGAGCCCCTGGGCGACGCGGCGGCGGTTGTCGCCCACCAGCGGTACCGCGTCGGCCACCGTGGCGAGCGCCACCAGGTCGATGGAGGCGTCGGCGTCGGGTGCGAGCCCTCCACCGTCGAGGCGGCCCGAGAGCGCCCGGACCAGCATGTGCACCACGCCGGCGGCGGCCGGCAGGTCCTCCGCCGGCCGCCCGAGAGCGGGGTTGGCGAGGATCCCGGGCGGGCGCCGGCCACCGGCCAGGTGGTGGTCGAGGACCACCGGGTCCATGCCGAGGTCGACCGCCCGGGTGAGCGCGTCGATCGCCGACGTGCCGCAGTCGACGCACACCAGCACGCGGGCGCCCCGGTCGGCCAGGGTGTCGACGGTCGACTCCGCCACGCCGTAGCCCTCGGCGAAGCGGCTCGGCAGGAACGAGGTGACGTCGGCGCCGCGTCCGCGCAGGGCGCTCACCAGGATCGCCGTCGAGCAGATGCCGTCGCAGTCGTAGTCCCCGTGGACCGCGATGCGCTCGCCGGCGCGGACCGCCCGGGCGAGGCGGTCGGCCGCCTCGGAGATCCCCGCGAGCTCCTCGGCCGGGGCCAGTGGGCCGTCGGAGGTCATGAACTCGCGCGCGGCGGCGGGGTCGCCGAGGCCCCGGCGCACGAGCGTCCAGGCGACCGGCTCGGGCAGATCGAGGGCCTCCTGCAGCGCCGCCACCCGAGAGAAGTCGACCCGTGCGGTGCGCCAGCTCACCAGCGGCCCGACCGGAAGATGCCCACGCAGAGCCAGGCGATGATCACGAGCGCGATCAGGACGCCCGGGACGGCGATCAGAGCCAGGCCGGCCACGTCGGCCGAGCGCGCGAAGACGGAGATGATCGCCGATCCGACGATCAGCGCCGAGGCCACGAGAGCGAGCACGAGGCGGTTGGCGCTCGCCTGCACCTTGTCGACCGCCTCGGCGAAGCCCTCCGGCCGCACGGTGATCTCGATCTCGCCGTCCTTGAACTCGTCGAGCAGCTCGGAGAGCTGGAAGGGGTAGTCGAGGAAGGCCTCGGCGTAGCGCCCGACGTCCACCCTGAGCCGGTCGGCGACGTGGTCGGGGCGCAGACGCTGGGCCGCCATGCGCACGGCGTACGGCCGCGCGACCTCGAAGACGTTGAGGTCGGGATACACCGCGAGCGCCACCCCCGAGAGCGTGGCGAGCGTCTTGTCGAGCATCACCCAGCGCGCGGGCAGCACGATGTCCATCCGGTAGATCGTCTGGAAGATCTCGCGCAGCACCTCGCGCGCGTCGATCTCGCCGATCGCGCTCGCGCTATATCTCTGGAGGATGACGCCGAGGCGGTCGCCGAGCTCCTCCTCCATCTGCCGCGGATAGCGCACCCCCAGCGCGCGCAGCCGGCGCGGTAGCCGCTCGGCGTCCTGGTTGAGAATGTCCACCAGCAGGCGCACCGCCGCCTCGCGGTCGCGGGTGGTGAGCTGCTCGGTCATGCCGAAGTCGACGAGGCTGAGGGCGTCGGGACCGCGGACCAGGATGTTGGCCGGGTGGGGGTCGGCGTGGAAGAACCCGTGGACGAAGACCATCTGCATCCAGGTCTCGGTGAGCCGGTGCCCGAGCCGGCGCCGGTCCTCGGAGGACCACGCCGACAGGTCGATCTGCCCGAGGGGCGTCCCCCCGACGCGCTCCATGGTGAGCACGCGCGCGGTGGTGTAGCGCCAGTAGATCTTCGGCACCGACACGGCCTCGTCGCCGGCGAAGTTGCGGCGGAAGACCTCGGCGTTGCGGGCCTCGACGCCGTAGTCGAGCTCGCGGCGCACGGTGCGCGAGAACTCCTCGACCGTCCCGACGAGATCGATGAACTGGAGCTTGCGGATCCGCTCGCGGGCGACGCGGGCGACCTGGTGGAGGAGCTGGATGTCGGCCGCCAGCTGGCGCTCGGCGTCCGGGCGCTGGACCTTCACCACGACCTCCTGCCCGCCCGGCAGCAGGGCGCGATGCACCTGGCCGATGGAGGCGGCGGCGATCGGGGTCTCGTCGAACTCGAGGAAGACCTGCTCGATGGTGAGGCCGAGCTCGGCCTCGATCACCCCGCGCACGCGGTCGAAGGGCTCGGGGTGGGCGTCGTCCTGCAGCCCGCGCAGCTCCGCCAGGATGTCGGGCGGGACGATGTCGGGCCGGGTCGACAGGAGCTGGCCGAACTTGACGAACGTCGGCCCGAGCTCGTCGAGCATCTCGCGCAGACGCCGGCCGCGGTTGCGGCCCCCGCCCTCGAGATCGGCGGGATCGGCCTCCCCCCGCCCGAAGACGTAGCCGAAGCCGTGGCGCGCGGCGACTTGCGCGATCTCTCCGAGACGCGCCAGGTTCTGCCGCCGTTCACCCCGCGCCATGCGGGCCAAGGTAGCAGGGGCGCCGGACAGGCCGGCGCCGTGCACACGGGCCCCCGTCCCCGGGGGCCCGTGTGCGGCGGACCGCTAATGGACCCGGAAGCTCCCGCTCGCGGCGAAGGGGCCGCCCGCGAGGGCGGACACCCGTACCGTGAAGCCCTGCGTGGTCGGCGCGAAGCCGGGGTCCATGACGACCTCGAGACCCTCGGCGGCGCAGTTGATGGCCCCGTCGAGCACCAGCGAGAGCGTCCCGGGAGCCGCGTCCTCATCGGGCGCCCCGGCGACGGCCCAGGTGGACGGCGCCTCCGGGAGCTCGACGCGGAAGGTGACTCCCCCGAGGGCCTGCTGACCCGGCTGGATCGCGAAGCCGCCCAGGGCGAACCGGCCGGTGTGGGCCGGGCCCTCGCCGGCGACCGGCGCGGGGGCCGTCTCCGGCTGCGGGACGGTCTCCTCGGCCTGCGGGGGCTCCTCGTCCCACCACGCCGTGGCGGGCGCGGAGGGCGGCGAGGGCTCGATCGCGACGACGACCTCGGGTGCCGCGGCGAACCCGGCCTCGGCGGTGACGCGCGGCGGGGCCGGATCGGGATCCACGGCGAACCGGGGCTCGTCGGGGCCGGCCGGGGGGCCGTACCCGGGCTCCTGCGGCGCGTACTCGGGCTCCTGCGAGACGTACTCCGGCTCCTGCTGCCCGTACTCGGGCTCCTGCGAGACGTACTCCGGCTCCTGCTGCCCGTACTCGGGCTCCTGCGAGAGGTACTCGGGCTCCTCCGGCGCGTACTCGGGCTCCTGCGAGAGGTACTCGGGCTCGACCGGCGGCGCGTAGCGGGCCTCCGGCGCATATTCCGGCTCCGGGTACCCGGCCTCCGGCGCATACGCGGCCTGGGGCTCGTAGGGGGCCTGCGGTCCGTACGCGTCGGCCGTCTCGGGCTCGGGTGCGTACCCCCCGGAGGGGTCGTACCCGGGCGCCTCGGCGGCGTACGCGTCGGCGGGGACCACCGGGATCTCGCCGGTGGGCTGCGCGTCGTGGAGGGCGGCGGACTCATCGGCCCATCCGGCCTCGACGGACGGCGGCGCCTCCCACGCGGGGGCCTCGTCGGCCGGCCCGTCGGCGGCGGGCGCGCCCCATGCGAAGCCCTCCTCGAGGCCCTCGGGCACGTCGGCCGTCGGCGCCCACACGGGCTCCTGCTCGCTCTCGAGGGGGGCCCAGGCAGGCGCCTCGTCGGCCGCATCGGCGCTCAGCCACTCCAGGCTGGGCGGCGCCTCGGTGGCCGCGCTCTCGTCGTTCCATGCCGCGACCGGCTGGGGCGCCACGGGGGCGACCGTCGGCGGGACCATGCCGATGCCGTCGGTCGACGGCGGGGGCGACCATGCGACGTCGACCTCACCGGGAAGGGGCCAGCCGGGCTCGGTGACGATCTCGTCCTCGGCCCAGGCGATCGGGGCCTCGTCCGCACCGGCATCCGTCGCGGAGGGCGCCTCGGAGAGCTCCGGAGCGGGCTCCGGCGCGGGCGGGGCGTCGTGGGCCGGCGGCCACTCGACCGGGTCGGCTTCGGCCGCGGGCGGCCAGAGATCGGGCGCGGGCTCGTCCGCCGGCGGCCACTCGGCGACCGGGGGGCTCATCGGCGGCGGGCTGGCGGTCGCGGCGCTCTGCCCCGCGGCCGCGGCCAGGGGCATCGGCTCCGGCGGAGCCGGAGGGGCGTCCTTGCCGCGCTTGCGGCGACGCTCACCCCGCGACCGTCCACGGGACGGCGGAGGCGTGTCCGCGGCGTTCGCGCGCCTCATCTTCAGGAGTGCGAGGATGAGCAGAACGACGCCACCGATGATGGCGATGTTCACGGTGGACATTTCCCGCGGCCTCCTTGGGGGTGCGGCGACGCGCCGCGCTCGGTCAAGGTCGGCGCCGACATGGGTCGGCTGCCTCCACTCCGCTATCGGCCGTGGCGGCCAATGGTTGAGCGGCGGTGGCCCTGAATCAGGCGGCGATGACCTCGTAGCGGCCCGAGGCGGCGAAGCTGCCGGGGCCCTCGGCCGCCAGGAGCACGGTGAAGCCGTCCTCGTCCGGCGCGAAACCCGGGTCGGAGAGCACGACGACGCCGCCCTCGACCACGTTCGACACGGCGTCGGGGATCAGGTGGATCGCCGAGGGATCGACCGGCGCGTCGCGCCGGTCGCGGAACGTGACCCCGCAGAGCGTGGTGTGACCCGCCTGCGCGGCCCAGCCACCGAGCGAGAAGCGCCCGCTCTCGTCGATCCGGACCTCGGTCACCGGCTCCGCCTCGGGCTGCTCGGGCGGCGCGTCGTCCTCCGGGCTCCCGGCCAGGGCGTCCGGAGCGGGCCCCTCGGGCCCGGCCTCGGCCGGCTCGGGGGCGGCGGACGGCGACGGCGGCTCGTCCGCCACTCCCTCCCACTCCGGGAGCGCGGTCGGCGCCACATGCGTGATCCACTCGGCAACCGCGGCCGACTCGAAGGCGTCGCGCGTGCGTGCGCGGCGCGTCTGGCCCCAGATCGGGTCGGTGGCCCACTCGGCCAGAGCCGCGGCGTCGAGGACGTCGCGCACCATCGTCCGGCGCAGAGGCCCCCAGGTCGGGTTGGTGATCCACTCGGCCAGGCGCGCCGGGTCGAACGACTCGCGCGCGCGCGCCCGCCGCGGGGCGCCGGAGGCCGGGTGCGTGGCCCACTCTGCGAGCGCGCCGGGGTCGAAGCGCTCCCGGGCGCGGGCGCGGCGGGGCGGCGGGGCGCCCCAGGTCGGGGTGGTCAGCCACTCCGAGAGATGGCTCAGCTCGCGCCGGGCGGCCGCCTCCACCGACTCGGTCGCGGGCGGAGGGGGCTCGGCCGCCGGGGCGGTCCCGGCGACGGGCGGCTCGGCCGGGGCCGTCTCGGCGATACGGGGCTCGGCGACGGGGCGCTCGGCGACGGGGGCGGCGGCGGCGACGGTCTGCGCCTCCGCGATACTGATCGCGTCAGCCGCCTCGGCCTGGGCGCGCAGGATCGGGTCGACCGGCGGGGTCGCGACCGGGACCTCGACGGGCTCCTCCTCCGTGCGGAAGAGGTTCGCGTCGAGCCGGCCCTTGACGTATGCCACCGTCACGAGCACTGCGGCGGGAATCACGAATCGGCTGCGCAAGAGGAGGTCTCCGTTCCACCCGATGCAACGGGGCACGTGGCCCGTCCAGGGGCCGTCCTCTTGTCTATCGGGCGCGGGAGCCCCGGCTTTACCTCTGGTGGCTCAGCCCGCCGAGGGCGGTGCCTTCTCCAGCAGCGCGATGCGGTGCTCCAGCTCCATCAGCCGCAGCTGCACGTCCTCCAGCTCGGCCCGGGTCACGACGCCGAACTCGCGCAGCACGCCCTGCACACCGCCCTCCAGGCGGCCGGCGATGCCGGCCGCGGTGGCGCCCTCGCCGCGTACGCGCGCCATGAGCTTGTCGACGATCGCCGAGCCCTCCTCGCCGCCGATCTGGCCCTTGCGCACCAGTTCGGCGACGGCCGCCTCGGCCTTCTCCCGGGTGATCGACGCGGCGCCGATCGACAGCAGGACGGCCTGCTCGATCCCCTCGCGCACGGTGGCCATCAGCGCCTCCTCTTCTGCACGTTGCGGTGGCGGCGGACCCGGTCGGGGTCCGGTCGCGAGCGCGGCGCGGCCGGGGCGTCGCCGTCGGGGGCGTCCGCGCCGTCGGTGCCGTCGGTGCCGCTCTCGGGAGCCGGGGGCGGCTCGGGCTCGGCCGTCGCGGTCGGGGCGGCGTCCCCGTCCGAGGGGGCGTCGGCATCGGGGGCGTCCGGCTCGCCGGCGTCCGCCTCCGCCTCCGGGCCGGGCTCGGGCTCGGGCTCGGGCGTGCCGGAACCGATCGCGGTGGGGCGCTTCTCGGGCACCTCGGGCTCGCCGTTCGCGCGCCCCTCCTCCGCGCTCAGCTCGGCGCTGAGGGCCGCCTCGGCACGCGCGAGCGTGCTCAGGTCCACGACGTCGGAGTCGGACGCGATCATGGCCGCGCGGCGCTCGGCCTTGACCGTGCGGCGCTTGTTCTCGGGCTCGCGCTCCTTCCACAGCGCCGCCAGGGGCGCGGCGATCGCGACCGAGGAGAGGCTTCCCGAGAGGATGCCGACCAGGAGTGCGAACGCGAAGTCCTTGAGCGTGTCGCCGCCGAAGAAGAAGAGCACCGTGAGCGGGATGAGCGTCGTGAGCGAGGTGATGACCGATCGGGTCAGCGTCTCGTGCACCGAGGTGTTGACGATCTCGCGGTAGGTCGACTTGCGCATGATCGGGACGTTCTCCCGGATGCGGTCGAACACGATCACCACGTCGTACAGCGAGTATCCGAGGATCGTCAGCAACGCGGCCACCGTGGCGCTGGTGACCTCCCGGCCGGTGACCGAGTAGACGGCGACCGCAAGACCCACGTCGTGGACCACCGAGATCATCGCCGGGATCGCGAGCTTGTACTCGAACCGGACCGTCAGGTAGATGATGATCACGGCGAAGCTGAGCAGGATGGCCCAGATCGCGTTGCGGATCACCTGTTCGCCGAAGGTGGCCCCGACGGTCTCGACCTGGAGCGTGTCGCGGTCGAGGCCGAACTCGGCGTCGAGCGCCCGCTCGAGCTCGATCTGCTGGTCGGGCTGCAGGGTCTCGGTCTGCATCTGGAAGCCGCGGACCTCGACGTCGTCGATCTCCTCGGTGAACGACTGGATCTTGGCGTTGTCGAAGCCCTGCTCGGCGAAGAGGGCGCGCACGGCGTCCTCGCTCGGCTGCTGCTCGAACTGGGTGGTGATCCGGGTGCCGCTCTCGAAGTCGAGGCCGAGGTTGAGGCCGTTGACGCCGATCACGATCGCCCCCGCGAGCAGGGGGACGAACGAGATCGCCATCCAGAGTCGCCACTTGCCGACGAAGTCGAGCTTCCAGCGGATCTGGCGCTGGTTGAGGCCGAGGAAGCGGTCGTCGCGCAGGAAGCGGGTCTCGGCGAGCACGTTGAACGCGGCGCGCGTGGCCACGACCGCCGTGAACAGCGACAGGATGACGCCGACGAAGAGCGTGAAGGCGAAGCCCCGGACGCCGGCGGTCGCGAACAGGAACAGGATCGCGGCGGTCGCCAGCGTCACGACGTTGGCGTCGATGATCGCCGAGATGCCCTTCTTGTAACCCGCGAGGATGGCGGCGCGCGGCGATTTGCCGCTGCGCGCCTCCTCTCTGACGCGTTCGAAGATGACGACGTTGGCGTCGGAGGCGACGCCGATCGTGAGGATGATCCCGGCGATGCCCGGCAGCGTGAGTGTGATCGGTACCAGCACCACGACCGCATAGAGCAGGATCGCGTAGACGACCAGCGCCGAGGCGGCGATGAGGCCGAGGAAGCGGTAGTAGGCGATCAGGAAGAGCATCACGAGCACAAGGCCGATGACGCCGGCGATCAGGCCCTGCTGCAGCGACTCCGCGCCGAGCGTCGCCGAGACCTGGCGCAGGTTGATCACGTTCAGCTGGATCGGCAGGGCGCCCGAGTTGACCTGCTTGGCGAGCGTCTCCGCCTCGGACTGGCTGAAGTCGCCGGTGATCTCGGCGCCGTTGCCGCCGCTGATGCCCTGGGGGTACTGCTCGTAGTCGATCGTCGGGTTCGAGACGATCTGGCCGTCGAGGATGATCGCGAAGCGCTGGAGCTCGCCCCGGATCTGGCCGTCCTGGGCGAGCTGCCGGGTGATGTCGGCGAACTTGTCCTGGCCATCGCCCGTGAACTGGAGGGTCACCACCCTCTGCGAGCCGCCGCCGATCTGGCCGGTGCGGATCGTGGCGCGGGCCTCGGTGACGTCCGAGCCGGTCAGGCCGGGCGCGTTCTGGAAGACGTACCAGGTGCGGCGCGTGCCGGCGTCGCGCGTCTGCAGCCGCGGCCCCTCCTCGTAGGCGAGGAACAGGCCCTGCGGGACCTCGAGCACCTCGACGTCGTCCGGGATCACGTTGTCGGGGAAGCTCTCGGCGAGGGTCAGCTCGTCGGGCGCCGGCAGGACGCCGGGGATCTCCTTGCCGTCGCGGAAGGCGTAGAAGGTCGGCGTGCCGCGGTCGCCCGTCGGCTCGGTCTCGATCGCGAGCTGCACGGCCTTGTAGAGGTCGGGCTCGCCGGTCTTGTTGACCACGTTGCGCTCGAAGTTGATGAAGACCAGCTGCGCCGGCTGGATCAGGTCGCTGACGACCTGGTTGGGGTTGTCGGCCCCCGGCAGGGCGACCACGATCTGGTCGTTCCCCTGGGTCTGGATCTCGGGCTCCGCGACGCCGAACGCGTCCACGCGGGAGCGGATGATCTCGACCGAGCGCTCGATCGCCTCGGGGGTGACGTCGCTCTCGTCGGTCGCCTGGCCCTGCAGGATGACCTCGACGCCGCCCTGGAGGTCGAGGCCGAGCACGGCCGGGCGCAGCGCGATCGCCACCAGCGAGGCGGCGACCAGGCCGATGATCACGGCCATCAGGAGGAGGGGGCGCTTCACGGGGAGACCCTAGGAGGCGAGGTCGGCCGCGGCGTCGTCGCTCGCGTCCGCCTCGTGGCCGGCCGGCGTCACGACCTTGGCGATCGCGGCCTTCGCGATGCGGATGTCGGTGTCCTCGGCGACCTCGAGCAGGAGGGTCTCGCCGTCCTCCACCTCGGTCACCGTGCCGTAGATGCCCGAGACCGTGATCACCTCGTCGCCGGGGCTGAGGCTGTTCATGATCGCCTCGAGCTCGCGGCGGCGGCGCTGCTGCGGCCGGACGCCGACGAGGTAGATCAAGCCGACGAAGATCAGGATGTAGATCGGCAGCAGGAGAGCCGGCATGCGGGAGGGACCTTCCTGGGGCGGCGGACAGCGACCGGCGATAACGCGTCCGGCGCGGGCGACGATAGCAAAGGCCCCGGCCGCTCCAGACGGCCGCGGTCGCGCCGGGGACCGGCCATGACGCGTGCTAGCTTGGCCCGCCGTGACGGTCGCCGCCAGCCCCTCGCCGCTCGCGCGCGTATGGACCGCCCGCTGGCCGTTCGCCGCGGAGTTGGCGCTCTTCCTGGTGCTGAACGTCGCCTACGAGTGGCTCCGCGACCTGGTGGCCGTCGAGGACGCCGCCCGGCCATTGCGGCACGCCGGCGACATCGTCGCCGCGGAGAAGGCGCTCGGGCTCTACGTCGAACCCGCCATCCACGACTGGGTCGAGTCGATCGGCGCGATCGACTTCGCCAGCACCTGGACCTACACGCTCGCCCACACCACCGGCTTCGTCGCGATGTTCCTCTTCGTCTGGTTCTTCCGCCGCGAGAACTACGCCGTGTTCCGCAACTGGTTCTGGCTCACGAACGGCCTCGCGGTGATCGGCTACTGGCTCTACCCGCTGGCGCCGCCGCGGCTCACCGACCTCGGCTTCTCGGACCCCACCAAGGAGAGCCTCGAGCTCGGCGGCGCGCTGTCGTGGTTCCAGCCGTTCCGCAACGAGTTCGCCGCGATGCCCTCGATGCACGTGGGCTACACGGTGCTCTTCTCCCTCACCCTCGTCTTCCTGCTGGCACCCTCGCGGTGGCGGTGGCTCGCCCTCCTGTGGCCGGCGGGGATGCTCTTCGTGGTGATGGCGACCTCCAACCACTGGTGGCTGGACGGCGTCGGGGGCGCGGCCTGCGTCCTGCTGGCGCTGTTCCTCGTGGACCGCATCTGCGCCCCGGACATGCTGCGCCCCTGGCAGAGGCCCGCCCCGCCGTGAAGGTGGCGCTGGTCACCGAGTACGCGTACCCCGTTCTCGGCGGGATCCCGGAGCACGTCCACAACCTGGGCCGCGGCCTGGTCGCGCGCGGCCACGAGGTGACCGTGCTGACGAGCCTCGCGCCCTTCGGCATGAAGGCGCGCGCCCGCGAGATCGACGCCGAGAACCTCGCGGTGCACGGCTACCGGACGGTGCGCGTCGGCGTGTCCATGCCGCTCTTCTCCAACGGATCGGTGGCCCGGGTCAGCGTCGGCCCCGGCGTGAAGGCGCGGGTCGCCCGCGCCCTGCGCGGGATGGACGTCGTCCACGCCCAGGGGCTCGCGTCCCCCATGGTCACCCTCTGGGCGCTGCGCTGCTCCGAGGCCCCGGTCAACGTGGGCACCTTCCACACCTACTTCGAGGGCGGCCACTGGGCCTACACCCACTTCTTCGCATACGTGCGCAGCACGATGGCCCGCACCGACCGGCTGATCGCGGTGTCGGAGGCCTGCGTCACCGCCCTGCGCCCCTACTTCGGCGACGCCCGCTTCGACATCATCCCCAACGGCGTGGACACCGAGCTCTACCGGCCGCTGGGCGCCGGCGAGAGCCGACCCGGGGGGCCGCCGCGGATCCTCTTCATGGGGCGCTTCGACCCGCGCAACGGCCTCGACACCCTCCTCGAGGCGACGCGTCTGCTCAAGGACCAGGGCCGCGACTTCCGCGTGCAGGTCGTGGGCGACGGACCGCTGCGGCCGAAGTACCACCGCCAGGCGCGCAGCCTCGGGATCTGGGACCGCGTGGAGTGGCTCGGCCTGCTCGACAAGGAGCGCCCCGCGCTCTACCGGGAGGCCACCGTGTTCGCCTCCCCCTGCGTGCTGGCGTCCTTCGGGGTGGTGCTGCTCGAGGCGATGGCGAGCGGCACGCCCGTGGTGTGCGCCGACAACATCGGCTTCCGCCAGGTGATCCGCGACGGCGCTCCGGGGCGCTTCGTCGCCCCGGGCGATCCGCACGAGCTGGCGGCCGGCATCGCCGAGGTGCTCGACGACGCCGCGCTGCGGGCCGACTGGGGCCGGCGCGGCCGCGAGGTCGTGCTGGAGCGCTACTCCTGGTCCGAGGTCACCCGCCAGGTGGAGGCGGTCTACGAGGAGATCCGTGACTCGAAGGGCGGCCGGCCGGATCCGCGCCCGCCGCTCGGGCTGCGCTACAACCTGCGCCGCAACCCGGCCGAGCTCGTCCGCAACATCCCCTCCGCGCTGCGCGCCGGGTTCCCGAGGAGCGGGTCCGGCCGGGACTGAGGGCTCAGCTTGAGTCCGTCGATCTCGCGGCGCGGATGAACGAGATCGGCGGCGCTCTCGTCCCCCGCATCCACGATCGACGACGGACTCCGGCTCAGGAGCCCCTGGCGGGGGGCACGGCCCCGAGCGGGGCGGCGCCCGAGAGGACGCCGACGACGTCGCGCATGTTCAGCACCCCGACGAGGGCGTCGCCCTCGCTCACCAGCAGGTGGCGCACGTTGCGCGAGATCATCAGGTCGCACGCCTCCTCGAGCGGCATGGTCCGCGCCACCGCGACCGGGTCGGCGGTCATGTGGTCGCCGGCCGTCGCGCTGTCGAGGTCGGTCTCGGCCGCGATGGCGCGCAGCACGTCGCGTTCGGTGATGACGCCGCCTCCTGCGACATCGACGACCGCGAGGCCGGTGCGCGCGGCGGCCAGGGCCACGGCGACATCGCGGAGGGTCTCGCCCGGGGTGACGCGCACCTTCACCGGGCCCATCACGTCGTTCACGGTCTGCGGCATCGCCCGACTCTACGAGCCGCTGGGCCGCCGCGCCAGTGCGGGGCTGCCGGCGCGGGCGGCGCCGATCAGAAGAGACCGCCCTGGGCGGGGTCCGACGGCGGTGTCATACCCAGGTGGCGATAGGCCCGCGGCGTCGCCATGCGGCCGCGCGGCGTGCGCGTGAGCAGGCCCTCCTGCAGCAGGTAGGGCTCGTAGACGTCCTCGATCGTGTCGGCCGACTCGCCGACGCTGTCGGCGAGCGTCCCCAGCCCCACCGCGCGGCCTTCGAAGGTGTCCGCCAGCAGCCGCAGGATCTGCCGGTCGAGCTCCTCGAGCCCCAGGGCGTCGACCTCCAGCAGCTCCATCGCCTCCTCCGCCACCGCGCGGTCGACGTTGCCGCGCCCGCGGACCTGGGCCACGTCGCGGACCCGGCGCAGCAGCCGGTTGGCGATCCGGGGGGTGCCGCGCGAGCGCGATGCCAGGGCGTCGGCGCCCTCGTCGTCGATGGTCACGTCCAGTAGCCGGGCGGAGCGGCGGACGATCGCGGCCAGATCGGCCGGCGCGTAGTAGTTGAGCCGGTGGAAGACGCCGAACCGGGCGCGCAGCGGTGTGGTGAGCAGGCCGGTCCGGGTGGTCGCGCCCACGAGCGTGAACTTCGGCAGGTCGAGGCGCAGGGTGCGCGCCGACGGGCCCTGGCCCAGGACGACGTCCAGCTGGAAGTCCTCCATCGCCGGGTAGAGCACCTCCTCGATGGCGCGGTTGAGGCGGTGGATCTCGTCGATGAAGAGGACGTCGTGGGGCTCGAGGGCCGTCAGCACCGCCGCCAGATCGCCCTTTCGCTCGAGGATCGGACCGCTGGTGACGTGGAAGCCCACGCCCATCTCCGCCGCCACGATGCCCGCCAGCGAGGTCTTGCCGAGCCCCGGGGGCCCGGCCAGCAGCACGTGGTCGAGGGCCTCCCCGCGCTCCTTCGCGGCCTGGAGGAAGATGGCCAGCTGCTGCTTGACCCCGTCCTGGCCGATGAAGTCCTCGAGCCGCTTCGGGCGCAACGAGGTGTCGAGCTCGTCCTCGGCGCCGAGCTCCTCGCCGGTCGCGAGGCGCTCCTCGCGCGGCAGCGCGTCGGGGTCGGTGCCCCAGGCGCCCTCCTCCTCGGGCGCGCTCACCGGCGCCTCAGGGCGGCCAGGCCGTGGCGCACGAGACCCTCGGCGTCGAGCCCGGCGGGCGCGTCGGCGAGGGCCGCGTCGGCCTCCTCGGCCTTGAAGCCGAGGGCGACCAGCCCGTCGCGGGCCGACAGGTGCTGGTCGGCGGCCGACGGGGCGACGACGTCGAGCCCGGCGAAGCCGGGCAGCGACCCCAGCCGGTCGCGCAGCTCCAGCACCAGCCGTTCGGCGGTGCGCTTGCCCACGCCGCTCGCGGTCTGCAGGCGTGCGCTGTCGCCGCGGGCGATCGCCAGGCGCAGGTCGTCGGGCTCCCCCACCGCGCAGATCGCCAGCGCCAGCCGCGGGCCGACGCCGCTGACGGTGGTGAAGGCCTCGAAGAGGGTGCGCTCGCCGGGGGTCGCGAAGCCGTAGAGGTCGAGCGACTCCTCGCGAACGACGAGCACGGTCGACAGCGCGGCCTCCGAGCCCGCGGGGGGCAGGGATGCGGCGGTCGTCGACGAGACGCGCACCAGCAGGCCCACTCCGCCGACCTCGATCACCGGGCCGTCGGGCTCATGCGCCAGCACGCGCCCCCTGATGGAGCGGATCATTCTGCGCGCTCGACGAAGTCGGGCGCGCGTTCGCCGGCTGCAAACTCTCGCCATCCGGCGCCCGCGACGACACCGATGCAACCGGCATCGGTGTAGGCCGCGTCCATCCGGCTGACTCGCTTTTCGCTCGGCGAGACGCACGCCCTTTGTTCGTCGACCGCTCCGCCCACGCTAGCGCGCTCTGCGGATGGCCCCGCGCAGCGGGGCGGAGCTCATGTGGCAGATCGCGGCGGCCAGCGCGTCGGCGGCGTGGTCGGTCTCGGGCGCGGTGCCGGTGAGGCGCTGCACCATGGTCCGGACCTGCACCTTGTCGGCGCTCCCGGACCCGGTCACCGACTGCTTGATCGTGTTCGGCGAGTACTCGACCACGTCCACCCCGGCGCCCGCCAGGGCCACCAGGATCGCGCCGCGCGCCTCGGCCATCCCCATCGCCGACCGGCTGACGGGGTGCACGAACCAGGCCTCGATCGCCGCCGCCTCGACCGGGTGGTCGCAGCACAGATCGGCGATCGCATCGTGGAGCGCGCGCAGGCGCAGCGGGTGGTCGGTGCGCGGGGAGGTCTTCACGGTCCCGATCGCGACCACGCGCGGCCGCGAGGGCGGGCCCGCGATCAGCGCATAGCCGGTCGAAGCGAGCCCCGGGTCGATGCCGATCACCATGTCGTCCACACGGCTGAGGGGGTTCGCGCCCCGGGGGGCGGCTCCTGCGGGGCGGGGGGCCGTCACGACCGACAGTCAAGCCGCCGGCCCGGACGGCCCCCCGCCCGGCGGGCTCAGCCGGCGACCGCCTCCAGCACCTCTTCCGAGATGTCGAAGTTGGCGTAGACGTCCTGGACGTCGTCGTTGTCCTCGAGTTGGTCGATCATGCGCAGGATCTGACGGGCCTCGCTCTCGGACGGGGCGACGGTGTTCTGGGGCACCATCGTGAGATCCGCCGAGGTGTAGGTGATCCCGGCCTCCTCGAGCGCCGCGCGGACCGCCATGAAGTCGTGGGGGTCGGTGGTGATCTGCCAGCTGTCCCCGTCCTCGGCGATGTCCTCGGCGCCGCCGGCCAGGGCGACCTCCATCAGGGTGTCCTCGTCGAGGCCCTCACCCTCCACGACGATCACGCCCTTGCGGTCGAACTGCCAGGCGACCGAGCCCGGCGTGCCGAGCGATCCGCCGTTCTTGGTGAAGATGAAGCGCAGGTCGCTGGCGGTGCGGTTGCGGTTGTCGGTGAGGATCGTGCAGATCACCGCCACCCCGCCCGCGCCGTAGCCCTCGTAGAGCATCGACTCGTAGTCGGCGCCGTCGGCGCCGCCCGCGCCGCGCTGGATCGCGCGCTCGATGTTGTCCTTCGGCATCGAGTTGTCGCGCGCCTTCTGGATGGCGGTGGCGAGCGACGCGTTCGCGTCGGGGTCGGCCCCACCCTCCTTGGCCGCGACGATGATCGCGCGCGAGAGCTTCGAGAAGAGCTGGCCGCGCTTCGCGTCGGCGGCGCCCTTCTTCCGCTTGATGGTCGCCCATTTACTGTGCCCCGACATGACGCTCCCTCCTCTCGTCGCCGCGCTCCCGGCACACACGTGCCCGCGCGACGAGCCACTCGTGGAACCGGTGCTCCCCCGACAGCTCGGGATGGAACGCCGTGACCATCAGATCGCCCTGCCGTGCGGCGACTCCGTGCCCGCCGTGACGCGCCAGGATCTCGACGCCGGTGCCCGACTCCTCGATCCACGGCGCCCGGATGAAGACGGCGTCGACCGGCGCGCCGGCCTCCGCCCCGTCGAGCCCTGACACCGCGACAGGGGCCTCGAACGAATGGCGCTGGCGCCCGAAGGCGTTGCGGCGCACGACGATGTCCATGCCGCCGAGCAGCGGCTGCGCGCCCTCGGTGACGGCCCGCGCCAGCACGATCATCCCGGCGCAGGTCCCGAGGGCGGGAAGGCCGTCGGCCAGCCGCCGCCGCAGGGCGTCGAGCAGGCCCGATTCCTCGGCGACCAGACCGAGCGTGGTGCTCTCCCCTCCGGGCAGAACGATCGCGTCGATCCCCGCCAGGTCGCCCGGCGCGCGGACGTCGACGGGCTCGGCGCCCACGCGCTCCAGCACGCGGGCGTGCTCGGCGAAGGCGCCCTGGATCGAGAGGACCCCGATCCGGGGGCGCCCGAGGGCCGCTGCTACCACCCGCGCCCCTGCAGCATCTCGGCCGGTGCCAGCGAGGAGATCTCGATGCCCGGCATCGCGTCCTTGAGCCCGCGCGACACCCGCGCCAGCACCTCGGGGTCGCGGAAGTGCGTCGCGGCCTCGACGATCGCCCGGGCGCGGGCCGGCGGGTCCTCGCTCTTGTAGATGCCCGAGCCCACGAAGACGCCCTCGGCGCCGAGCTGCAGCATCAGCGCGGCGTCGGCCGGCGTCGCGATGCCGCCCGCCGAGAAGAGCACCACCGGCAGGCGCCCGTCGGCGGCGACCTGGGCCACCAGCTCGTACGGGGCCCGCAGGTCCTTGGCGGCCGCGTGGAGCTCGTCCGACGGGAGGCTGGCGAGCCGGGCGATGCCGCCCCGGATGGCACGCATGTGGCGCACGGCCTCGACGACGTTGCCCGTGCCGGCCTCGCCCTTGGAGCGGATCATCGCCGCGCCCTCGGAGATGCGCCGGAGGGCCTCGCCGAGATCGGTCGCGCCGCACACGAAGGGGATCGTGAAGGCGTGCTTGTCGATGTGGTGCGCCTCGTCGGCCGGGGTGAGCACCTCCGACTCGTCGAGGAAGTCGACGTCCAGCGACTGGAGGATCTGCGCCTCGACGAAGTGGCCGATGCGGCACTTGGCCATCACCGGGATGCTCACCGCCTCCTGGATCCCCGCGATCATCTCGGGGTCGCTCATCCGCGCGACGCCGCCGTCCGAGCGGATGTCCGACGGGATGCGCTCGAGCGCCATGACGGCACAGGCGCCGGCGTCCTCGGCGATGCGCGCCTGCTCGGGCGTGGTGACGTCCATGATGACGCCGCCCTTCAGCATCTGCGCGAGCCCGGTCTTGACCCGCATCGTGCCCGTGCGGCCGTTCTCCTCTGCCACGCCATCCCCTCATCGGTCGGGTCCGAAGGGGGTGAGTCTAGCCGAGAGCCCCGGGCGACAGGGGTCTGGCAGCCCGGGCCGGGGGACGTCGCCGGGCCCGGGCGGAGCAGGCCGGCCGGGCGCGCGGTGGCCCGCTGTCAGGGGCGCTCCGGTGCGGGCGCTCGCGCCCGGCCCGCCGCATGCGGCATGCCCCACGCGTCCCGTATTCGTATGAATCATCCGAAGTGCGTCCTCCCGGGGGGCCGCTCGTCATACGGATGAACCATCGCAGCCGTACATCCCGGCACCCGACGAGGTACTCAGCCATGCGACGCGGCTGCCTCCGCGGGAGGCGAGCCGCAGCCGGTGTCAGGCGCCGACGGCCGCCAGGTCGGCGCGCGCCCGGATCGGCGCGAGCGCGCCGGCGAGCGCCTGCGCGACGGCCACCATGGCGACCAGGCTCGGCGATCCGTCGCGGGAGTCGGCAGGCACGACGCGTGCGAGCGGCGAGCGGGCGAGCGGGTTGAGGCTCGAGTCCACGAGCGCCGCGGCGGGCACGCCGGCGCTGCGCGCGGCCGAGACCGCCGCCTGGGCCACGCGCGACTCCCGCCCGATCGCGATCGCCAGCACGCCCCCACCGGGGCCCAGCGCGTCGAGCCAGGCGCGCGTCGAGGGATCGAGCGAGGTGACCGCGGCGACCGGACGGCCGGCGCGGGCGAGCCGCTCCTCGATGAGCGTCACGACGGTGCGCGCGTGTCCCTCCCCGGCGATGATCAGCGGGGTGCGCGGGGCGAGGGCGGCCACGACGGCCCCGAGGCCGGAGCTCGTCAGCCGCTCGGCGGCGTCGTCGAGCGCGAGCCGTTCGGCCGCGAGGGCGGCGTCGAGGCCCTCGGCCGAGAAGGGCAGGCCGAGCTGGCGGTCACCCGGTCGCGGCGGCAGGCCGGGCCGCTGGGCGCGGCGGACGATGCGCTGCATCTCCGGATAGCCCGAGTACCCGAGGGCCTGCGCGAAGCGCACGACGGTGGCCGGGCTGCAGTGCGACGCCCGCGCGACCTCGTGCGCCGACAGCAGCGGCACGTCGGCCAGGTGGTCGGCCAGGTAGCGGGCGAGCGACTGCTGGGCGGGGCTGAAGCGCTCGTAGTCGCGCTTGAGTCGCTCGGCGAGGGCGTGGACGTCGGGGGGCACGCGCTGTCATTTCGCCGTCGGGGCCCGGTCCCCTACCGGCGACGTGCCGCGAGGGTGATCTGGGGCCCTCGCGGCACCACCATGCGCACCGACTCGACCTCCGCGACGGGCACCGCCAGGAGCACCACGTAGGCCGTCGCCGCACCCTCGGCCCCGACCCGGGCCGGCAGCGCGGCGAGGCGGGCGAGCGCCCTGCGCGCCTCGGGGCCCTCCCCGGGGCGCAGCACGTCGGCGGCCTCCCGCAGGGGCAGCGCCCGGCCCGTGGCGAGGTCGGCGATGAAGCGGGGCATCGGCGTGCCGACGGGACCGTCGTTGACCACGGAGGCGACACCGACCGCCGGCACGCTCCGCCCCCCGTCGCGCGCGGCGAACGCGGCGTCCACCAGCCGCACCACCGGGTCGTCGGCCAGCAGGTCGAGCGATGCGCCGAGGCCGTCGGCGCCGGCGCCCACGAAGTAGCCGGTCCCCGAGGGCGGCGGCTCGATCCCGGCGCGGGAGGGCTCGGGCCCCTGCGTGCACCCCGCGCCGGCGAGGGCGGCGGCGGCCAGCAGGGCCACGAGACCCCGCCTCACGCCGCGCCCAGTCGCGCGACGGCCTCCTCGAGACCCTGGAGGTCGTCGATCAGCCCGCGCGAGAGGTCGCCCTCACGCTCCACCCGGCGCGCGACGGCGCCCATCGTGAACTCGCGCGGGTCGAGGCCCTCGCGCACCTCATCCCAGCGCAGCGGCGTGGCGACGGGCGCGCCGGGGCGCGGGCGCACGGAGTAGAGCGACGCGATGCTGCGGCCGCGGCCGTTCTGGTTGTGGTCGAGGTAGACCCGCGGGCCGCGGTCGGCGACCCGGGTGACCGTGGTGACCAGGTCGGGACGGGCGCGCACGAGGCCCTCGCTGACCACGCGGGCGAAGAGGCGGACGGCGTCGAAGGTCAGCCCGGGGACCACGGGCACCAGGATGTGCATGCCGGTGGCGCCCGAGGTGCGGGGGTAGCCCCGCAGGCCGAGCGCCTCGAGGGCGTCACCGACCATGCGCGCGGCCTCCACCACCCGGCCGAACGGCAGGCCGTCGGCGGGGTCGAGGTCGAACAGCACGTAGGTGGGCTCGTCGGGCGCGTCGGCCCGGCTCTGCCAGGGGTTGAGCTCGATGCAGCCGAGGTTCACCAGCCACAGCAGCGACATCGCGTCGTCCACGACGACGTACCGGCTGGTCTTCTCGTCGGGCTTGCCCCCGCGCGACAGCTCGGCCCGGCGCATCCAGGCGGGCGCGTCGTTGACCGTGTGCTGGAAGAAGAACTCGCCCTCGATGCCGTCGGGATAGCGCTTCAGGATCATCGGCCGGCCCACCAGGTGCGGCACGAGCACCGGGGCCATGCGCAGGTAGTGGTCGAGCAGATGGCCCTTGGTGATCCCCTCGCGCGGCCAGTAGGGCTTGTCGAGGTTGGTGAGCGTCACGGTGCGCTCGCCCTCCTGCACACGCCGGCTGCCGTCCGCCGCCGAGAAGGGCCCGCTCGGCACGTCGGGCGCCTCGTCGGCGGAGTGGACCAGCCCGCGGAACACCGGCGCCCGCAGCCGTCCGTCGGACGTCCGCTCCGAGTAGCGCACCTCGCAGGCGATCTCGGGCCGCACCCAGCGGGGCTTCGCCGGCGCGGCCGGGACATCGTTGGCGAACGGCGTCGCCGGGATCTCGGAGGCCCGGAGGCGGTCCCAGAGCCCTCGCGCGACCGCGTCGGTGAGGCCGGATCCGACGTGCGACAGATACGTCAGCCCGTCCGGGCCGGGCTCTCCGACCAGCAGCGCCCCGACCGTGCCGCGCCGCGAGCCCGCGCCCTCGGTGAACCCGCCGATCACGACCTCCGCCTCCTGATGGGTCTTCACCTTCAGCCAGTCCGGCGTCCTGCGGCCCGCGCGGTAGGGGGCGTCGCGCCGTTTGGCGATGATCCCCTCCAGGTCGTTCTCGCGGGCGAGGGCGAAGAGGTCGCGTCCGGTGCCCACGACGTGGTCGCTCAGCATGAGGGCGGGGCGCGAATCCGGCGAGACGACCGCGGCCAGGCGGTCCCTGCGCCGGTCCCACGGCTCCCCGTCGATCCACTCGCCGTCGATGTACAGCAGGTCGAAGGCGACGAAGGTGAACGGGCCGCGGCCGTTCTGCAGGGCGCCGAAGTCGGGCCGCCCCGCCGCATCGAGCACGACGATCTCGCCGTCGAGCACCGCCTCCTGGCAGAGCAGGCCGTGCCGCAGGTCGGCGAGGGCGGGGTACGCCGCGGTGAAGTCCCGGCCCGTGCGGCTGCGCAGGACCGTCCCCTCGGAGGTGACCAGCGCGAGGGCGCGGTAGCCGTCCCACTTGAGCTCGTACGCCCACCCGGGGTCGTCGGCGGGCGCGTCGGCGAGGGTGGCCAGCATCGGCCTCAGGTCGCGGAAGCGGGCGGCGGGGTCGGGCGGGCCGGGAGGCCCCTTGCCCGAGCGGAAGACCAGCCACTCGTCCTTGCCGCCGCGCCGGCCGGTGCGCACGAGGTGATAGTGCCCGCGGAGGATCGCGCCGTCGAGGATCACCTTCCACTCGTCCTCGGTGCGGAGCTCCTCCTCCCAGGTACCCGTGTCCCACACCGTCATGCGGCCGGCCCCGTACTGGCCCTCGGGGATCACCGCCGCGAAGTCCAGGTACTCCAGGGGGTGGTCCTCGGTCCGCACGGCCAGCCGGCGGACGCCCTCGCGCAGCGGGAGCCCCTTGGGAACCGCCCACGACGCCAGCGCGCCGCCGGCCTCGAGGCGCAGGTCGAAGTGGAGCGCCCGGGCGGCGTGCCGCTGCACCGTGAACCGGGGCGCGCCGCCCGGCGCGGCGGCCCGCCCGGGCGCGGGCTCGGGCGTGGCGCCGAAGTCGCGGCGCTCCCGGTACTCGCGGAGTCCGGGCTCAGGCTCAGATTCGGGCGCCACGTGTGCCAGTATCCCAGCCCGTGCCAGAGACCTCCCCCGCGCGGCGCATCGCCCGCCTGTCCACCGAGCTCCGTGTCACCGGGCTCGGTCAGTTCGCCCTCGGCCTCGCCTGCCTGGTCGCCGCCCTGACCGGCAGCGACCTCGAGCCGGTCCGCGCCGTGATCCCGTTCCTCGTGGCTTTCGCCGTGATGGGCGCCTTCAGCGTCTACGGGTCGCGCTGGCTCCGGCTCGCCGAGGTCCTCCCGGCGCCCGGTGACGCGCGCGTGGAGGAGCACAGCGCGACCACGCGCCGGAGCCTGGTGAAGGTGGCGGTCGGCCTCCTGCTGACGGCGCTCGCCGTGTCGCTCGGCCCCGTGTTCGCCGTGGTGTTCGGGGGACTGCTCTGCGCGGTCGGCACCGCCGAGCTGCGCGACTACACCTGGCTGCGCGACCGCGAGAACGCGAGCGGCCGAGAGATCCTCCGCGAGCTCGGCCGCTTCCCGCTGGCCGGGGGCGGCCGCTCGCTCTACACGCGCCCCCTCAGCGAGAGCACGTTGGCGACGTAGGTCTTCGTGTCGTCGTAGGGGCCGATGCGGCGCAGCGACGACAGCCCCTGGTAGTAGGCGCCGATGGTCGTACGGGTGTCGCCGGCGTGACGGCCGAGCCAGCCGATGAAGGCGACGCCGCCCTCGATGTTGTCCTCGAGCCGCTCCGGGTCGAGGCGCCGGCCGACCACGTCGCGGCCGAGCCAGCGGGCCGTGTCGGGCATCAGCTGCATCACGCCGACGGCGCCCACGCTCGAGCGGGCGCTCTGGGTCCAGCCGCTCTCCTGCCATGCGATGGCCCGGGCGAGTGACGGGTCGACCCCGTAGCGCGCCGAGTGGTGGGCGATGAGGTCGGCCACCTGCGACGAGGATGCGGGCGCGGTCGCGGCGCGGGGGGCGGCGGCGGAGACGGCGGAGGGCAGGCTCAGCACCCGGCCGACGGAGATCATCCCGGGATCCGCGATGCCGTTGTGCGCCGCGAGGGCGGCGACCGAGGTGCCGTGGCGGGCGGCGATCGCGCCCAGGGTGTCGCCCGCCCGGACCCGGTAGGACGCACCGCCCGGTGACGAGGTGGCGACCGCGCCGGCCGACGGGGATCCGCCGCCCGAGGGGATGGCGAGGAGCCGGCCGACGGCCAGCAGGTCGGGGTTCGCGATGCCGTTGGCCGACGCCAGGGCGCTGACGCTCACGCCGTGGCGGGCGGCGATGGCGCCCAGCGTGTCGCCCGGGCGGACACGGTGGGATCCGGCGGCGGACCCCGCGGCCGCAGGGCCCGCGCTCGCGCCGCCCCCGGAGGGGATCGTCAGCCGCGTGCCCGCGTGGACCCGGTCCGGATCGCCGATGCCGTTGGCGCGCGCGATGGCCGCGACCGAGGTGCCGTTGCGCGCGGCGATGGCGCTGAGGGTGTCGCCCGGGGCCACCGTCACGGTGGCTGCGCGGGCGGCGCCGGCGGCGAGCCAGAGGCCCCCGAGGAGGGCGCAGAGAACCAGGAGGAGGGGGATCCGGCGATGGATGCTTTCGGTGCTCACGCGGGGGATGATCGGCGTTCTCACGCGGTTTTCCAGTCCTCCCACCCCCTCCCCGCCCCTCTTTTTTCCGGGCCCGCCTCTCCCCCGGCCGCCCCGGCCCCTCCCCCGGTCCATCGGAGGCCCTCCCGGTCCCCCCTCGCGGGGCGCATCAGACCGCGGGCGGCCCCGGCGGACCGCGGCCCGGGTCGCCGGGGCGGGCCCGCACCCCGGCGCCGGGCCCCGCGGTCAGGACTCGGCGGGCACCGTCTCGACGACCGGGTGCGTGTGGTCGCGCCGGTCGAGGAGCACGAGCGTCGCGATCAGGCCGATCAGCGCCATCCCGGCGCCCACGGCGAACGCGTACTGGAAGCCCTCGGTGAGCGCCCCCGCGATCGCGTCCTGGCTCCCACCGGCGTCCCGGATGACGCCCTCGGTGTGCGTCGTCGCGATCGTCGACAGGATGGCGATGCCGAGCGCGCCGCCGATCTGCTGCGAGGTGTTGATGAGCCCGGATGCGACCCCGGCCTCGTGCTCCCGCACGCCCTGCAGGGCGGCGATCGACACCGGGACGAAGGCGAACCCGAGCCCCACGCCGACCAGCAGGAAGCCCGGAACGAGGTCCACGAGGTAGGTGCCGTCCACGTCGATCCGGGTGAAGTAGAGCAGCCCGAGCGTCAGGAGGGCCATTCCGATCGCGAGGATCAACTTGGTGCCGAAGCGCGTCACCAGCGCCTGCGAGGCGCCCGCGGCGAGGATGATCGTGACGGCGACCAGGAGATAGGCGAAGCCCGACTTCAGCGCGGAGTAGCCGAGAACCTGCTGCATGTAGAGCGACAGGAAGAAGAACACCGAGAAGACGGCGGCGCCGAGCAGCAGCCCCACGATGTTGGCCCCGGTCAGGCTGCGCAGGCGGAAGATGCCCAGGGGCATCAGCGGAGCCGCGGCCCGGAGCTCGATGACGA
>LNEQ01000214.1 GCA_001464995.1 Actinobacteria bacterium Ga0077541
TGTCGGTGAGGATGCCGCCGGCGAGGACGCCGGCGGCGCCCCCGATGCCCGCGATGGCGCCCCAGATCCCGAGGGCCTTGTTGCGCTCGGCGCCCTCGTCGAAGGTCGTGACCAGGATCGACAGGGCCGCCGGCGAGATGATCGCGGCGCCGATCCCCTGCACGGCGCGGGCGATGATCAGGACGGTGTCGGTCTGCGCGAACCCGCAGGCCAGCGACGCCAGCGAGAACACCACCAGGCCCGCCATGAAGACGCGGCGGCGGCCGAGCAGGTCGGCCATCCGGCCGCCGAGGAGCAGCAGGCCGCCGAACGTGAGCGTGTACGCGCTCACCACCCACTGCAGATCCTCCTGCGAGAAGTCGAGGGCCGTCTGGATGGACGGCAGCGCGACGTTGACGATGGCGACGTCGAGCACCACCAGGAACTGGGTCGCGCACAGCAGGACCAGTGCGATCCACTTGCGCGAGTCGGTCGAGCTCACCGGGCACTCCTCACCGTCGGACGAAGGTCTTCTGCTACGGTCTCGTAGCGAACGCGCGGTACGATACGCCGCCGTAGCGAAGTGCGCAAGGGACCGGAGGACGAATCCACGACATGCGTGCCGATCCGCGGGTGATCCGCTCGAAGGCCTCCATCATCGAGGCCTGCGCGGCGCTGATCGCCGAGGAGGGCTTCTCGGGCGTCAGCATCGAGGCCGTCGCCAACCGCTCCGGAGCCGCCAAGACCACGATCTACCGCCACTGGCCGAGCCGCGAGGCGCTGCTGGCCGAGGCCTTCGGGGTGTGCGCGGATGCGGCGCTCCCCTCGCCGGACACCGGGTCGCTGCGCGAGGACCTGCGCGTGATCCTGGGCGGCCTCACCCTCAAGCTCAACGACGCCGGGTGGTGCTCGGCCATCGGCTCGCTCGCCGACGCCGCCGGCCGCGACGCCGAGCTCGAGCGGTTGCACCAGGCGACGCTGAGCGAGGGCCGCCGGCCGCTCACGGCCATCCTGCACCGCGCGGTCGCGCGCGGCGACCTGCCCGCAGGCCTCGACGTCGAGGACGCGGTCGCCCTGATCGTGGGGCCCCTCTTCTACCGGGCCATGATCGCCCGCCAGCCGGTGGACGAGGGGTTCGTGGCGCGCGCGGTCGATGCCGCGCTCGCGGAGCTGCGGCCGGGCTGATCCCGGCCGGCGGGGCCGGATCCCGCGCCGACCCGGCCCCGCCGCCCGCTCAGGAGGTGAGCCGCACCCCCGGGACGGTGTCGGGGATGTCCACCCCGCCGCCGACCAGCTCGCGCAGCTTCGCCGGGCTCCCGGCGAGCGCCGGGAAGGTCCCGTAGTGGCCGCAGAGCACCTGCGTCGCGCCGAGCAGGCGGACCGCGTGGGCCGCCTGCCGGGGGCCCATGGTGTAGAAGTCGCCGACCGGCAGCACGCTGACGTCGGGCGAGTAGATCTCGCCGATCAGCGCCATGTCGCCGAAGACGTCGGTGTCGCCGGCCTGGTAGACGACCAGGCCGTCCGGGAACTCGAGGACGAACCCGGCGGGGGGGCCGCCGTAGACGATCGCGCCGTCGTCGTCGGTGATGCCGCCCGAGTGCACCGCCTGCACCATCGTGGCCGTGACCCCGGCCACCTCGACGGCGCCCCCGATGTTGAAGCCGGTCACCTCGGCGCCCTTGCCCCCGAGGTAGGCCGCGACCTCGAACATCGCGAAGGTGGGGGGAGCGCCGTTCGCGCTGATCGCGGCCACGGCCTCGGCGCCGCCCTGGCCGATGTGGTCGAAGTGGCCGTGCGTGATCAGGATGCCGTCGGCCTTCACGGCGGCCGGGTCCTTGAACTCCTCGGGCGTCGAGGGGTTCCCCTCGAGCCAGCAGTCGACGAGGAGGCGCGTGCCCTCGGAGGTCTCCCAAAGCCAGGTCCCGTGACCCAGCCAGGTCACCGCGTTGCCCCTCAGATCCATCGTCCCCCCTTTGGGTCGGTGCGGGTGCCGGCTACCGGTCGGAGGGCAGATGGCCCTCCTGGACGGAGCGCTCGAGCGCCTCGACGGCGGCCGGCCAGAACTGGGCGCCCGAGCACCGCCGGCACTCGGCCAGCGCGTCCTCGCGCGACAGCGGCACTCCGTACGGCCTCTCCGATGTCATCACGTCCCACGCGTCGGCGAGCGTCAGGATGCGCGCGCCCTCCGGGATGGTCTCCCCCGCCAGGCGGTCCGGGTAACCCTGCCCGTCCCAGCGCTCGTGGTGGCCGCGCACCCACGCGACCTGCGCGCCCGAGAGCACGTCGGCGACGATCTCCGCGCCGAGCGCCGCATGGGCGGTGACGCGGCGGAACTCGTCGGGCGTCAGGCGATCGGGCTTGAAGAGGATCGCGTCGGGCACGGCGATCTTGCCCACGTCGTGCACCAGGCCGGCGTCGCGCAGGGCGGACGCGTCCTCCGACGACCAGCCGAGCGCCCCCGCGAGGACCTTGGCCACCTCGGCGACGCGCTCGGAGTGCTGACGCGTGGAGGGGTCCTTCGCGTCAACGGCGCGGGCGAGCACGCGGATGCTCTGGAGCGCCTGCAGCCGCGTCAGCCGCTCGGCGTGCTCGGCGTCGGAGAGCACCTCGACGACCTCGGGCGAGTAGAGGAAGGCGACGTCGCGGCCGTGCTGCTTGGCCCAGTAGAGCGCGCCGTCGGCCAGGCGGAAGAGCTCGCTCTGCTGGGGCGCCTGGTCGAGGTCGCACACGCCGGCGGAGATCGTGAGGTGGCCCACCCCCGGGAACGGCTCGGCCGCGATCGCCTCACGCGCCCGGTCGGCGGCCCTCCAGGCCTCCATGCCGCCGGTCTCGGGCATGAGCCAGGCGAACTCGTCGCCGCCCACACGGGCGATCAGGTCCCCGGCCCGCCCCAGAGCGTCCAGGCGGCGGGCCGCCTCCCGGATGACCGCGTCGCCCATCTGGTGGCCGAGGTCGTCGTTCACGCGCTTGAAGTGGTCGATGTCGAGCAGCACCAGCGAGAAGCGCCGGCCGTGGCGGGAGGCCCGCACGGCCTCCTGGCCGAGGCGCTCCTGGAAGGTGCGGTGGTTGGCGAGACCGGTGAGGTGGTCGGTGGCCGCGAGCGCCGCCAGGCGCCCCCGGGCCTCGGCGTTGCTGACGGCGATCCCGACGAGCTCGGCGAAGCGGCCGAGGCGGCCGGCCGGATCGGGCACGGCGCGGTCGTCGCCGATGCCCGCGACGCCGATCGCACCCCAGAGGCGCTCGCCGGCCCTGACGGGCACGGCGACCGCGACCTCGCGCCCCGCCCGCGCCTCGGAGCCCTCCGTGCGGGCCGGGCGGCCGGTGCGGGCCACCTGCGCCGCCATTCCGGAGCCGTCGAGCGACTCGCCGGGGGGGAAGGTCGGTGACGAGCCGGCCGTCGACCACGACCCCATCGCCGAGACGGAGCGGTTGTCCTCGAAGCGCACCAGGCCGCCGCTGGTCGCGCCGATCAGCCGCACCGCCTCCTCGCACACGAGGTCGAACACCGACTGCGGATCGTCCTCGAGCGCCACGGCGGTCGCGACACGGCGCAGCGCGCCCTGCTCGACGGCCAGGCGCCGGTTCTCCGCCTCGCGTCCGCGCAGCTCCTGCTCGGCCGCGTGACGCGCGGTGATGTCGAGCACCACGGCCGCGATCACGGGCGGGGTCTCCGATCCGACGAGCTGCATGCGCACCTCGACCGGGTAGGTCGAGCCGTCCCGCCGCCGGTGGACCGTCTCGAACTGCACGCGCTCCACGTCCCCGCTGCGGAGCGGCTCGACGATGGCCTCGAAGGCGTCGGCGTCGAGCTCGGGCAGCAGGTCGAGCGGCGTCATCCGGTGCAGCTCGTCCATCGGGTACCCGGTGTTGCTCACCGCGCTGCGGTTGACCTGCACCAGGCGCAGCGTGCGCGAGTCGAACACGTGCACCTCGTCGCGCGACTGCTCGAGGATGCGCCCGAGCCGGTTCACCAGCTCCTGGCCGCGACGCCGCTCGGCGAAGTCGGAGAAGCTCGCCACCACGGCCGAGGGGCGGCCGTCGTCCCCCGGCACCGGCTCGGCGTTCACCGAGATCCAGCGAACCTCGCCCTCGCCCGTGCGCAGCCCCATCACCACGTCGGCCTGCGGCCGCCCGGTGGCGGCCGCCACGGTGCTCGGGATGTCACCGGGCCCGAAGGCGCCCCCGTCCTCGCGCACCGGTCGCCAGTGCGACCAGTCGCGGCCGACGATCTCCGACGCGGCCAGGCGCAGGATGCGCTCCGCGCTCGGGTTGCACGAGACGATGGTGCCGTCGGCCCCGTGGACGACGACCCCCTCGCGCAGGGCCTCCACCACCGACCGGTAGCCGTCGTCGCCCAGTGGCAGCCCCTGGGCCGACGTGGCGCGGCCGACCACGACGACCGACCCGGGCGCCTCGGAGTCGAGGCCGTCGCCCAGCGACACCCAGCGGACGGTGGCGGGCATCGTGGTGCCGTCGCGCCGCACCAGCACCGCCGGCGCCTCGCGGGCCCCGGCCGGCCCGAAGCGCGGGACCGCGGGCAGCATCCCGTCCACCCACCACGGGTGGGGCGGCGTGCGGCCGACGATCTCCTGACGCGGGTAGCCCAGGATCTCGCAGAGGGTCTCGCTGGCGTCGACGACGACGCCGGCGGCGTCGAGCACCAGCACTCCGTCGGGTACGGCGTCGAACAGCGCGCGGGCGAGTGCTCCCGCCGGCAGATCCGTCAGGCGTCGCGGCGACATTCCCGCAAGATTAGGGCGGCGGTCGGATTACGCCAAAACCGAAGCTCGAAGTCCTGGTATCGGACGAAAAGCATTCGGGTCCGCCCACGAGCGCTATCCGCCGTCCGCGCGGTCGGCCGCCTGGGTCAGGAGCGCCGCCACCGCGCGGGCCTGCTCGGGCGTGAGCCGCGCGTAGACCGGCCGTAGCCCCTCGCTCAGCAGCACGTCCACCGCCGGACGGCCGCGGAACACCGGTCCACCGATCACGGCCTGGGCCACCACCCGCGCCCGCCCGTCGCCGTAGCGCACCGACTGGGGGTCGGCGGTGAGGGCCTCCTCGCCCTCCCACAGCACCCGCGCGTCGAGATCCCTGCGGCCGAGGCCGTCCTCCCAGATCGTCCCGCCCTCATCAGTCTCGCCGCTCAACTCGTCTCTCCCCTGGTGCCGGTCACGGAGGCACTCAGACTAGTCACTTGCCCTAGAGGTGGTCGCGTCTGAGCGGGTCGTGGCGTCCGAGGACGACGTCAGGCTCTCACCTGCAAATCGGGTCATTCTGAGGCCTGGATGCTTCGTCTGTCGGGTGGGCGGGCGGAGTCGTTGTTCGACCTCGGGCCGCCGATCGAGGTGCGCGAGCTGCCGGCCGACCTGGCCGCGCTCGATCGGCTACTCGAGGGGGCGGCGCTCCTCGAGCCGATGGTGGGCGCCTGCAATCGGCACGCGCCGGTGCACGGGCGCCCAACCATCCCGATGGACCGCTTCGTGCGCCTGATGCTCGACACGCAGCGCTCGGGCCGGGGTGACGAGGCGCTCGTGCGCGAGGTCTCGGACTCGCTCCACCTGCGCCGCTTCTGCCTGATCGCGCTCGCCGAGCGGGTGCCGGATCGAGTCGACGATCCGAAAGCTCGCCCGTCGCCCCGGCCCTGAGGTGGCCCCGCGGCGACCCCCGCTCGCGGCAGCCCGAGCCACCACGGGCCCCCGGGCGCCTCCACGGCACGGCGCCGCGGCCGCCCGCAGGGCCGTCATGTCCGGCTGACGGGGACGGCGAGCCTCGTGACGATCTCCTCCGGCGGGGTCGAGGGCGAGGGTGTGAGGTACGTCTCCTCGACGGGACCCAGCGCGTCATGCCCGAGCTCGGCCAGCCGCTCGAACAGCGCCGCGTACGCCAAGGCGAGCGCATCGTAGGGACCGACGTGCACCGTCCCGGCCCATGCCCCGCCGGGCAGGGTCCACTCGGTGAGCCCGTCGGGAAGCGGCCGATGGGCCGGCAGCGACGCTCCGACCGCCACGGTGACCGTGTCGGTCAGGTCCAGTGGGAAGATGGCCACAAGAGCCTCGCCGGCGCCGACTCCCGCCGAGGCCAGTCGCTCGGAGACGGCATCGCAGAGCCTCGCGGTCCCGGGCCCGAGGTCCTCGACGCTGACGGCACCGGTCAGCACCGCCAGGCGGCGCACCGGCCGATCGGAGACGGCCACGTCGTAGTGGATCGCCGGGGGGGTGCGGACGAGGCGCTCGAGCCCCGCCAGCGCCTGCGCGCGGGCCCGCAGCTCCTCCTCCGCCCGGGCCTGTTCGGCCCGGAGCAGCGCGCCGAGTGCCACCTCGTCGGCGGCACCGAGGATGTCGCGGACACCGGCCAGCGGCACGCCGAGCGAGCGCAGCAAGGCGATCGTCGCGGCCGCCCGGACCTGCTCGGGCCGGTAGTAGCGATAGCCGGACTGCGGATCGACCCACGCCGGCGGGAGCAGGCCGTCATCCGAGTACCGGCGCAGCAGCCTCACCGAGAGCCGGCTGAGGCGCGCCAGCCGGCCGATGGGCATCAACCGCGCGGTCGGGCCATGGCTCACCGCACCGCCACCCGTAACTCGGTGCGGAGTTCCGACACCGCGACCCTGCGGGGATCGGTCAGGTAGACCTCTGTGTGCGGCCCGGCCGGCCGGAGGCCGAGCGACCGGATGAAGGCATCGAGCGCCGCGAGCGACGGGCCCTCCCCCTCATACGGGCCGTGATGGATGAGTCTGGCCACGCGCTCCGCTGCCCGGATCTCGCGGCGCGCGCCCTCGACCGGCACCACCGGCGCCGGGGCGGCGAGAGTCCAGCGCCACCCTTCCGGATGAGCGAGATCGAAACTCAGGGGATCGTCGCCCGACCAGTAGGCGCCCTCGAGGATCAGGTCGTGTCCGAACAACCGGTCGAAGAACGCGACCGCGGCCTGGAACGAAGGGCCCTCGGGACGACCCTCCCCGTCGATCGCGAGGACGGAGCGAGCCGGGAGGTCCGCGAGCTCGGGGGGAGTGTGGATGGTCGCCGGATTCGTCATGCCACACACCCTGACGTCTCCCCCCGGGAGAGAGTCAAGCGTCGCCGGCCCCACGGCCCGGCTCCGGCGACCGGCGGCGGTCCCGGCTCGTGGGCTGCCTGCTATCCGTGGCGCGGATCGCCGGGCAGAAGCGAGAAGAGGGCCATGTCGGTGCGGGAGGGACCGCGGTACCAGGCCTCGCGCAACGTTCCCTCGCGCACGAAGCCGCACCGCTCGGCGACGCGCAGCGACGCGGCGTTGGCCAGGGCGGCCTGCAGGTCGAGGCGCGCGAAGCCGCCGTCGGTGACGGCCCACGCCGACAGCAGCGCGAGACCCCTGCCGGCGACTCCGCGGCCGCGCTCGGCGGGGGCGACCCAGTAGCCGATCTCGGCGCGGTGGACGTCGTGCCGGTCGATCACGAGGCCGATGGCGCCCAGGAGCCGGTCGTCGTCGGGATCGGCCATCGCCAGGTCGATGCTCTCCCCCATCAGCCGCCGGGCGGGCGCGCCGGTGATGAAATCGCGGGCGTCGTCCTCGTCGTACGGATACGGGATGCGCGTGAAGCGCTGGATCAGCGGGTCCTGGCAGCACGCCGTCACGGCCGGCACGTCGTCCTCGCCGAACGGCCGCAGCAGGACCCTGTCGTCGGCGAGTCGCGGCAGCGGGAGCATCGCCCCCAGTGTGTCAGGGCAGGATGGAGACCGGGGTGCCGGGGCGCGCCGCGCCGGAGAGGCGCACGACGTCGGCGTTGCGCATCCGCATGCAGCCGTTGCTGGCCGCCGAGCCGATCAGGCTCGGGAGGCTGGTGCCGTGGATCGCGACGCGGCCGTCGCCACCCGCGAACTCGTTGAGCGTCTCCGAGTAGCCGGTGAGCGGCAGGACGATGGGGCCGAGGAACGCGCCCGGCTGGTTGGTGCGCACGAGCTCGGCGACCGCGAACCACCTGCCGGTCGGCGTCGGGGTGCCGCGCTTGCCCACCGCGATGCGGGTGCTGAAGACGCGCTTGCCCGCGCGGAGCAGCGTCAGCCGGCGCTCGCTGACGTCGATCGAGATCCGGAAGGGGGTGGTGCTGAGCGAGAGCACGTCGGCCGGGATCCAGCCGCGGCTGCCGTTGGGGCGCCGCGGGAGCAGCACCTCGACCCAGCGCACGTCGTCCTTGACGACGGACCGGGTGATCAGGAGCGTCGTCGCGCCCTGTGCGAAGGGGGCGATCGGCTGGACGACCATCTTCGCCCTACCCGAGCGGCGCGGCGCCGCGCGGGCGGTGACCGGCGCGAGGACGCGCCCCACCCAGGCGACCTTCCCCGTGGGGGCCACCGGGACCTCGGCGGCCGGCGGCGCCGGGGCGGGATCGGTCGGGGCGGCCGTCGCGGTGCCAACGGCGAGCGCACCCAGGCAAAGGGGGACGGCGGCGAGGGAGGCGGTGCGGCGGGGGCTCATCACCCCGACGTTATCGACGCGGGCGGCGCATTCCCAAGATCAGGGGCATCTCACCGACGGCCACCACCGAGCGGAGCACCGGGGCGTGCATCGCAAGCGCGTCGCGAGCGGCGATCGCCGGCCCGCGCACGGCGCCGTCCGTCGCGACCTCGCGGGTGATCCTCAGCGCGAGCCGGGGACCCGCCTCGCGCATCAGGGCGGGGGGCGCGGGCAGGTCGAGCGGCCCGGTGAGCGATCCCACCACGACCAGGCCCGCCGCCTCGAGGGCGGCCCGCCAGGCGTCGACGTCGAGCATGGCGATCCCGGCGTCCTCGAGCGCCGCGCGTCCGGCCGCGGCGCCGTGGACCCCGGCCGCGGGCGTGACGTCGAGCACCACGAGCCGGCCGCCGGCGCGCAGCAGGCGCGCGCCCTCGGCGAGGACCGCGGCCCTGTCGTCCTCGGCCAGCGTGCTGAGCAGGGCGTCTGCGAGCACCACCGACGCCGCCCCCTCCTCCAGGCCGGTCGCGCCGAGCGGTGCCTGCACGACCTCGCGCCCGGCGCCCGCCATGGCCTTCCGCAGGTGGCCGGCCGCCATGGCGTCCGGCTCGACCCCGGTCCAGGTGCGCACTCCGCGCCCGGCGACGAGCGCCGAGGTCAGTCCGAGCCCCGGCGCCAGCTCGACGACGCGGCTGCCCTCGCCGAGCCCGCCGCCCTCGGCCGCCCGGGCGACCATCGCCGGGCCGCCGGGCTGCACGAACCCGGACACCACCCGCCGCGCGAGCGGCCAGTGGGAGACGGTCTGCTGTGCCTGCGCGGTCGTGGTCATCGGCCTCCTCGGCCCCGTGGGATCCGCCGGTATCGAAGCAGCACCGCCGCCCGAAACCAAGGCGGCCTCACCCCGCCAGGGTGGCGGCGAGCACTCCCCCCGACGGCCCGTCCTCGATCCACACCGCGATGCCGCCCGCGGCGGCCCCTCCGGCGACGGCCGGAGCCCCGCGCACGCGCAGCGCGCGAAGGCCCGGGCGCGTCCAGGCCGAGCCTCCGGCGCGGCCGGCCGCCGCCCCTCCCCCGCCCGCGCCCTCGGCGTCGTGACGGCTCCACGCGACGAGCACCGCCCCCTCCCCGTCGACCGCCGCGCGACGGACCGAGATCGCGCAGCGGCAGGTGCGGCGCGGCACCACGGTCGTGGCGTGCCATGCGCCGCCCCGTCTCCGGACGGCGGCCTCGACCCCCTGGGGCTCGCCCATGCCGTCGAGGCTCCAGGCGACGACCGCGTCGCCGCGGTCGTTCAGCGCCACCTGTGGGGCGCGGCCGATCCCGAGGTCCTCCGGCGCCCCCCACGCCGTACCGGCGGACGCGCGGTCGGCGCCGAGCACGACCGAGGTGCCCCCGGGGAGGCCGGCGCCCCATGCCACGAGCCCCGCCCCGCGGGGGCTCAGGCCCGCGCCGGGGGACGCCGACTCCTCGCCCGAGATCTCACCCGGTCGCTCGAAGGCGCCGTCGCGGGTACGGGCGCTCAACGTGTGCCCGTCCTCGACCCAGGCGACCAGCGCGCCGGCTCCGGGGCTGAGGGCGAGCGACGGCGGAGCCGGACCCGGCGTGGTCAGCCGCGCCGGGGTGAGGCCCCACCCGGCACGAGCGGACGGGCGCGTGGCGAGATGGACCACGAAGGAGTCACCCCGGCGCTCGCTCCACATCGCAACGGGGCGGCCGGTGCGCGCCACGGCGACCCTCAGATCCTGTACCGGGCCGCCCGCCGAGGCCACCCGGGCGACGGCCCAGCCTCCCCCCGCCCCGCGCCGGACGGCCACCACGACCGAGAGGCCGCTGACCCAGGCCACGGCGGCGTCCCCGCCGGCGTTGAGGGCGACCCGGGGAGCGCGGGCCCCGGCGCCGGACAGCGTGCGCCGGGCCCAGGGGCCGCTCGGCCGGGGCCGCGCCGCGACGACGACCCGGCCGGTGGGAGCCGCCGGGGTCGGCGTGCGCAGCCACGCCGCGAGCGCCCGGCCACCGGCGAGGGCGGCGTCGGGAGAGGAGTGCGAGGCGCCGGCGGCCGGGGCGATCCGCGCCGGCGCCAGCCAGGCGGCGAGGACGGTTCCCGGAGTCAGCGCGACGATGCCGAGCCCGGCGATGAGGAGCCGGAGCCGCATGGCGGGCGACGCTAGCAGGCC
>LNEQ01000215.1 GCA_001464995.1 Actinobacteria bacterium Ga0077541
ACCTCGTCGGCGAGCTCGGAGACGGTGCGGCGCAGGGCGACCGGCTCGAAGAGCACGGCGTCGCCCTGGTACTTGAGGAGCTCCTTCACGAGCCAGTCCTCGCTCGCGTACGGGATCTCGACGAGCACCGAACCGTCGGCGAAGCGCTCGCGGGAGTGGTGCTTCTCGAGCATCCAGCGCGCGAGGGCCGGGTTGCACCAGACCGAGGCGCTCTGGGCGACCGTCTCGCCGGGCGCCGGGTGCGCGCCCCAGGGCATGTAGGGCCCCGAGACCGCGATCTCGGGGCGGCGGTCGAAGCGCTCCTCCTGCAGGATGGCGCTCCGGATGCGGTCGAGGCGGAAGGTCCGCTGGCCGTCGGCCCGGCGGCAGAACGCGACGACGTACCAGGCGTCCTGCGTGTTGACGAGCAGGTGGGGCTCGATCATCCGCTTGGTGATCGCGCCGCGCGACTCGGTCCAGTAGTCGATCTCGAGCAGGCGGTCCTCGCGGATCGCCTGACTGACGGCCGCGGCGACGCCGGCGTTGGCGTTCTGGGCGCGTCCCAGCTCCACGGTGGGGAGGCCCTCGCTGCCCATGGCCGCCTCGACCTTGGCCCGCACCGAGCTGAGCGACCCCCCGGCCTCGGTGGGCAGGCGGTCGCCGATGAAGTCGAGCGCCCACAGCAGTGCCTTCGCCTCCAGGGGGGAGAGCCGGGCCGGCCGCGCGAAGCGGTCGCCGTAGGTCTCCTTCTGCACCGCCACCGTGTCGCCCTCGATCTGCGCGTAGAGGGCGTAGCAGCCCCCGCCGAAGTTGATGAGGTTGAGGAGGCCGATGTCGTCCTCGAGCACCTTGCGGTCGAGGTTGAGCGACGCCCGCAGCTCGGAGATGGGGATGTGGGCCTCGGCCGACTCGCCGCAGGCGGCCAGCAGACGCGTCATGAGGGCCAGCAGGCGCGCGAAGCGCTCGGCCGGCACCACGCGCTCGGGGGTCCCCTGGGTGCCACCCGCGCCGCCGGCGGGCGTCGCCGGGGCGGCCGGAGCGGGCGCGGGGGCCGCGGGGGCGAGGGGGGTCGGCGCACCACCGCCGCCCACCTGGTGGCGTTCGCCGACGAGCTCGAGCGCGGCGATGACGGCATCGCGCAGCTCGGGCGGCCCGACCACCTCGGCCTCGGCGCCCAGGCCGAGGATCCACGAGACGAGCTCGCGGCGGTTGTTGAAGGCCGTGGTGTAGACGCCTGCGCCGTCCGCGCCGATGGCCGTCGTGCCGTAACCGCCGAACATCTGCTCCACCCACCACGCGATCGTCGGCGTCAGCGCGATCGTGGCGGTGTGCTCCACGCCCTCCAGCTGCCAGGGTGCGCGGTCGCGGTAGCGCGAGAGATCGAAGTCCTGCGGTGCCGGGAAGTCGTGCTCGGCGCGGGTCTTGAAGGTGATCCTCCCCTCGATTCGCGAGAGGCGGAAGATCCGGGTGTCGTCGCGCTCGTGGGAGAAGCCGACCATGTACCAGTTGCCGGCCGAGTAGAGCAGGCTGTACGGGTCGATCTCGCGCTCGGAGCGCTCGTCGCGGCCGATCGAGTAGTACGTGAAGCGGATCGTCTTGCGCCGGCTGATCGCCGACTCGATCTTGGTGAGGTGCGCGGCGACCTCGGGTGAGTAGTCGCCCCCGAGCAGGTTGACCGACACGGTGCGCGCGGCGTGGTCGTCGAGCGGGCTCGGGCGGCCGAGCGTCAGGTGCTGCAGCGCGAGCCGCAGCGGCTCCGCGTAGGCGAACTGGCCCTCCAGCAGGTAGAGGCAGGTCTGCAGCGCCGAGAGCTCCGCCTGGTCGAAGTCGAGCTCCGGCAGGTAGTAGTTCTCGGGCGGCAGTGCATACAGGTCGCCCTGGAACGGATCGTCGCCCGGGCGCTCCACCGCCAGCCGCAGGCCCATCGCCTCGATCTCGGCGCGGTCGGCGTAGAACCGGCGCAGGAACGCCTGCTCGGTCATGCCGCCGTAGCCCTCGACCGCCTCATGGATCTCGTCGGCCGTCACCGGCCGCTGCTGCGACATCAGGAAGGCGACCAGCGAGAGCTGCCGGACCAGCTTGTCGTCGTCTCTCATGGCCATGATCGTCTGCGCACAACCCGTCGTTCGGGGCGCCCGATGATAGCCCAGCCGGCTCCGGCGGGCCGTCCGGACCGGCCCGTCGATGTCGCTCGGAGCGGGGACGGCGCGGGGACGGCGGTGCCGGTCCGGACGCCGCTCACGAGCGGCGCTCCACGGCCGCGGCCGGACGGGCGCGGGCCGCCATCAGATCGCGGTGGGCCGCTCCCGAGAGGATCAGCTCCAGGGGCACCAGGATCACGGCCGGCACGAGGGCCCACAGGAGCCCCGGCGCCAGGGCGGCGGCGGTCCCGAGGCCGGCGGCCATGCCGAGCAGGATCACTCCGAGCTCGGCGCGCGTGACCGAGTCGGGGTCGTCGGGGGTGACGCTGCCGTGGATCGCCAGGGCGGCCGCGAAGCCCGCCGCCGCGATCAGGAACCGGTCGTCCACCAGCGCCGTCAGCGCGATCGCGCTCACCACGGCGATCGACGCCCACAGCACCGCGTACCGGCGTCCGGCGCCCGCCAGCAGGACGATCGTCGTCGTCTTGGGGGGGAAGGCGCGGCTGTCGGGGACCCGGTCGAGGTAGTGGTGCATCATCAGCATCGCCACGCAGGACGCGCCGTAGGCGATCCCCGTGAGCGCCGCGCCCCCCGACAGCTCGCCGCGTTGCAGCACATAGGCCCCGGTCACGCAGCCCCAGATGCAGACGAACGCGATGGCCTCGCCCGTGAACGGGCGATACGACGCCCGCAGCGGGGGCAGGGTGTAGAAGACGGCGCCCGCCAGGCCCGCCAGTCCGTAGACCAGAAGCACCCAGCCCCAGGTCATCGCGGCGAGGATCCCCACGACCGCGGCGGCCAGTGCGGCGGCCAGGCCGATGGCCGCGAGGGCCCGCGGTCCGAGCAGGCCCGAGGCGATCACCTTGCTGCCTCCGCTGATCACCCGCGGCGACGGATCGCGGTCGGTCCCCGAGCGCCAGTCGGCGATCTCGTTCACGCAGTGGGCGACCAGCCCCTGCAGCAGCAGGCCGACCGCCAGGGCCGCGAGGTAGCCGGGCACGGAGATCTCTCCGCCGTCCCTCCACGCGAGGGCGGTTCCGAGCGTGATCGCGGTGTAGGACCACAGGAGCACCGGGATGATCCGGATCTCCAGCCACAGCCCCAGCAGCGCGCGGCGGACGCCGGCCATGGGGCATCGTATCCCGGTCGCGGGCCGCGCTGGTACCCTGCCGTCATGTCGGTCTCACAGCACGTGCACGATGTCCCGTCCGAGGACGTCCTCGCCCAGCTCGTGGGCGCGGCGACGCCGCACTTCGCCTTCCAGGTGCGCGACCGCGTCGCCCAGTACGCGGCGGCGCTGCCGCCCGACCACCCCCGTCAGGCCGAGCTCGCCGCGCACCTCGAGCGCCTCGACCGGCTCGGGTTCCAGGGAGAGGCCGGGCGGGTCAGCGCGCCGGATCTGCCTCCGCGGGCGCCGTTGTCGGTGCCCCCGGCCCACTGAGGGCGAACCGGGTCACCTGGCAGAAGGTGCGCAGGATGCGCGCGGTCGCCCCCCAGACGTCCTCCCCGGCCAACGGGTAGCGCAGCGAGAGCATCGGCGGGTCGGGCGGCAGCGCGACGTCCGCCGTCAGCAGGTCGTGGACGCGCACGTCCATGATCCGCGCGACCTCGGCGTCGCTGGGGACCGCCCGCATCTCGCCCTGGAGCACCGCGACGAACGGCCGGATGATGAAGCCCGAGCTCATGGTGCCGACGTCGTCGAGCTCGCCGACCACCCGCAGGGCGGTGCGCGGGATCCCGACCTCCTCCTCGGTCTCCCGCAGGGCGGCGTCCCGGGCCGAGCGGTCGCCCGGGTCGATCACCCCGCCCGGGAGCGAGACCTGGCCCGGATGCGAGGGCATCGCCTCGCTGCGCTTGGTCAGCAGCAGGTGGGGTTCTCCGACGTGGTCGTAGAGCACCACGAGGACCGCCGCCCGGCGGCCGGGGCCGGCGATCTCCCGGGGAGCGCGTCCGCGCAGCACGCCCTCGAGCATGCGTCCGATGTCGCCCGCCCCCGGCAGCCGGGCCGGAGGTGGGGGAGGGTTCTCGCCGGTCCGGACCACGGGGGCGAGTGTACGCCCGGGGTGCCGGGACGCCGCCGCGCCGTTCTGCAACAGTGGACCTGATGACCGCATCCACCGCAGACGACGAGGTCGTCGGACGGCTCGTCCGCCGGCTCGAGTCGGCCCGCGACGCCGCCGCGGGGCTCGCCGGCCGCCCGCCCATCGGGGTGCGGGCCGTCGAGCCCGCCGAGGGGCGCGTCAGCTACCTGGCCGCGTTCGAGGGCCCCGCGTTCCTCTGTCTCACCGGCGAGATGTCGGCCGAGGTCGACGAGCGGCGCGCCCGCGAGGCGGCGTCGGCGAGCCTGCTGTGGGAGACCGTCGAGATCCTGGTCGACTCCGCCGCTCTGCGGGAGCTGGCGCGCGCCGTCGGTCGTTTTCTGGCGCTCGGGGGCGAGCCCGCCGAGGTCGCGCGCACCCTGGAGGTGGTGGCCGCGCGGGCGCTCGAGCTGGCGGCCTGGCGCGATGACCCCGTGCGCGCGCTCGCGTCCCTGCCGGCACTCGACGAGGGCGTCGCCCTCCAGGAGCGCCTGGCCGGCGCCTTCGCGCGCTTCGTGCGGGCCTCCGAGCCGCTCGTCGCCGTGCAGGAGACGCTCACCCCCGAGGTCGTCGCCGCGCTGCGCGAGGTTGAGGAGGGTGCCGGCCGCGCCGGCGCGGCCGAGCGCCTGGCCGAGCGCCTCGCGGGCGCGATGCCCGAGTGCGAGGACGGCGCCGACCAGATGATCGCGGCCCACCTCACGCGCCTGCGCGCCCCGGGCGGGCGGGCGTGAGCGGTTACGGCACGGAGGTGTCCTTCCGCCTCGGCCCGGGGACCCTCGACGAGGCCCGCGACATCGCCCGCCGGCTGGCCGCGGCGGCCCACGGCTGCCGGCGGCACGTGCTGTTCGTGGACGCGGGGGCGGGCGAGTACGGCTGCCTGGCCGAGTGGGACAGCCACGAGGATGCCGTGGGCTTCACGCGGCGTCCTGCGACTGCCGAAGAGATCACCGTGCTGGGCGCGCGCCTCGGCAAGGAGCCGCGGATCCGCGTGTACTCGATGGAGGAGACGGCGTGAGCGATTCACCGGGACCCACGACCCTCGTCGTGATGGAGGGCGACCAGACCGGCCAGGAGCTGCTCGAGGAGGCCCTGCGGGTGATCGACCCGGAGGTGACCGGCCTGCCGCTCGTGATCGAGCGCTACGACCTGTCGCTCGAGAACCGCCGCCGCACCGCCAACCGGGTCGTGTTCGACGCGGCCGAGGCCACCAAGCACCACGGCTTCGGGCTGAAGGCGGCCACGGTGACCCCGGAGGACGCGGGCGACGTCGGCAGCCCGAACGCCCTCCTGCGCGAGGCGATCGGCGGCAAGGTGATCATCCGCACCGGCCGGCGCCTGTCGGGTGTCCGGCCCCTCGGCGGCATCCACGCGCCGATCTCGATCGTCCGGATGGCCGTCGACGACGCCTACAACGCCCGCGAGTACCGCGAGATGGAGGGCGACGACGAGATCGCCTGGCGCACCGAGCGCATCTCGCGCCGCATCTGCCGCGCCGTCGCCGAGTTCTCGTTCCAGCAGGCCCGGCGCATGCACGCCACCGTCTTCGGCGGCCCCAAGTGGACCGTCTCGCCGGTCTACGAGGGGATGTTGAAGGAGGAGCTGGACGCCGCCGCCGCGCGCCACCCCGACGTCCGCTACAAGCCGCTCCTGATCGACGCCCTCTACGCGGCGCTGATCAGCCACTCGGGCGACGCGCTCGTGGTGCCGGCGCTCAACCGCGACGGCGACTGCCTGTCGGACATGGTGCTCCAGCTCTTCGGCTCGATCGCCGGTGCCGAGTCGCAGCTGCTGGCCTTCGACGAGGACTTCCGCGCCTCAGCGGTGATGGCCGAGGCCCCCCACGGCACGGCCCCGACCCTCCAGGGCAAGAACGTCGCCAACCCGCTGGCCATGATCCTCGCCGCCGCCTCGGTGCTGCCCTACATGGGCGGTGTGCACGCGCCGGTCGTGTCGCGCGCGATCTACGAGAGCGCGCTCGAGGCCATCGGCGACGAGGTCCGCACCGCCGACCTCGGCGGCCACTGCGGCACCGACGACTTCACCGACGAGGTCATCAAGCGCGTGCGCACCAAGCTCGACGTCTGGTCGGCCCTCGGGGAGAGCGCCCTCCGCTTCTGAGCGGGAGGCGTCCGCCGCCCGCTATCGACCGCGGCGGTTCCGGGAGACGATCAGCCCGATGATCAGGGCGAAGAGCAGGATCACCACGACGAACGGTATGGCGAAGGAGGCGCTCACGCGTCCTCGTCGGTGGGGCCCTCCGCGAGGAAGGCCAGCAGGTCCTCGACCGTGAAGCGGCCGCTCTGCATCGAGGCGACCAGCCCGTAGACCGTCGCGGTGTGCGGGCGCTCGACCACGTAGGCCCGCATCGCCTCGTTGGCCTCCGACTCGATCGCGGCCGCCGCCTCGACTCCGTCGTCGGTCACCGCGACGCCGCTGCCCCGGGTGGCCGCGAGACCCGCGGACACGAGGCGCTGGCACACGACGGCGATCTCCTCGGGGTCGGCTCCGAAGCCCTCGGCGAGCGCGGTAACCGGGTGCGGGCCGGGTGCGGCGACCAGCTCCCGCAGCACCAGGTACGAGCCCGACGAGAGCCCGGCCGCGGTCACGGTCTGGTCCAGCACCCCGCCGAGCTCGGCCAGCAGCTGGAGGTCGTCCTCGTCGCGCAGCACCGGCGCCGGCCTACGGTCCGTAGCGGTGCGGCGGTGCGGGGCGGGTGACGCTGCGGGCGGCGCCGCCCCAGGTGCGACCCGTGATGCCGCGGTCGTCGAGGATCTTGAGGGCCGAGCGGACCACTCCGGCCCGGGCGCCGTGGCCCTGCGTGTTGGCCACGGTGATCTCGAAGTCGTGGTCGGCCTCCCGCCGCACCGGGCGCGCGTTGGCGCGCGCCAGCGAGACGCGGGCCTCCGAGAGCTTGCGGGCGTCGTCGAGGGTGACGAACACCTCGAAGAACGACCAGTCGGACGCCTGCTCGGCGAGCAGGTCGTCGAATGCCGCGGTGTGGCTCATGCGTGCCCTCCCTGTCGTCCTGCGCGAGATGGTCCCGCCATGACGGCGGGGCGCCGGCCGAGGGTCCCGGCCGTCGTCAGCGGATCACCCCGGCCTCGGTGAGCGCCGCCTCGACGGCCGCGGCCGATGCGGTGAAATCCTCGTCGGAGAGGGCCGGGGTACGCTCACCCGGGGCTCCGATCGACTCCGGCAGATCGACCCAGCTGACGCAGCCGCCGTGCTCGGGTCCGACCTCGAGCACTGGCGGATCGGCCAGGGTCCAGACGCGGAGGACGGCGGCCCACAGGGGGTGGATGCGCCTCCACTTGAGGCGCTCGCCGGCGTACTCGGGCGAGAGGATGTGGAGCGGGTCGATCGCCTCCAGCGCGTCCGGGTCGGCGATCGGGTGGGCCGAGTGGAGCTCGGCGTAGACCGCCAGGGGCAGGCGGTCGGGCTCGTCGCGCTGGGCGAGGGGGTCGGCGAAGCGCCGGCGCGCCTCGGCCTTCACGAGCTCCGGGCGCTGGTGGGCGTAGGTGGGGAAGAGGTGGAAGCGCGGGTGGGGCAGCTCGAACTTCTTCTCACCGATGCCGCCCTTGCGCACGATCAGCACCTGGTCGCCGGCCGCGAGGGCCGCGATCGTCACCGCCCATTCCTTGAGAGCATGCTCCGGCACCGGCCCAGATTAGCGCGGCCGCCCGGGACGGGTGTCCGGTGCCTCCGTCAGGGGCCCCTGGTACTCTGGAGCGCAGATGATCGACAGCATCCTCTCGCGCGCCGCCGACGGCGGGCGCATCACCCCGGACGAGGCGATCGCCCTCTTCCGGGACGCGCCGCTCGAGGAGCTCGGCGCCGCCGCCGACTCGGTCGTGCGTGCGCGCTACGGCGACGCGATCACCTACAACGTCAACGCGCACCTCAACCCGACCAACATCTGCGTCGTCGGGTGCGGGTTCTGCGCGTTCGCGGTCTGGACCGAGAAGGACGAGCGCGCCTACGCCTACAGCGTCGACCAGCTGGTCGACCGCGCCGCCCAGCTGTCGGAGCTCGGCATCACCGAGCTGCACATCGTCGGCGGCATGACCAAGGAGTACGACCTCCCGTACTACGAGGAGCTCTTCTCCGAGCTGAAGGCCCAGCTGCCGCACGTGTCGCTCACCGCCCTCACGGCGGTCGAGGTCGACTTCATCGCCCGCATCTCGAAGGTGGACCACGCCGAGGCGCTCCGCCGCCTGCGCGCCGCGGGGCACGACACCATGCCCGGCGGCGGCGCCGAGGTCTTCAGCCCGCGCGTGCGCAAGATCATCGCCGACCGCAAGGTGCCGGCCGAGACCTGGCTCCAGGTCCACCGCGAGGCGCACGCCCAGGGGATGCGCACCAACGCGACCCTCCTCTTCGGCCACTTCGAGACGCCCGAGGAGCAGGTCGACCACATGCGCCAGCTCCGCGAGTTGCAGGACGACACCAGCGGCTTCCAGGCCTTCATCCCGCTGCCGTTCCTGCCGGGCAACACCGACTTCGCCTACCTCCCCGGCCCGACCCGCGAGGAGAAGCTGCGCACGATCGCGGTGGCGCGCCTCTTTCTCGACAACTTCCCCCACATCAAGGGGCACTGGGTCATGCTGGGCGAGGAGATCACCTCGGAGGCCCTCTCCTACGGGCTCGACGACCTGTCGGGCACGCTCACCGAGGAGCGCATCGCGCACGCCACGACCGTGCAGACGCCGCTCGGGCTCTCGCAGGAGCGGATGCAGAACCTGATCCGCGCCGGCGGCAAGACGCCCGCCGAGCGCGGCACGCTCTACGAGCCGGTCACCCGCGAGGTCGCGGCCTAGGGCCTTCGGCGGATGCGGCGACCGCGCGCCTTGCGCCGCCGCACGGTCTGCCGGTCCTGCGCCTGGTCGGCAGTTGACGATGAGTGAACGTGACGGCTCATGGGCGCGTCGTGAGGCCCTGCTGAATGTCGTACGGCTTCGCGCGCCCCTCGGGCGCTCAATCGAGGAACTCCGTGAGTTCTCATGGGACTGCGATCGCGCGCTCGTCGTCCTCTCCACGGCGGACGCGGTCCGGGCCGCGGGCGCCTACCTCTCGGGTGCCCTCTCGGCGGGCGAACTCGAGGATTGGGCAAACGCGCTCGAGATGCGCGACGACGTGGACTTCGCTCACCCGCACGAGGCGATCCTGGCGGCCTTCGTCTTCGCCGTCGCGAACCCCGTCCTCACGGCGCCGATCACGCCGGAGGCCATCCGGGCGTGGCGAACCGGTCTTGACGCCGCGGGTCCGCCGGTCCGCCCCTGAGCCATGCCGTCTGCGCCGTGCCTCAGTTGAGGGGGCGGCGGCGGAGGCCGGCGGCGCAGAGCAGGCCCAGCAGGACGCACCAGGCGATCGTCCAGCCGACCGTGTCCCACCCGGCCGCCGGCACGATCACGGTGTTGTCGTTGATCTCGACGCGCGGAGCGGCCGGGCCGGCCTCGTTGCGCAGCTGCAGGTCGGCGATCATCGGCGAGGTCACGGTGCGCGGGGCAACGTAGTAGAGGATCCGGACGCCGACGTCCGCCGTGCCGATCAGGCCCTGGTCGGCCGCCGCCTTGAGGTTGACCGCGGCCTGCGCGACGACGTAGATCGCGCCCCCGAAGATCCCGGCGGCGACCGGACCCACGATCGAGCTCGCCGCCGCCGCCGCGAGCATCGCGATCAGCAGGCCGAGGAGCACCGCCAGCGTGTGCACCGCGAGCGGCCCGTCCAGCCCCATCCCCAGCACGAGCGAGCCGGCCTGCAGCACCACGGCCCAGGCCGCCACGACCGCCGCCAGCAGCGCGACGCGGGAGGCCACGGCCCCGGCGACCAGCTCGGGCCGCGAGGCGCCCCCGCCGCGGAGCATGCCGAAGTGGCCCGACTGCGCGTCGAGGTTGAGGGCGGCGCTGCCGAGGCCGAGCGCGAGGGACAGGCCGCCGAGCAGCAGGAGCGCCGCCGCCCCACGGCGCAGGGAGTCCTCGCGCACCGACCCCTCGTGCGTCGCGGCCACGGCGACGGCGACGACCGCGAGGGCGATGCCCGCGGCGACGCCCACCTGGATCCAGTGACGGCGGGAGAGGCGCCGCAGCTGCGCGAGCACGAGGCCGGCGAGCCGGGTCACCGGGCGACCCCGTCCACGAGCGTCATGCGCCGTCCGAGGGCGGGCCCGAGTCCACCCGGGCGCTGGGCGGCCACCAGGACGGCGGCCCCCCGGGCGCGTGCGGCGGCGATCTCACGGAGCGTGTCGGAGAGCACCCAGGGGTCGTCGAGCACCACGAGGTCCGGGTCGCCCACGATCGCGAGGGCCAGGCTGAGGCGCCGCGAGCCCTCGGCGTCGAGGCGGCTGGTGCGCCAGTAGCCGACGTAGGAGAGCCCGGCGCGCGCGAGGGCGTCGTCGGTCGCCCCGCGGCCGCCCGGGCGCAGCGCGGCGAGGGCGGCGACCGCCTCCCGCACCCGCAGCCCCGACGCGAAGCGCTCCCCCTGGGGCCCGTAGCCGATCCGCCCACGCGCGGCGGGGTCGCCGACGGGCGCGCCGAGCACCGCGGCCCGGCCCCGGTGCTCCACCAGGCCGAGAAGGCCGCGCAGCAGGCTGGTCTTGCCGGAGCCGGCGGAGCCCGACACCAGAAGGCCCTCGCCGGGCGCGAGGGTCAGCGAGACCCCCCGGACCGCCGGCTCGGGGCCTCCGTGGTACCTGACCTCGACGTCCTCGGCCTCGACGACCGTCCCGGAGCCGCTCACCCGGAGAGGATGACCTCGAGCACCTCGTCGCGGCGGCGCTCCATGTCGGCCTCCGACACGAGCGACTCGAGGTTGAGGCGCAGCAGGGGCTCGGTGTTCGACGAGCGCACGTTGAAGTGCCAGTCGTCGTACTCCACCGAGAGGCCGTCGATCTCGGTCTGGCGCCCGTCGGCGTAGCGCTCGCGGATGCGCTGGATGGCGGCCGGCGCGTCGGAGACGGTGGAGTTGATCTCGCCGGAGATGTGGTACCTGGCACGGAACTCGGCCACCAGCTCCGACAGGGGGCGGCCCGTGGTCGCGACCATCTCCATCACCAGCAGCGCCGGGATCAGCCCCGTGTCGGCGAAGGAGAAGTCCTTGAAGTAGTAGTGGCCGCTCACCTCGCCGGCGAAGATCGCGTCGATCTCGCGCATGCGCTTCTTGATGAAGGCGTGGCCGACCCGGTGCATGTCGGCGACCCCTCCGGCGGCCTCGACGGTGTCGCGCACCGCCCATGAGGCCCGCAGGTCGTAGACGACGTTCGCCGGGCCGCTGCGGGCCAGCAGGTGGCGGGCGAGCAGCGCGGTGAGGAAGTCGCCGGCCACGAAGTCGCCGGTGTCGTCGATGAAGAAGCAGCGGTCGGCGTCGCCGTCGAACGCGATGCCGAGGTCGGCCTTCTCCCTGCGGACCGCGTCGATGATGAACTCGCGGTTCTCCGGAAGGAGGGGGTTGGGCTCGTGGTTGGGGAAGCGGCCGTCGAGCTCGAGGAAGTAGGGCACGGCGTCGATGTCGAGCCGCTCGAGGACGGGGGGCATGTAGAGCCCGGCCATCCCGTTCGCGGCGTCGATGACGACGCGGAGGCCCCGGATCGCATCCGGATCGACGAACGCCATGCACGCGTCCACGAAGCGCCCGAGGAGGCCCTCCTCCACCTTCCGGCTCCCGGGTGTCGCGGCGAGCGGCGGGCCGGCCTGGGCGATGCGGCCGACCTCGCCGATGCCGGCGTCGCCCGACAGCGGCACGGCTCCGGCCGTGACCATCTTGACCCCCGTGTACTGGGGCGGATTGTGGCTGGCCGTGATGCAGGCACCCGCGTCGAAGCCCCCGTCGGCGACCGCGAAATAGAGCATCTCGGTGGCGCAGAGCCCGAGCTCGGTCACGTCGGCGCCCGCCGCGATCGCGCCGGCGGTGAAGGCCTCCGCCATCGACGGCGACGAGAGCCGGGTGTCGTGCCCCACGGCGATCCTCGTCGCCCCGGTCACGGCGATGAAGGCCGCGCCGATGGCCTCGGCACCCTCCTCGTCGAGCTCGCCGGGGTGGAGGCCCCGCACGTCGTAGGCCTTGAAGACGCTCGGGTCCATGGTCATTCGGCGAATCCCGGTAGGAGGAGTTGGTAGGTCTCGTCGAGGTGCTGGGGCATCACGCGCACGTCGCCCAGCGAGGTCATGAAGTTGGTGTCGCCCGCCCAGCGCGGCAGGACGTGCATGTGGATGTGGTCGGCGATCCCGGCGCCGGCCGCGCGGCCCTGGTTGATCCCGACGTTGAATCCCTGCGGTCTCATGCACTCCTGGAGGACGCCCTGCGATCGCTGCGCGAGCAGCATCATCTCGGTGAGGGTGGCCTCGTCCAGCGCGGACAGCGCGTCCACGTGGGCGTAGGGGACCACCATCAGGTGCCCGTTGTTGTACGGGAACAGGTTCATGATCACGAACGCGCGCGCGCCACGGTACAGGATGTAGGTGTGCGCATCGTCGTGGCGGGCGGGGAGGTCGCAGAAGACGCACTGCGGCCGCTCGAACCCGTGCTCCTTCTCCGCGGAGATGTAGGCCATCCGCCATGGCGACCACATGATCTCGGGCCCCCTCTCGGGCGGCCCGGGGGCGCCTACAGCCACCGCTTGTGCCGGAACCAGGTGAGCAGCGCGGCGGCGACTCCCAGCATCAGGACGATCGGGAAGACGAACGAGAGCACCCCGGCGCGCGCCAGCGGCAGCGTGTCGGTGTTCATCCCGTAGATGCCGGTGATCAGCGTCATCGGCAGCATGATCGCCGACAGGATCGTCAGCAGCCGGATGATGTCGTTGAGCTTGTGGGTGATCACCGATTCGTTGGTGGCCTCGAGCGCCTCGGCCACCTCCTTGTAGTTCTCCAGCAGGTCCCAGATCCGCTCGCTCTTGTCGACGATGTCGTCGAAGTAGATCTCCAGGTCCTGCGGGGCGTAGCGCTGGTTGCTGCGCTCCAGCAGCCGCAGCGTGGGCCGCTGCGGCTTCACGATCTTGCGGTAGTTGATGATCTCCTGCTTGATGTTCGAGATGTCGCGCACGAGGTCGTCGCTCTCGCCCTCGAACAGGGCGTCCTCGATCGAGTCGAGCTTGAACCCGATCTTGTCCAGGATCGGGAAGCAGTAGTCGTACATCGTGTCCACGATCTCGTAGAGCAGGTAGCCCGAGCCCTTGCTCATGTACTGCTCGCGCGCCGACTCGCTGCGCTCGCAGCGCGACCAGAGGGCGCTCAGCGGCTTGAGCGGCTCGTTGGGGAGCGTGATGACGAGGTCCTCGGCGACGAAGACGTTCAGCTCGGTCGCCTGCAGCCGGCCCGTGCGCTTGTCGAAGCGCGGGAAGTGCAGGACGATGAACAGGTAGTCCGCGTACTCGTCGATCTTGGCGCGCTGGCGCCGGCGCGAGAGCACGTCCTCGAGGTCGAGCGGGTGGAACTCGTGGTGCTCGGCCAGCCAGGCGGTCTCGATCTCCGTCGGGGCCTCGATGTTCAGCCAGGTGAGCCCGGACGACTCCAGGCGCTGGATGTCGGGCCGTACGCGCTCAGCGCCGGATGCGTTCGCGGGCCCTGCCCCGCGGCCGTGGCCCCGGCGGATCTTCGGAAGGTTCGCCATCGTCCGCCCGGGCGGTGAGGGGTGGGGTGAGCGCGCTGATCGGGGTCATCGCGGGGAGTCTGGCACACGGCGGGCGCGGTACCCACCCTGACGACCCTCACGACCGGCCGGGCACGCGGGCCCGGCACGCCGCGGCTGCTACTCGATCATCCCGTTGCGGTAGGCGAAGCGCGTCGCCTCGGTGCGGTTGCCGACGCCGAGCTTGCGGTAGATGTTCGACAGGTGGAACTTCACCGTCTGCTCGGTGACGTACAGCTTGCTGGCGATGTCGAGGTTGGAGAGCCCCTCGGCGACCAGACGCAGGATCGACAGCTCGCGGTCGGTGAGGCCACCGGGGTGGCCGCCGCCGGTGCCGGCGGGGGCGGAGGAGCCGTCGCCGCCGCGTCCGCGCGGGTGGTAGACGGTGCCCTCGACCACCTGGCGGATCGTGGAGGGGAGGTCGAGCGGGTTGATCGACTTGACCACGTAGCCCGAGGCGCCCTGGTGCAGCGCCTGGTCGATGTGCTCGGAGTCCTCGAACATCGAGAGGATGATGATCTTCAGGTCCGGGTAGTCCTTGCGCAGGGCCGCCAGCGTCGTGAGGCCGTCGCCCTTGGGCATCCTCAGGTCGAGGATCACCACGTCCGGGCGCACCCGGGGGACCAGGGTCAGCATCTCCTCGCCGCTCATCGCCTCGCCCACGACCTTGATGTCGGGCGCGGTCTCGAGCGCCCGCTTGATGCCGTCGAGCATCAGCCGATGGTCATCGGCGATCGCGACGCGAAGGGGGGTTTTGGTCGGGGAGGCGGGGTTGGGCACGTGTGTGGTCGCCACAGGTTCAGCATCGGCGGCGCCGATGCGATCCTTGAGCAGTTCGCGGCACACTAACCTGTCTCCTGCCCGGTACCAACCGGGTTCGCCATCCCGGGGCCCGGTCGTCGGCCCCTGCGGTGCGGTTACGCGGTGCCGGGCACCGGTCCGTACCGCTTGATCGCGTCCACGATCTCGCGCGCGGGTCCGCCCTTGACCAGGTACTCGGTCGCCCCGCCGGCGAGGCCGGCGGCGATCTCCTGCTCCTTGTCGCCCACCGAGAGCATCAGCACCGTGACGTCCGGGTGCTGGGCCTTGAGGGCGTAGGTCGCCTCGAGGCCGTCCAAGCCCGGCATCGACACGTCCATCAGCACGACGTCGGGGTGGTAGGACTCGGCCAGGTCGAGCGCCTCGGAGCCGTCACCGGCTTCGGCGACGACGACGATGTCGGGATCGCGCTCCAGCAGGCGCCGGAGCACTCCGCGGAAACGCTCGTTGTCGTCGGCAAGGAGCACACGAACCAACGGGCCGGACCCTCCCTCGTGACCAATGGACACCGGAGCCCCGCGGGGCTCCATGCGGAAAACCCTACGCTCCGGAATGTCCCGGGTCGCCTAGACGCCTTGGTAGTTCGGAGCAACAAGAGGTATAGGCGATCTTTTTTCGCATCGCGAGCCCCTTTCGGGGGATCGGTACGATAGCCGCAATGCCCGCTGCAGCCGATTCCACAGCCTCCGACGCGGTCGCGGCGCTCGTCGCCGTCACCTCCTGCGACGCCGATCCCTCGCGCGGCGACGCCGCCGTCGCGGAGCTCGCCGAGGCGGTGCGCGCGGCCGCGCTCGCCGATCTCGTCGCCGTCTGGATCCACGATCCGCGCGAGGCGGAGGGGCGCCTGGTGGCGGCGGTCGGCCTGCCCGACGACGCCCGCGACGCCCTCGCCGCGGCCCTCGCCACCCACGGTCACGAGGACGGCGCGCGGGAGATCGGCACGGCCGCTGGCGCGCCGCTGGACGCGGCCCTCGCCGCCGTGGGAGCGCCGCGGGGGCGCGCGATACCGGTCGCACCCCTCTCGCGCGGGCTGGTGGTCGTCGCCGGCGAGGCGCCCGCGCTGACGGACGAGCTCCGCGCGCACGCGGTCACCGCGGGGGCGCTGCGCATCGGCCGCGTGCTCGACGCGGTGCGGATGCGCGACAACCTCGAGCGCGCGATGGCCCAGATCCTCGCGACCGACGAGCGGATGCTCGGCCGCATGGGCCTCGACATCCACGACGGGCCCACCCAGCAACTGTCGGTCGCGCTCCTCGAGGTGCAGCTCCTGGAGGCCGACATCGCCGACGCCGAGGATGGTGCGCTCCCGGCGCCGGAGACGCTGCGACCCGCGCTCGCGCGCATCTACGAGACCGTCGGCGGCGCCCTCCACGAGATGCGCGAGCTGATCGGCCACCTGCGCCCGGCCCAGTTCGAGGACCGCCGCCTGTGCGACATCCTCCAGGACGCCGTCACCGCCTTCGAGGTGCGCGCCGACTGCACGACCACCGCCGAGTGGGACGGCGAGTTCGCGGTGAACGGGGTCTCGATCACCCAGCGCATCACGCTCTACCGGATCCTCCAGGAGACGCTCACCAACGCCCAGCGCCACGGCCGGGCGACCCACGTCGCGGTCCGGGCGCGCGAGGACGCCACCGGCGTGACGATGGAGGTCACCGACGACGGCGCGGGCTTCGACCCGGTCGCCGTCCAGCGCCGCCGCCCGGGCATGCCCCTCGCGCGCTTCGGCCTCTACGGCATGCGCGACCGCGCCCAGATCCTCGGGGGCTCGTTCGACATCACCAGCGCCCCGGGCGAGGGCACCACCGTCCGCGTCTTCCTGCCGCGCTGGGACGGCCCGGCGCCCGAGGTCGCGGTCGATGTCGCCTGAGTTCCCCCCGGGCGCGGTGGCCGTGAAGGTGTGCGGCCTGACGACCCCCGACGACGTGCCCGCCTGCCTGCGCGCGGGCGTGTGGGGCATCGGCCTGGTGTTCGCCGCGAACAGCCCGCGGCGGGTCGACGCCGCTCAGGCGGCGCGGGTGGCCGCCGCCGTGCCAGCATCCGTGGCCCGGGTGGGCGTCTTCGTCGGCACCTCCGCCCGGGAGATGGCCGACACGGCCGCCCTGGTGGGGCTCAGCCACATCCAGGTCCACGGAGACGCCGACCCCGAGGAGGCGCGTCGCGTGAGCGGACTGCCGGTCATCCAGGGCATCCGGATGGAGGGGCCCGCAGCGCTCGGGCGCGCGCGGGCGAGCGCCGCCGACCTGGTCCTGCTGGACGCGGCCGTCGCCGGCATGCACGGCGGAACCGGGACGGCGTTCGACTGGTCGCTGCTCGAGGACGACGCGCTCGGACGGCCGTTCGCGCTGGCCGGCGGGCTGCGCCCCGACAACGTCGGCGACGCGCTCGGGCGCCTCCGCCCCGTACTGGTCGATGTGTCGAGCGGCGTCGAGGCCTCGCCGGGCCGCAAGGATCCCGAGCGGGTCGCCGCGTTCGCCGCCGCGGTCGCCGGGGCCGCGCGGGCGCACGCATGAGCGAACTGCGCACCCACGACGGCGAGCTGGCCTCCCGCTACGGCGAGTTCGGCGGGCGCTACGTGCCCGAGACGGTCATCGGCGCGCTCGACGAGCTGACCGAGGCCTACCTGCGCCACCGCGAGGACCCGGCCTTCCGCGCCGAGCTCGACGGCCTCCTCGACCGGTACGTCGGCCGGCCGACGCCGCTGTACCGTGCCAAGGGCCTCGAGGCGGCCTACGGCATCGGGCGCGTGTACCTCAAGCGCGAGGACCTCTGCCACACCGGCGCGCACAAGATCAACAACGCCCTCGGGCAGGTGCTGCTCGCCAGCAAGATGGGCAAGAAGCGGATCATCGCCGAGACCGGCGCCGGCCAGCACGGGGTGGCGACCGCCACCGCCGCGGCCCTGCTCGGGCTGGACTGCTGCGTCTACATGGGGCGGGTCGACATGGCCCGCCAGCGCCTCAACGTCATCCGCATGCGGATGCTGGGCGCCGAGGTGCGGCCCGTCGACTCGGGCATCGGGACGCTCAAGGACGCGCTCAACGAGGCCATCCGCGACTGGGTGACCAACGTGCGCGACACCCACTACGTCATCGGCACCGCGGCCGGTCCGGCGCCCTATCCCGAGATCGTCGCCGAGCTGCAGTCGGTGATCGGCGACGAGGCTCGTGAGCAGATGCTCTCCGAGGAGGGGCGGCTGCCGGGCACCGTCGTCGCCTGCATCGGCGGGGGCTCGAACGCGATCGGCATCTTCCGGGCCTTCCTCGCCGACGACGGGGTCGCCCTGGTGGGCGTGGAGGCGGGTGGCGAGGGCATCGACAGCGGCAGGCACGGCGCCTCGCTCGGGCACGGCCAGCCGGGCGTGCTGCACGGGATGTACTCGTACCTGCTCCAGACGCCCGACGGCCAGGTCACCGAGCCGCACTCCATCTCGGCCGGTCTCGACTACCCGGGCGTCGGCCCCGAGCACAGCTTCCTCCGCGACACCGGGCGGGTGCGATACGTCAGCGCCACCGACGCCGAGGCCCTGACGGCGTTCCAGGCGTGCTCGCGCGCCGAGGGCATCATCCCGGCGCTCGAGAGCTCGCACGCGCTGGCCCTGCTCGCGCGCGAGGGTGCCGAACTCGACCGCTCCGGGCCCGTGCTGGTGTGCCTGTCGGGGCGCGGCGACAAGGACGTCGACGCCGTCGGCGTCGCGCTGGGTCTCGATGACTGACGGCGGTCGCCGGATCCGGGCCGCGTTCGAGGACGCGGGGCGCCCCCTGTTCATGCCCTACGTGATGGGCGGGTACCCCGACCTCGACGCCAGCGCCGCGCACCTCGCGGCCGCCGCCCGCCACGCCGACCTGATCGAGCTCGGCATCCCCTTCTCCGACCCCCTCGCCGACGGGCCGACGATCCAGGCGGCCGGGCAGCGGGCGCTGGAGGCCGGCGCGCACCCCGAGGACGTGATCGAGATGGCCGCGGCCGTCGCCGGCGACACGCCGGTCGTGCTCATGACCTACGTCAACATCGTGCTGTCGGCCGGGCCGCGGGCCTTCATGGAGAGGGCGGCGCGCGCCGGCGTGGCCGGGGTGATCCTCCCCGACCTGCCGATCGACGAGGGCGAGGACCTGCGCGACCAGGCCCGGCGCGCCGGCATCTCCGTGATCCCCCTGGCGGCGCCCACCACCGGGGACCGGCGGCTGGCCGCCATCGGCGAACGCGCCGACGGCTTCGTCTACTGCGTCGCGGTGACCGGCGTGACCGGCGGCGAGGTGCAGGTCGACGACGAGCTGCGGGGCTTCCTCGGCCGCGCGCGGGCGCAGATCGACGCGCCGCTCGCGGTCGGCTTCGGCATCCGCACGCCCGCGCACGTGGCGGCGATCGGCGCGATCGCCGACGGCGTCATCGTCGCGAGCGAGCTGATCCGCCGGATCGGGGCGGCCGCCACGCCCGAGGCGGCCGAGGCCGAGGTCGAGGACTTCTGCGCGGCGGCCGTCGAGGCCCTGCGCGGGCTCGCGCCGGCCGCCCCCTCCGCCTGAGCGTGGTCGCCGCGGTCCACGCGGCGCCGCCCGCCACGGCGCCCATCGTCTGGGTGCAGGCCGGTCACGAGGGCCCGCGGGAGCCGGGCTACACCGCGCAGACCGGTGCCGGCTCGGGCCCGTTCGGCACGGAGGTCGGCTTCACCACGCGCCTGGCGGCCCGGGTCGTCGTGCGCCTGCGGGCGGCCGGTGTCGACGCTCGCCGCACCCCGGGCCGGGTCACGCCGCTCGGGGCCCGCGGGGCCGTGTTCATCAGCCTCCATCACGACGCCGAGGGCGGTCGCGCGGGGATCGGCCACGCCATCGCCGCAGCGGGGGAGAACTGGTACCACGGGGAGGGGTTCGGGTCGCCGAGCCCCCGTCCGTATGCCGACAGCGCCCCCCACCGCGCGGCGACGACGGTCTCGCCGGCCGTCGAGCGCCGCTCGCGCGACCTCGCCCACCGCCTGGCGGCCACCATCGGCCCCCTGCGGGCCCGCTCTCCGGGGGCGAGCGGAGCCTTCGGAGGAGTGGAGCCCCGCGACGGAAACGTGCGGATGACGCGCTTCTACGGCTTCTACCGCACGCGCGCGGCGGCCCGGGTGCTGCTGGAGGCGGGCGCCCCGGGCGTCGACGACGGCTTCCTGAGGCGCGTCGACCCGATCGCCGTCGCAGTGTCGGCTGCGATCTCCCGGCACCTGCGCGGCAGGGGGCTGCTCCGCTAGCCCATCACGACGCGGCGGCGAGCATCCAGGCGACGACCGCGCCGCGGCCGCTCCAGGCCACGGTTCGGATCCAGTTCTCGGCCACCAAGCGGCGCACCTCGCCCGAGCCCGCCGCGAGGCCGCGGTGGCGCGGCACCTGGATCACCGCCGTCGAGATCCAGATCACCGCGAGCAGGGCGAGCCCGATCAGCGCCGCGGCCACGGGCACGCCCTCGGGGCGCTCGGCCACCAGGAGCACGGCGGTCACGGCCTCGACGATCATGGGCGGGCCCACCACCCACCCGGTGCGGCGCTGGTGCTCGGCGATGCCGGTGGCGTCCAGGTGCGCGAAGAGGGGGTAGTGGACCACCTGGACGAACCAGATCAGGCCGACCATCGCCAGGGTGGCGACGGCGTTCGCGATCAGGACCGCGGTCGCCACCTCAGCATTCGCCGCTGAGCACCTGCGAGCCGACCACCGCGTAGCACTGGGTGCCGTCGGCGGTGATGCCGGTGGCGTTGGATATCACCGGGCCGACGTCGTCCTGCCCGAGCTGGACCACGTACCAGCCGCTGGCGGAGAGGCCGGCGAGGGCCGCGGTGCGTCCGTCGGAGACGCCGGAGGCATAGCCGGTCCGCTCGCCCTCGGCGAGGCCCGCCTTGCGGCCTGCGGCCAGGCCGGCGGCCCGGCCCTCCTTCAGCCCGGCCTTCTTGCCGGCCGTGTTCCCGATGCGGACGCCCTTCTTCTGACCGGCGGCGAAGCCGGTCACCTCGCCCTCGCGCTTGCCGGCCTCGAAGCCCCGGGCCTCCGCGCCCGTCAGGTCGGCGCTCGACGACCCGAGCAGCCACCCGCCGACGCCGACCGCGATCAGCAGGACGGCGGCGGCGACCGCGCCCCAGATCGCGACGTCGCGCTTCATCGACAGGGCACGGCGACGCGCGGCGTCGCCGAAGGCCTGGGTCGGCCGGTCGGCCACCACGCCCTCGCGACCGTCGGCGAAGCGCCCGAGGGCCGCCTGCCAGGGGTCGTCGGCCGCCGCGGCGGGAGCGTCTGCGCCGGCCGCGGCCGCGAGCGGGATCGCGGCGCCGGTCACGGTGGGGCGCAGGCGGCTGCTGCCGAGGGCGTGGCGGATCTCCTCGACGAGGCCGGCCGCGGTGGCCGGCCGCGCATCCGGCTCCTTGTCGAGCCCGCGCGCGAGCGCCGCATCGACCGCGAGGGGCAGGCTCGGCGCGATGGCCGAGGCGTCCGGCACCGGATCGCGCAGGTGCGCCATGAGCACCTTCTGGGGTGTCGCGCGCACGAACGGCGCCCGGCCCGTCAGCGTCTCGTAGGCGACGATCGCCAGCGCGTAGCGGTCGGATGCGGCGGTCGCCTCGTTGCCCTCGACCTGCTCGGGGGAGACGTACTCGGCCGTCCCCAGCCAGTCGCCCGGACGGGTCACGGACGGCATGTCGTCCATCCGGACCAGCCCGAAGTCGCTCAGATAGGCGGCGCCGCCCGGCTCCAAGAGGATGTTCGCGGCCTTGACGTCGCGATGGATCGTGCCGTGCGCGTGCGCGAAGTCGATCGCCGCGGCGATGTCGGAGAGCACCGAGAGGGCCTGCTCGGGGGGCAGGGGGCCCGACCGGGCGAGCCGCTCGGCCAGGCTGTCGCCCGGGATCAGCCGCATGGCGAGGAAGGTCCGCCCCTCGATCTCGCCGGCGTCGTAGACCGGCACGATCCTCGGGTGCTCGAGGCGCCCGGCGACCAGCGCCTCGCGGCGGAAGCGCTCCAACGCGCTCGGGCGCGTCAGATAGCCGGCCTCGAAGACCTTGAGCGCGACGGGGCGCTCCAGATCGAGCTGGGTGGCCCGGTAGACGATCGCCTGACCGCCGCGGCCGATCTCCGCCTCGATGCGGTAGCGGCCGCGGCCGAATTCCTCTCCGGGAACGAGTCTCACGGGTGAGGGGTTCGCGCTCCGGCCCTCCGCTCCTTGGCGGCCGGGTCCCTCAGACCTCCAGCAGCACCGCCAGAATGGTCAACAGGCCGAGCGTGATGCCGAAGGCGCCCATCGCGAGCACGATCCGGCGCTCCAGCGGGGCGAACTCCCCGCGGGCGAGCGCCCGCTCGACGACCCGGTGGCGGTGGGAGCCGTAGGCGATGAACATGATCGCCAGCACCGCGAAACCGATGCCGAGCACGACGAAGGGCCAGCGGGTGGCGGTGGTCAGCTCGGGCACGAGCGCCCCCGCCCCGAGGCTGACGGCGAGGGCCGTGAGGCCGCCGCGCCACCAGGCGAGGAAGGTGCGCTCGTTGGCGAGCAGCGTCCGACGGGTGGCGTCCCTCTCCTCGTCCATGCCGCCACGCTACCCGCCGCGCCCGACGCAGTCGACGGAATCGCCGATGACGGGCGATCCGCGCATCGGAGGGGCCGCCGACTCGACCTCCGGGGAGCAGACGGACGGGAGAACCCCGTCCTAGGTTCTGCTCCTCGTGACCCCTCCCGCCGTCAGCCTGCCCGAGATCGAGCTCCTGCCGTCCGGCGCCCCTCCGCGCCCGCGCCGTCCCGCGGGGCCCTCGCCGTGGCGGACGCCACCGGCGCCCGACATCGAGAGGATCGTCCCGGCGGCCGAGCCCGCACCGTCGCGGCCCGCCCGCGCGCCTCGGCCGGCAGCGTCGCCCCGCAGGACCAATTGGCCGTCGACCCCCAGGTCCAAATGGACCTCGGCGCCGGCGCGGACTGCGCCGCCCGTCCCGCGGCCGGCCCCGGCGCCCGCGCGTGCGGCCCCGGCACCGGCCCCGGCCCCGGCGGCCCGGCCCGTCGCCGCCCCCGTCGCCGAGCTGGAGATCCCGGACTTCCTGTCCCGGCCGCGGCGGGTGGTGCCCGCGCTCGTCCCCGTGGGCGCCCCGGCGCCCCCGGAGGACCCGGCGTCGCCGGTGCCGGCGGCGCGCCCCCGTCCGCGTCGGCGCCGGTCGCGCCCGCGGTGGGGACGCATCGCGTCGGCGGCCACCGTCGTCGCGGCCGTCGCCGCCTTCGCGGGCCTCGCGTGGTCCGAGCCTGCCGTCGTCCCCGCCGAGCGCGCCCCGGCGGGCGCGGTGAGCGCGAGCGCCGCGGCCCTGGCCGAGATACCGCCCGACTACCTCGCCCTCTACCGGCGCTTCGGCCGGGAGATGGACATCGACTGGCGGTTCCTCGCGGCGATCGGCGGACAGGAGTCGGACCACGGACGCAACCCCTGGGCCGCGCAGGTGAACGCCGCCGGGTGCGTCGGCCCGATGCAGCTGGGGGTCGGGGGCCGCTGCGGCGACTTCGTGGGGGCCTGGGGGGTGGACGGCGACGGCGACGGGCGCATCGACCCGCGCCGCCCGGCCGACGCCATCGCCACCGCCGCGCGCGGCCTGCGTCTCGGCAAGGGAGCGCCGCCGGCGGGCGGCGACTCCGAGGACTACCGGCGCGCCGCCTGCGGGTACTACGGCGCCTGCGCGGATGCCCGTGCCGACTACGCCGCCGAGGTCATGGCACGCGCCGCGCGGTACGGATTCCGGGGCTGAGCCCGGACCCGGGACCGCTCGGGCCGAGGGCCCCCGCGCCGTCCGGCGCGGCGCGGGGCGCGGGGGCCGGGGTGATCAGTAGGGCGAGTCGGGCTGGCGGTCGTTGTTGCCGCCGCCGCCCACCAGGGCCGGCTCGGGGACGGGCTCGGCCGCCGGCGGGGCCGCCTCGGCGGCGCCGCCCCAGGTCTGCACGCCCAGCTTGTGGAAGCCGCGCACGTTGTTGAGCCGGGCGTCCCGGCCGCGCTCCATCGGCAGCACCCGGCCGTCGAGCAGCGGCGTCAGGTAGGGCGCAAGGACCGCGCCCCCTCCGCCGGTGATGACGATCGCGTCCATGTCCCACTCGTCGGCCCACAGGCGGTTCGCGTCGGCCGCGATGTCGGAGGCCAGCTGGTTCATGACGTGCTCGATCAGCTTGCTGAGGTCGAAGCTCTCGCCGCGGATCTTGATGCGCCCCTCCTGCATGGCGTCGTAGAGGCGGTAGAGCTCGACGCCGACGCCGCTCTTCTCGCGGATCTTGCCCGCGATCGTCGCGAACGCCCGGCCGACGCCGGTCTCGGTGCTCTGGCTGGCGCGCTCGAGGAAGGTGCCGCGGTCGGAGACCGTCAGATCGGAGGTCTGGAAGCCGACGTCCACGACGCCGATCTTCTGCTGGAGCGTGGCCTGGTCGCCGACGCCACCGGCACCGTCGAGCACCATGTCGTAGACCGAGCCGAAGGGCTGGGGGATGACGGTGACCTCGGCGAAGTCGAGCACCTGGCGCTCGCGCCGTCCGTCGGGGCCGATCGTGGTGAGCACGTGGCGGCCGCGCAGGATCCGCGCCAGCTCGTCGGCCTTGTCGCGGTAGGTCGAGATCGGCAGGCCGGTGACGACGCCGATCGGCCGGCCGGGCTCGGCGAGGTCGGAGGCGACCGCCAGGGCGAGCACCTTGGCCGACTCGGCGATGAAGCGGTCCTGGTCGAGGGTGAACGACCGCAGGCTGCTCTGGCGCTCGGCCAGGTCGCCGGCGAAGACGGCGTGGTCGTCGAGCTCGATGTGGAGGTGGTCGCTACCGGGCCGGGCGACGGACATCGGGGCGCCGAGGCGGTCCTCGACGGCCTCGCCGATGACCGACTTGACGATCAGCGACCGCTGGCCGTCGGTCGCCTTGGTGAATCCGAATCCGAGATCGATACCGAGGATCTGCATGGGGGAGGTCTCCTGGCTGCGGGGGGTCCGAGCCTATGAGCGCCCCCCGCCGGCTGACTGCTCCCCGGAAGACCTGCGCCCCACTGGCCGATGGTGTGGTTCCTGCGGCCTGAGAACGCCTTCGTCATGCGGTTCTCGCAACTTTCACCAAGAACGCCGCGCCAAACCTCTCAAACGCGCACCTGGTCGATCAGGATGTCCTGTACGTGGTCGCGCAGATCGAGGAACAGCGGGTCGCGCGTGATCGCCGGCCCGCGGTCGGCGGGCAGGGGCACCGGCACCTCGGCGGCGACCCGCCCCGGATGCGAGGTGAGCACGTACACCCGCCCGGCCAGGTAGACGGCCTCCTCGACGTCGTGGGTCACCATCAGGATCGTGGTGCCGATGTCGCGCCAGACGCCGAGCAGGAAGTCGCGCATCACCCGCTTGGTCTGGGCGTCGAGGGCGCCGAAGGGCTCGTCGAGCAGCAGGATGTCCGGCCGCGGCGCCAGGGCCCGGGCGATCGCCACCCTCTGGCGCATCCCGCCCGAGAGCTCGCGCGGGATGCGGTCGGCCCAGGCCGCCAGCCCCATGATCGCGATCAGCTCGTCCACGCGCTCGCGGCGCTCGGCACGCGGAACGCGGGCGGTCTCGAGGCCGAAGGCGATGTTCTCGGCGACGGTCTTCCAGGGGAAGAGGCTGTATCCCTGGAACACCATGCCGCGGTCCGCGCCCGGCCCCACGACGGCCTCCCCGTCGATCTCCACCCGGCCCGCGTCGGCGGGCTCGAGTCCGCCGACCACGTTGAGCAGCGTCGACTTGCCGCACCCCGAGGCGCCCACGATGCACACCAGCTCGCCGGCGCTGACGCGCAGGTCGATGCCGTCGATCGCCGTGACGGCGGGCCGGCGGCGCGAGCCGGGGAAGGTCTTGACGAGCCCCTCGATCTCCAGCTTCTCGGGGCGGACGATGGTGAGGCTCATGCGCGGGCCCACGGGGCGGCGCGGCGGCGCAGGGCGCGCAGCGCGAGGTCGCTGACGACGCCGATGATCCCGAAGATGATCAGGATCGCGAACATCTCGTCGATCTGGCGGAAGCGCTGGGCCCGGACGATCCGGAAGGCCAGGCCCTCCTCGGCGGCCAGCAGCTCGGCGACGACCAGGATCGACCATGCCGCCGCCAGGTTGATCCGGGCGACGTCGATGATGCCGGGCAGGGAGTGGGGGAGCACCACCCGGCGCAGCACGGTGAGCCTGCCGGCACCCAGCGTGTAGGAGGCGTTGATGATCTCGCGCGGCACCGCGCGCGCCACGTCGGCCACCATCAGGAGGTTGAAGAAGACCGAGCCGAGGACGATCAGCGTGATCTTCGGCGTCTCGTCGATCCCCAGCCAGAAGAGCATGAGCGGCACCAGCGCCGTGGCGGGGATGTAGCGCATGAAGCCGGTCGGCGGCTCGAGGAACGCCTCGACCGACCGGAAGGTGCCCATGCCCAGGCCGAGGACGATCGCGATCGCCATGCTGATCGTGTACCCGATCAGGATGCGGCGGCTCGACGCCCAGAAGTCGCCCAGCAGCACCCCGTCGTCGTGGAGGCGCATCGCGCCCTGCCACGTCTCTGCCGGGCTCGGGACGATCAGGTCGCCCGACGATCCGCTCGAGATCAGCAGCCAGAGCAGGATCGGCGTGGCCAGGCCCGCGGCCATGAGCCCGATCCGCCACGCCGCCGGGATGTCGTCGCGCACGCGCAGCAACGCGTGCTGGCGGCGGCCCCGCGTGCCGCGGCGCTGGGCGCCGAGCGTGCGGCGCCACTGGATGACGGTGCGCCGCTCCCCGGGGGGAGCGGCGCCCGTCGTCGTGCCCGTGTCGTCCTTCAGGGGCGGCATCGCTCGACCCCGGGGGTCACTCGCCTCCGCTCGCGTCGGCCGCGGCCCTCGTGAACGAGTCGGAGAAGAGCCCGGTGAGATCGGCCTCCTCGCGCGTCAGCCCCGACGAGACGAGGAACGGGTTGATCTTGCGCGCCGTGTTCGGCAGCGAGGTGGGCTCGGACGAGTCGGCGAAGGCCTCGAGCGCCGCCGCGGCGTCGAGGATCTGCGTGCCCTCGGCGTAGGTCGCGTACTCGGCCGGGGTCACGCCGGCCTTCTCGGCCATGATCGCCGTCGTCTCCTCGGGGTTCGCCTCGATGTAGGCGAGCGTCTCGTACCAGGCGTCCACGATCTTCTGGACGTCGTCGGGGCGCTCGGCGACGAGGTCGCTCGAGAGGACGATGTGGTCGGAGATGCTTCCGGGGAAGTCGGCGGAGCTGAACAGCACCTTCGATCCCGGCCGCTTGAGCGCCTCGGTGGTGAACGGCGCGAAGACGCCCACGCCGTCGAACTGGCCGCCCGCGAAGCCGGCCGCCGCGGCGTCGGTGAGCACGCCGCGGAACTCGATGTCGTCCTCGCCGAGCCCGACCGACTCCAGGCCCTGCAGGAGGAGGAAGTGGTCCACCACTCCGGCCTCGGCCGCCACGGTCCTGCCCTTCAGGTCCTCGATCGTGTCGATCGACCCGTCGACGATGATCGCGTCGTTGCCCGCCGAGAAGTCGGTGTTGACCACGATTGCGGCCTTCTGGCCGGCGGCGACCCCGGCCATCGTGTCGTTGAGGGTCTGCGTGTTGCCGTCGATCTGCCCCGCCGTGAACGCGTCGATCGAGGCGATGTAGTCGGTGAAGAAGCGGAGCTCGACGTCGACGCCCGCCTCCTCGAAGAAGCCCTTCTCCTCGGCGACCGCGAGCGGGAACCAGCCCGGCCAGGCGCTGTAGCCGAGGGTGATCGTGGGTCCGGCGGCCGTGGTGCCGGCGGCGGCCTCGTCGTCGTCGCCTCCGCACGCGGACGCCCCGAGGGCCAGGGCGGCCACGAGGCCGGCGAGCAGTGGGATGCGCAGGAATCTCATGGGCGGACCTCGTGCGTCGGAGTGCGGCCGGTCGGCCGCGACCGGGCGGTGGCCCGGGCTTTCGATAACGTATTGACAGCTCCGGGCGGGCGAGTCGGCCCCAGGGTGGAAGAACGGCGCCCGCGCTTGGCCCCCGTGGCGGGGTCCGGAGCGGAGCCGCTCAGGCGGGGTCGCGCTCGCGGGCTTCGGTGCGCAGCGCGGCCAGCCGCGCACGCTCGCGCAGGAGCCCGCCGACCGCGAGGTCGGCGGAGAAGGTCGCGACCTGCTCGGGTTCGTAGCCGTCGTCCTCGAGCTGGCCGAGCGCGCCGACGGGGCGATGCCAGTTCTGGGTGGCCTCGTCGTTCGCCAGCAGCGTGAGCGCCGCGAGGCGGGGGTCGACATCCACCAGCTCGCCGGCCGCGATACCCTCGCGCACCAGCTCCTCCACGGCCCGGTTCAGCGCGCGGCGCTCCTGCCAGAAGCGGGCGAAGCGCTCCTCCTGGAGCGCGGACAGGCGCGAGATCTCGTTGATGTCGTACGGGAAGGCGCAGAGCTGCAGCACGTCGAGCCGGATGAGCCGGTAGAGGCGCAGCGCGGGCGGGCCGCCCTCGGCGTTGACGCGCGCGAGCTGGTCGAGGACCACCCGGTTCACGCTGCCGAGGATCTCCTCGAGGATCGCCTCCTTGTCGCGGAAGTAGTAGTAGACCGACGACTGGCGCAGTCCCGAGCGCCGGGCGATCTCGCTCATGGTCGTGCCCGCGACCCCGCGCTCGGCGAACAGGCGGCTGGCGACCGCCACGATCTCCTCGCGCGGCTCGCGCTCGAGCGGGCGGTCGTCGGCGCGCGGGCGTCCGGTGCGCGGCCGGGGGGGCTCCTCGTGGGTCGCGCCGGCCTCCATGGCGGCCACTCTACGCCGGGGGCTTGACGGCCGCGCTCGCGTCGCGCAGGCTAGAGGAGCAGTTTCGATGCGTCCTTGAAACTTCCCGGCAGTCCCCAGGAGCCACGTTGTCCCTCACCTCGAGTACCCATGGGGCCCGGGACCACGCCCGGGCGCAGGCCGGCCGCCGCGTCACGAGCCAGCCCACCGTCCCGGCGTCCGCGGCCGCCGACCCGCCGGCCGGGATCGCCCCGGAGCGGCTGATCTGGGAGGAGACGCTCGGCGACGGCGCCTACTGCGCCCACCGGCTCCCCCGGGGGGCCCGGCTGCGCCTCTCCGATGTGGCCGGCGACGCCTGCGCCACCCTGATGCTGCACAGCGCGCACGGGCCGGCGGAGCGCCTCAACGTCGCCGACACCGTGAAGGTGCAGTGGACGGCCTACCTGGGCCCCGGATCCCTGCTCCTGTCCGGCATGGGGCGGGTGCTGATGACGCTCGAGGAGGACACGAGCGCCCGTCACGACGCGCTCTGCGGGCCGCATCCGGCATCGCGCGCCCGCCTGCTGCTGGCCATGGCCAAGCACGGCCTCGGGCGTCGCGACCTGCCGCCCGCCCTGACGCTGTTCACCGGGGTCCGGGTCGCGTCCGACGGCGGCCTGGTCTTCGAGGGCGGGGCCGCCCCCGGCCGGCACGTCACGCTGCGCGCCGAGCAGGACGTGCTGGTGTCGCTGGTCAACGCGCCGCACCGGCTGGACGTGCGCGAGGGCCACTCCTGCAGCCCGCTCAGGGTGACCGCGTGGGAGGGTCCGCCCACCGCCCCCGACGACCCGCTGCGGTCGGCGACGCCCGAGCGCCTACGGGCGTTCGAGAACACCGAGGACCACCTCCGCGGTCTGGGCGTGCGCCCGTGAGCGCCGCGCCGCCCGGCCGGATCGTGCGCGACGAGGTGGTGCCGGCGCGGGTTCCCTGGTCGGGCGTCGTGCGGGCCGGCCAGACCCTCCGGATCATCGACCTCGGCGGCAACCAGGCCGTCGATTGCATCCTCTACCGCGCCGACGACCCGTCCGAGCGCTACAGCGCGCCCGACACGATCGCCGAGCAGGGCAACATCTTCCTCACCACCGGCTCGCGCCTGCTGTCGGACGAGGGCGCGGTGATGATGGTCATCACCGACGACACCTGCGGCCGCCACGACACCATCGGCGGCGCCTGCAGCCAGGAGTCGAACACCCTCCGCTACGGCCACCACACCAAGCAAACTTCCTCGTCGCGCACTCCCCGCGCGAGATGGGCCGGCGCGACATGGTCAGCAACATCAACTGGTTCATGAACGTGCCGGTGGAGGAGGACGGGACGCTCGGGATCGTGGACGGCATCTCCGCGCCGGGCCTGTACGTGGACCTGCGCGCCGAGATGGACACGCTCGTCGTGATCTCGAACTGCCCGCAGGTCAACAACCCCTGCAACGGGTTCGACCCCACGCCGGTCCGGCTGGTGGTCACCGATCCCGAGCCGGTCGCTGGTGCCTGAGTCCCCGGCCGTGCGCCGGGTGCTGGTGGCCAACCGGGGCGAGATCGCCTGCCGCATCATCCGCACGCTGCGGCGGATGGGGATCGACGCGGTGGCGGTCCACTCCGACGCCGACGCGGGCGCCCCGCACGTGCGCATGGCCGACGCGGCCCACCGCCTCGGCCCGGCGCCCGCGGCCGAGAGCTACCTGCGCGCCGACCTGCTGATCGCCGCCGCGCGCGCCCATGGGGCCGACGCGGTGCACCCCGGGTACGGCTTCCTCAGCGAGGACGCCGGCTTCGCCGACGCCGTCGAGGCCGCCGGGATGGTGTTCTGCGGGCCGACCCCCGGCCAGATCCGCGCCTTCGGGCGCAAGGACTCCGCGCGCGACCTGGCCCGCGCGGCGGGCGTGCCCCTCCTGCCGGGATCCGGGGTGCTGGAGGACGACGATGAGGCCCTGCGCGAGGCGGCGCGGATCGGCTACCCGGTGATGGTGAAGAGCACCACGGGCGGCGGGGGCATCGGAATGTCGGTGTGCACCGCCCCGGACCAGCTCGTGGACGCCCTCGCCCGGGTCGCCCGGGTGAGCGAGGCCAGCTTCGGCGGCGGCGGCGCCTTCCTGGAGCGCCACGTCGCGCGGGCGCGGCACGTGGAGGTGCAGATCCTCGGCGACGGCCGGGGCCGGGTGGTCGCGCTGGGCGACCGCGACTGCTCGCTTCAGCGCCGCCACCAGAAGGTGCTCGAGGAGGCGCCGGCGCCCGGCCTCGGCGACGGCCTGCGGGCGCGCCTCCACGCCGACGCGGTGCGGCTGGGGGAGCTCGTGGCCTACCGGTCGGCCGGGACGGTCGAGTTCCTCCTCGACGACGACACCGGCGAAGCGTTCTTCCTGGAGGTGAACACCCGTCTCCAGGTGGAGCACGGCGTCACCGAGGAGGTGCTCGGCATCGACCTGGTCGAGCAGATGATCCTCATCGCCGCCGGCGAGCCCGGCCTCACCGCCGCGCCGCCGCCGCCCACGCGCGGCCACGCGGTGGAGGCGCGCGTGTACGCCGAGGATCCGGCCCGCGGCCACCGGCCCTCGTCGGGCCTGCTGTCGCGCGTGGTGTTCCCGGAGGGCGTGCGCGTGGACGGCTGGGTGGAGGACGGCACCGAGGTGACGCCGCACTACGACCCGCTGCTGGCGAAGCTGGTGGTGCACGGCGACGACCGCGCCGGCGCCCTCGCGCGGATGTCCGAGGCGCTCGCGGGGACTGAGATCCACGGGCTGGAGACCAACCTCGGCCTGCTGCGCGCGGCGGTGGCCTCGGGGCCGTTCGCCGAGGGGCGGCCCACCACGGCGGCGCTCGCCGGCCTGGCGCCCGACACGTCGACGGTGGAGGTGCTCGCCCCCGGGCTCGTGACGACGTTGCAGGACCACCCGGGCCGGCTCGGCCTGTGGGCCGTCGGCGTGCCGCCCTCCGGGCCGATGGACGACCGCAGCCATCGTCTCGCCAACCGCCTGGTCGGGAACCCCGAGGGCGCCGTCGCGCTGGAGATGACGCGGATCGGGCCGACGCTGCGGTTCGACCGGGACGCGCGCGTCTGCCTGGGCGGCGCGCGCATGGCGGCCGACCTCGACGGCGCGCCGGTGCCCTGGTGGACCCCGTTCGCGGTGTCCCGCGGCCGGACCCTGCGCCTCGGCGCGGTGGAGGGGCCCGGCGCCCGGGCCTATCTGGCCGTCGCCGGGGGCTTCGCCGTGCCGCCGTACCTGGGCAGCGCGTCCACCTTCACCCTCGGCGGCTTCGGCGGCCACGGTGGCAGGGCGCTGCGCACCGGCGACATCCTGCGCCTGGGGCCCGAGTCCGGTGCGTCCGACGCCGCGTCCGGGCCGGGGCCGGAGGCGATCCCCCGTCTCACCACGGAGTGGGAGGTCGAGGTCCACTACGGACCGCACGCCGCGCCCGACTTCTTCACCGAGGAGTACGTCGAGGAGTTCCTCGGCGCGTCGTGGAGCGTCCATCACAACTCGGACCGCACCGGCGTGCGGCTGCTGGGCCCGCGGCCGGGGTGGGTCCGCGCCGACGGCGGCGACGCCGGGTTGCACCCCTCCAACATCCACGACTGCGCCTACGCGGTGGGCGCGGTCGACTTCACCGGCGACATGCCGGTGGTGCTCGGCCCGGACGGGCCGAGCCTCGGGGGCTTCGTCTGCCCGGTGACCGTCGCGACCCGCGACCTCTGGAAGCTGGGCCAGCTGTCTCCGGGCGACGCCGTCCGCTTCCGGCTCGCCCCGGGCGCCCGCACGCGCCCCGGGCCCGGCGGGGTGTCGGCGGCGGTGCTGGGGCGGCGCCCGCGGGCGGCGGGCCGTCCCGAGGTGGTGGTGCGACGCAGCGGCGACGCCAACCTGCTGGTCGAGCTCGGCCCCCCCGTGCTCGACATCGGGGTGCGCCTGCGCGTCCACGCGCTCATGACCGCCCTCGAGCGCCGCGGGGTGCCGGGGGTGATCGACCTGACGCCCGGCATCCGCTCCCTGCAGGTGCACGTCGATCCGGCGCGGCTGCCGCTCGAGAGGGCCCTCGCGATCGTGCTGGAGGAGGAGGAGGGTCTCGCGGCCGGGGGCGACATCACGGTGCCCAGCCGCGTTGTCAACCTGCCGCTGTCCTGGGAGGACGACGCGGCCCTGCTGGCGGTCGAGCGCTACATGAGCTCGGTGCGCCCGGACGCCCCCTGGTGTCCCAGCAACACCGAGTTCATCCGGCGCGTCAACGGCCTCGCCAGCGTCGATGACGTCCGCGAGATCGTCTTCGGCGCGAGCTATCTGGTGCTGGGCCTCGGCGACGTCTACCTCGGCGCGCCCGTGGCCACCCCCGTGGATCCACGCCACCGCCTGGTCACCACCAAGTACAACCCGGCCCGCACCTGGACGCCGGAGAACGCCGTCGGCATCGGCGGCGCCTACATGTGCGTCTACGGGATGGAGGGGCCGGGCGGCTACCAGCTGGTCGGGCGCACGGTGCCCGTGTGGAACACGCACCGCTCGACGCCCGAGTTCCCGCCCGGCTCGCCCTGGCTGCTGCGCTTCTTCGACCGGATCCGCTTCTTCCCGGTGTCCTCGCGCGAGCTGGACGGCTGGCGCGCGGGAGT
>LNEQ01000216.1 GCA_001464995.1 Actinobacteria bacterium Ga0077541
GGGGCCTCGGAGGAGGCGCAGGCGGCCTGGATCGCCGCCTACGACGCGTCGATCTACCAGGACGGCGACGAGGAGCGCGCCCGGCGCGCCGCCGACGAGGCGATGGGCGCGACCGGCGGGGGACCGGCCGAAACCTGAGCCGGTCGCCGCGGGACAGCGGCGCGCGGACCCCGTTACGCACGCGGGGGGCCGGGTAACCACCGCGAGACGTCATCACCCCGGCGAAAGGACGCGCTCATGAAGGCCATCGTCTATCGAGGCCCCTACTCGGTGTCGGTCGAGGAGGTTCCCGATCCGCGGATCGAGACGCCTCTCGACGCCGTCGTGCGTATCACGACCACGAACATCTGCGGCTCCGACCTGCACATGTACGAGGGCAGGACGGGCGTCGAGGAGGGCACGGTCCTCGGGCACGAGAACATGGGCATCGTCGAGGCGGTCGGCACCGGCGTGGAGCGGATCACGGTCGGCGACCGTGTGTCGGTCCCGTTCAACATCGCCTGCGGCACCTGCCGCAACTGCGAGAGCGGCTGGTGGTCGTTCTGCCTGCGCACCAACCCCAACGAGGGCGTCGACGGCGCGGCCTACGGCTACGCGATGATGGGTCCCTACGCCGGCGGCCAGGCCGAGTACCTGCGCGTGCCCTACGCGGACGTGAACCTGCTCGAGCTGCCGCCCGGCGACGAGCACGAGCTCGACTTCACGATGCTCTCGGACATCTTCCCGACGGGCTACCACGGCACCGAGCTGGCCGGCGTCGGTCCCGGCGACACCGTCGCCGTGTTCGGAGCCGGCCCGGTGGGGCTGATGGCCGCGCACAGCGCCTTCATCCGCGGCGCCCGGCGCGTCTTCTGCGTCGACAAGGAGCCCGACCGCCTGAAGCTCGCCGAGTCCATCGGCGCCGAGGCGGTCGACATCTCCGACGGGGACGTCGTCGAGCGGATCATCGACGCCACCGACGGCGCCGGGGTCGACAAGGGCGTGGAGGCCGTCGGCTACCAGGCCCACGACCATCACGGCACCGAGCACCCGGAGCTCGTCCTGGACAACCTGGTCCAGGTGGTGCGCACGGCCGGCGCCATCGGCGTGGTCGGCGTCTACGTCCCCGAGGACCCGGGCGCCGCCGACGAGGGCGCCAAGCAGGGGCGCATCGGCTGGGACTACGGCACGTTCTTCATGAAGGGCCAGCGCATGGGCACCGGCCAGGCGCCGGTCAAGCGCTACAACCGCGCGCTGCGCGACCTGATCATCGCCGGCCGTGCCAAGCCCTCGTTCATCGTCTCCCACGAGCTGGGGCTCGACGAGGCGGTCGACGCGTACGACAAGTTCGACAAGCGCTGCGACGGCTACACCAAGGTGCTCCTGCACCCCTCCGCGTAGCCGACACCGCAGACGACCAGGGAGGTAGCACATGGCCACCACCGCCGGCATCCTCGACGCGCAGTCGGGCGCGGAGCGTGAGCAGCTCGTCGAGCTGCTCACCACCGCGTACTGGATGGAGATCGAGACGGTGATGAACTACATCGCCAACTCGACCAACCCGGACGGCGTCCGGGCGCAGGAGATCATCGAGTCGCTCCGCGGGGACATCCTCGAGGAGCTCGGCCACGCCCAGCAGCTGGCCGCCCGGATCAAGGAGCTCTACGGCGTCGTGCCCGCCTCGGAGGGCTTCTCGGCGTCCCAGAGCGAGCTGCAGCCCCCGGAGCACCAGACGGACATCGTCCACGTGATCCGTGGGGTGATCGCGGCCGAGAGCGCCGCCATCAGCCACTACGAGCGCATCATCGAGGCCAGCGAGGAGAGCGACCCGGTGACCCAGGACATGGTGATCGCGCTCCTGCGCGACGAGCAGCGGCACCGTCGCCTGTTCGAGGGCTTCCTGCGCGAGTACGAAGCCGAGGGCCGGGCCTGAGGTTCCCACCGGGGCGGCCTCCCGCGCGGAGGGCGCCCCGGTGCCGGACGTCAGCCGGTGGCGACGTCCAGGGTGAGGTGCAGCAGCGTCAGCTCGAACATCCGGCGCACCGGTCCATCCGCACCGATCAGCACCTTCATCTGCGGGGCGCCGTTGGCCTGCACCAGCCGGTCCGCCTGGATGATGCTCGACAGCCCCGTCGAGTCGATCGACTCCAGTTCGCGGAGGTCGAGCGTGATCGTCGTTCCCGCTTCGGCGGCCGCGGCCACCTCGGCGATGAAGCGGTCGCGCTGGGAGAGGTCGAGGTCCCCGGTCACGCTCACGCGCGCCCGGTCCCGGAACCGCTCCACCGTGATGCCGTCAGTCTGCGTCATCGTCCACTCCCACCCATTCGATCGTGAGGGCCTCGGCGAGGCCCGTCAGGTCCAGGAGCCGGCGGACCGCCCCCGCGCGTGCGGCGATGACGACCACCGTGCCGGCTCCTCGTGCGCGGGCCGCCGCATGCGCCTCCAGCACCGCCCTGCACCCCGTCGAGTCCATGAACGCGAGGCCCGAGAGGTCGAGGCGCAGCGCGCGGCCGTCGAGGGGCTGTGCGGCGACCGTGTCGAGCAGCAGCGGGCGCCCCGCCAGGTCGAGCTCGCCCTCGAGCACCACCTGCACGGCGTCGCGTCCGATGTCGGCACGGAGGCGGAGCGGTCCCTCCCGTAGCGTCCGGCCCGCGCTCACACGTCGTCTCCGGTCGTCTCGGGCGGCAGGCGCACGACCGTGACCGGCGTCGCGCCGGGGGTCATCGCCTTCTGGCGGGCCTCGTGGCAGTGGCGGACGCCGCCCGTGATCTCGGCGCGCACCCCCGCGTCGAGTGCGCGCACCGGCCCGAGCAGATGGGACCGGTACTCGTCGACCATCTGGTAGGTCCAGCGGCCGTGGACGGCGTCGAGCGCCGCGACGGCCCGCGCGTCGTGCGCGAGCGCGTCGTGGCCGGCCTCGGCCAGCGCATCGGCCGCCCCCAGCAGCAACTCCTGGGCGTGCCCGGTGCGGTGGTGCGCGTCGAGGAGGGCGCCGAACGCGCGCTCGATCCACTCGGTCGCGACCTCCACCTCGTGTACCGCCTCCAGCGACGGGCGGGCCACGCGTGAGGCCCGCTCGGCGGGGTCGATCTCGAAGGGCTCGTCAGTCACCGGTCCCGCCACCCCCTGGGCACTCGCCGCCGCCATCCGGGGCCCGTGCCCCGACCGCGCCTCACCTACCCGCGGACGAGGGAAACGACTCACACCCCGGCGCCTCGTGCCCCGCCCTGGCGTTTCCGCGCCGCGGGGCGGGGGTAGTCCGGTTGACAGCCACGATCGGAGACACGATGGACCAGGACGCCGAACCCCAGCCCCAGAGCGTGCAGCGCGACCGCCCCGCCCGGCCCGATGCCGAGACACGGGAGGAGACCATCGCCCGGGTGGTCGACGACACCGAGGCGGTGGGCGCCGAGCGCGGTGGGTCGCCCGATCCCAGCACCCGCAGGGGCGTCCAGCGGACGCTCGCCGGGGCGCTCGTCGTGTTCGGCGCCATCGGCGCCCTCGCGGCCGGCGTCCTCGGTCTGGTGCTCAGCCTGCTGCCCGGCCCCTTCGAGACGAGCAGCGTGTCCGGCACGATCGGCTACATCGCCGTGATGGCAGCGGGCGGTGCCCTGATCGGGGGTGTGATCGGCGCGCTGGTCACGCTGGCGCGCGAGGACGGCCGCGTCGAGCGCGAGGTCGAGGAGCAGACGGGTCGCGGCCCCGAGGGCGCGGCGAGCCCCGGCGCGCCGGAGCACGACCTCACCGAGCGTTGAGTGGACCCGGTCGCCCTGACCTTCGATGACGGGCCCGACGCCACCTGGACGCCGATCGTCCTGCGCGAGCTGGACCGCCTCGGCGCCCGGGCGACCTTCTTCGTCATCGGACCCCTGGCGCTGGAGCACCCGCACCTCGTGCGCGCCGTCGGCGACCGGGGCCACGCCGTCGGCCTCCACTGCTGGAGGCACGTGCGCCACACCGCCTGCAGCCGGCGGGAGGTCGAGGAGGACACCGATCGCGCCCTCGACGCGCTCTCATCGCTCGGCATCCGCCCGACGCGATGGCGGACGCCCTGGGGCGACACGGCCCCATGGTCCGAGGAGGTCGCGGCGGAGCGGGGCCTGGCGCTGACCGGGTGGACCGCCGACTCGCACGACTGGAGGGGCGACCCCGCCGAGCGGATGATGGACGCGGTCCGGCCGGCGGTGCGGGCGGGGGCGATCGTGCTGATGCACGACGGTCTCGGCCCGGGTGCCCGGCGCCACGACTGCCTGCAGACCATGCGCCTCCTGTCCCCGTTGTGCGGTCGCATCCGGGAGCTCGGCCTCGACACGGCCCCTCTGGCAGCGACCCCGGAGCGCGCACGGTGAGCTCCACCGCCGCCCCCGTGCGGGCGACGGGCCGCTCGATCGAGGACGCACTCGCCGAGGTCGCCGCGGGGGCGGCGGCCCGTGATCGCGCGGCCGCGGGCTTCCCCGAGGACGCCGTCGCCGCGCTCGAGCGGGCGGGCGCGCTCGGGTGGGGGGCCTCACCCGGCCACCGTCAGGAGTGGTCGCTGGTGCGCCGCATCGCGCACGCCGACGGCTCGGTGGGGAGGATCGTCGACGGCCACCTCAACGGCATGGAGCGCGTGCTCGCTCTCGCCCCGGGAGGGTTGCGCGCGTCCGAGATGCGGGCGCTCGCCGCGGGTTCGCGCCGCATCGGCGTCTGGGGCGCGGATCCCGCCCCGGGGGAGGGCGCCCCCGCACGCCTCGTGGCCGGCCGCTCGGGCCCGGTGGTCGTGGGCGTGAAGGTGTTCTGCTCGGGCGCCGGCGGCGTCGACCGCGCGCTGGTCGCGGTCGCGGGCGATGCGGGTCCCGGCGTGCTCGCCTACGTCGACGTGACGCGCGGCGTCGAGATCGACGCGGAGTGGTACGCCGGTGCCGGGCTGCGCACCTCCGAGAGCCATCGTGTCCTGTTCCACGCCGCGCCGGTCGTGGCCGTCCTGGGCGCGCCCGGCGAGCTCGTGCGCGAGCCCTGGTTCTCGCGCGACGCGATACGCACCGCGGCGTGCTGGGCCGGCATCGCGGATCGCGCGGCCGGCGCCGCGCTCGACGCGCTGGCCGCCCGGCGGCGTCCCGGCGAGCTCGACGGCCTCGCGGCCGGGAGGATCCTGGGTGCGCTCGCCGCGATCGACCGCTGGCTCGACTCCGCCGCGGCCGTGGCCGACGACCCCGCCCGGGACCTGGCCGACGTCTCGGTGATGCTGAGGGCGGCGGTCTCCGACGCGTGCGGCACCGTGCTCGACCAGAGCGCCCGTGCGCTCGGCTCACGGCCCTTCGCGGCGGGCGGGGATCTGGACCGGTGCCGCCGCGACCTGGAGCTGTTCCTGCTCCAGCACCGCCTCGACCCGATGGTGGCCCGGCTCGGCATGCGCGAGCTGGAGCGGAGGGTCGTGTGAGGCGGCGCATGAGCGCCGAGTACTTCGAGGAGCTGTACCGCGCCGATCCCGATCCCTGGGATCTGGCGGGGAGCGCGTACGAGCGCGCCAAGTACGCGGCGACGATCGCCGCGCTGCCGCCGGGGCCGATCGGCTCGATCCTGGAGGTGGGGTGCTCGATCGGCGTGCTGAGCGCCCTCCTCGCGGAGCGCTGCGGCACGCTGTGGGCCATCGACTCGGCGCCCCGCGCCGTCGCGCAGGCGCGCCGGCGCCTGGAGGGGCTCGATCACGTCCGGGTGGACCGGCGGCGGGCGCCCGACCAGATGCCCGCGGGCCCCTTCGACCTGGTGGTCTGCTCCGAGGTCCTCTACTACGGCGATCGCGCGCTGCTCGCGGAGACCTGGTGCGCCGCGCGCGACGCCGTCGCCGCGGGCGGCTCGGTGCTCGCCGTGCACTGGCGGGGCCCGGTGCGGCACTACCCGCTCTCGGGCGAGGACGTCCACGCCCACCTGGCCTCCCATCACGAGGGCTTCGGGCACGCCCTCTCCCGCCGCAGGCCCCGGTACCTGCTCGATCGCTTCGACCGCGTGGCGGCGGCCGCGTGAGCCCGCTGCCGCCCCCGTCGCCGCGCCTTCGCGCGTGCGTCGTCGTGCCCGCTCGCGACGAGGAGGAGCGCATCGGATCGTGCGTCGCCGCGCTCGCGGCCCAGGAGGGGATCGACCACGGGGAGTACGAGGTGCTCCTGGTGCTCGACGGGTGCGCCGATCGCACCGGTGAGCGGGCCCGCACCGAGGCGTCCCGCCACCCCGGCTTCACCCTGCACGTGGTCCCCGCCGACGCCGGCGGCGCCGGGCTCAGCCGCCGCGCCGGCATGGAGCTGGCCTGCGCCCGCCTCGCCGGGCTCGGGCTCGGCGAGGGGTTGATCGCCTCCACCGACGCCGACACGATCCCCGACCGGCTCTGGCTGCGCCACCAGCTCGACCTCGTGGCCGGCGGGGCGCAGGCGATCGGGGGCGTGATCGAGGTGGATGCGCCGGGCCTCGCCCGGGGCGATCTGCGCCCGCGCGAGGCCCGGCTCGACCGCCGCCTGGCGGCGGTTCGCACCGATGGGGGCGAGGCCGTCGAGCACCCCTTCTTCAGCGGCGCCTCGATCGGCATGACGGTGGAGGCCTACCGCCGCGCCGGCGGCCTCGAGCCGCTCACCACCCTCGAGGACCAGGCCCTCGAGCGCACCCTGACCGATCGGGCCATCCCGATCACGCGCTCGCTGTCCGTGCGGGTCGTCACGTCGGGACGCACCGACGGGCGCGCGCGGCACGGCCTGTCGGCCGACCTGCGCGCCGACGTCTGGAGCCGCCGGCGCACCTCCCGGGCCGCCGACCACGACGCCGCCGTGCTCTCCCGCCTCAAGACCGAGCGGGTGTCGGTGGTGCTGCCGTGCCGCGAGGTCGCGGGGACGGTCGGCACGATCCTCGACCTCATCCGCCCGCTCGAGGACATCGGGCTCGTCGACGAGGTGCTGGTGATCGACGCCGGCTCGGCCGACGGTACGGCCGCCGTCGCCGCCGCGCACGGTGCGCGGGTGGTCGATGAGAGCGATGTGATGCCGGGGTTCGGCCCCTGCCGCGGCAAGGGCGACGCCATGTGGCGCGGCCTCGCGGCGACCGACGGGGGCATCGTGGCGTACGTCGATGCGGACACCCTCGACTTCGACGCGTGCTTCGTCACGGGCCTGCTCGGCCCGCTGATCCGCGATCCGTCGGTGTCGCTGGTGAAGGGCGCCTTCCGGCGCCCGATGCGCGTCGGCGCCACCGTCACCCCGGACGGCGGCGGCCGCGTCACCGAGCTCGTCGCCCGCCCGCTGCTCAGCCTCATCGCCCCCGAGCTCGGCGTGTTCGCCCAGCCGCTCGCCGGCGAGACCGCCGGGCGCCGGTCTCTGCTCGAGCGCCTCTCCTTCCCGGTGGGCTACGGCGTCGAGACGGCGATGCTGATCGACGCGCTCGCCGAGGTGGGGCTGGACGGGATGGCGCAGGTCGACCTCGGCACCCGGCAGAACCGTCACCAGCCGCTTCGCGACCTCGGTGCCATGGCGCTCGCGGTCATGTGCGCGGGGCTCCGCCGCGGCCTCACGCAGGAGGTCTTCCAGGCGATGGCCGCCGGGCGGATGCTGGTTCCGGGCGCCGACGGGGCGCTGCACCCGTGCGACGTCCCGCTCGACGAGCGCCCGCCCCTGGCCGGGCTGCGCCACGCCTTCTCCGCCGGAGCCGAGCCCGCGGCGGTGTCAGGCCCGGGTTGAGGCCCCCGGCGCCGCCTCGACGTCGGCCGGCGGCTCGGAGGCGGGGCGCTCGCCCCCCGCGAGGCGGGCGGCGACCAGGTGACGCATCCTCTCCCCGGCGGTGCGCGCGAAGCGCAGCTGCAGGCGGCGGCCGAACATGCGGAAGCCGTACCGCACGAGCGGGTTCGGGATCGCCGCCGGGCGGGACACGGCGTGGATGCGGAACTCCACCTCGCCGGTGTCGCGCCACTTGACCACCTCGAAGTCCATCTGGCCCGTCTCGAGGTGGCCCTCCAGAGTGCGGTAGCTCCATCCCCACCGTCGTGCGGGCCGGCCCTCGTGGTCGCCGGTCTGGTCCACCACCCCGACGACCCGTACGCCGAGCAGGAAGCGGAGTCCGAGGAAGCGCCCCTGCAGCAGCATGTCGCGGCGCTCCAGCGGCGCCTCCGGATCGTAGATCGCCCGGATCAGGGAGGGATCGGCGAACTCGTAGCCGCGCACCAGCTCGCGCGCCACCGCGAACGGGCCGTCGGGAGCCGCGTCTCCGGGCGCCTCGCGACCGAGCGGGGTGCAGTGGTCGTCGACGACCCAGCCGTCGGCGGGGGACACGTGCTCCAGCGACTGCTCCTCGAAGTTGACCGGGCGGTCGGGCAGCGTTGCGAGCACCCGCTCGGCCCGTCTGCTGCGCGGACCTCGTGGACGGCCGCGGTCGTCGGGGAACCGCGTGCCCCGGACCTGGATCTCCGTCGCGGGGTCGCCCGCGATCGCGGCGGCGCGCTGGCAGAAGGTGGCCCACATGTGGAGCTGGGCCTCCTTGGCCACGCGCAGGGGCGCGTAGAGGATCCAGAAGGGGCGGGTGCCGCTGCGTGCGGTCGATTCGATCTCGAAGACGAGTCGCCCCTCCTCGTCGCGGGCGCGGAACTCGATCTCCCCCGCCTCCATGTGCCCGCGCAGGGTTGCGAGGCGGAAGGAGGTGGCCGTGCGGCCGGCGACGCGCACCGGCCCGTTCCACGGGCCCGGCATCCATACGAGGTACTCGTCACCCTCGGCCATCTCCCCGAGGCGGCCCCCGGTCTTCACGAAACGCGCGACCTCGAACGGCGAGGCGACGTTCGGATCGCGGGCGAGCTCGTCGATGAGGGATGCGGCGTCCATGCGCGGGTGCTCGATCTCCACCCGGTAGAGACGCCGCAACGACGCCCCCGCCCCCGCCGAGCGCGGTTGCACGGCGGCCTGGTCGCCCGGCACCGGCCGGTCGACGGGTCCGGGGTCGTCGCCGTGGCGCGTCTCCTCCCGCCGCTCGAGGCGCACATCGCGGGACGCGTAACGCCACAGCGCCAGCGCCATCCCGGTCCCCCAGCGGGCGCCCGCGCGCAGGCCGGCGAGGGCGTCGAGGATCCTGTCGGAGGCGGTGCGGATCACAGCACGAGGGCCCGGCCGGCGCTGTCGAGCCGGTGCGGCTCGATGCCCGCGACGAGCGCCTCGGTCGCCTCGGCGCGTGGGCGGACCGCCTCGGGCGCGATCGCCGGGGAACGCTCCAGGGCCCGCCACGCGCCGGCTGCGTAGCGGAGCGTCGCGATGAGGGCGTCGAGCTCCTCGAGATCGGTGAGGGGGGAGCGCCCGCGGATCCGCCCGTTCATCTTCAGGCGCCCCGCCCGCTCGGCGGCGGCTCCGGCCAGGACGCGCACCCACGGCCGCCCGGCGCCCCCCTGGCGCATGAGCGAGGCGGCGGTCGCGGTCCCGTGGTCGAGCTCCTCAACCACGGCGTCCAGGCACGCGACCACCTCGGGCCCGTAGGCGCCCGAGCGGCGCATGCGCAGAGCCAGGTCGTGTCCGGCGCGCATCACGGTCAGGCGCTCCCCGAGGAAGATCCGCATGGGCCGGTGGACGTCGCGGGATCGCGCCAGGGCCGGCCGGGGCCGGCCCTGGCGGACCTCGTCGCCCGGGTGCGATCCCGCCGTCAGGGGTTCCCGTTCCCGGTGGACGCGCCGGCGCGCGCCTCCGGCCCGCCGGAGTCCGGCGCGATCCCCTCGGAGACCGCCGCGGCCGCCTCGCGGCCGCGCTCGACCGCGTCGTGGCCGAGCTCGGCCCCCCGCTCGCGCAGCTCGCCGGCGGCGGCGCCCAGGCGCTCGTCCTCGACCCGCGTGGAGGGCAGGAGCACCCCGACCGCCGCGCCGAGGGCGAGCGCGCCGAGGGCGAACGGGACGGGGTTGGCCCGTGCCGTCGCAGCCACCTGGCCGACGCCCGACCTCGCCTGCTCCCGGTCCGGGACGTGGGCCGCCACGGCCTCCTGCGCGTGACCGACGGCCCCCGCCGTCGCGCTCGCGCCGCTCGCGGCCGCGTCCTTGGCGGCCGACGCCGCGCGGCCGAGGGCGCCCGCGCCGTCGGCGACCGCCCCCTTCACCGACGATGCGCCGTGTGCGGTCGCCGAGCCGCCGTGGGCGACCCCCTCCTTCGCCGAGCCGAGGCGGTCGGAGACGGCCGAGCCGATGGTGCCGGCCCGCTCGCGCAGCGACGGCGAGTCGTCGTCGCCGCGGACCGGAGCGGCCTGCGACCCGGAGGCCACCCGCTCGCGCACCACCGCCACGGTCTCCCGCATCACGTCGCGCGCCCGCGCCGGGACGTCGGCCTTCCAGCCGATCGCCTCGGCCGTGTCGCGCAGGCGCTCACGGGTCTCCCCGATGTCGCGCCGGATCTCCGCGATGTCACGTCCCATGTCCCGAACCTCCCCCGTTGGACTCCCGGCCGGCCTGCACGCCTTCCTGCACGACCTCCAGATCCCGTCGAACGCCTGCGAGCGCGCGCTCCGGCACGGGCGGCGCCACTGCCTTCAGCCGTGCGCGGCCGACGAGGGCCGCGATGGCGGCGACCACGGCCAGTGCCGCACCCACGATGAGGGCGCTGAGCCACGCGTCGAGCGTCAGTGCCAGGGCGAGGATCGCGCAGGCCGCCAGCGCGCCCAGGGCGGCGAGGCCGAGGGCCGCGGCCACGCCGAAGATGGCCGCGCCCTTGCCGGCCCGCGAGACCTGCTCGCCGACCTCCGCCCGGGCGAGCTCCATCTCCTGGCCGATCAGGGTCGCGGTCTCGTGGGTGAACGAACCGAGCAGATCCCCCACGGGGCGCTCGCGAAGCCGTGTCGCATCAGCCATGGCCGATCCTCCTCCGGTCGGTGGGCTCCGAGGCCCTCACGAGCCGTCCCGCGGCGATCCCGACCACCGCGGCGCCCGCGACGATCAGCGCCGGCTGGCGGCGGCCGAGGTCGCGCGCGTCGGCGATGATCCGGTCGGTGTCCGACTCGCGCAGGTAGTCGCCGAAGCGCTCGATACGCCGGGCGGCGTCCTCGGCGAGCCGGGCGGGCTGGTCCTTGCCGCGCGCCCGCAGGTCGCCTGCGACGTCGCGGACGTCGGCGGCGATGCCGACAACGCGCTCACCGGCCCACGTCGAGCGGTTGTCCACCTCGGCCCGCGCCCGCTCGCGGGAGTCGTCGAGCAGCTGGCCGCCCGCCTCCCGCGCCTGCTCCACGGCCTCGCCACCGACGCGCGCGGCGCCCGAGCGGGTCGCCTCGGCCGAGCCGTCGTCCGCGCCGGGTGCCCACGAGGGGCGCTCCCGGGAGACCATCGGCGCCCCCGCGGGGCGCACCGCTTCCTGCCGTCTCACATCCATGATCCTGCTCCCTTGACCGATGTGCGGTGTCAACCCGCCCCTGATCCATCGCCGGTACCCCGATCAGCGCCGTGGGAACCCGCCTTCTCGTCGCCGTCGGCGACCTCGTGCTCACCGTCGGTCCTCTCGACGGCCTCCTCGTCCTCGTCGCGGGTGACGCCCTCGCGGGGCGGCTCCTTCGACGGCCGCGCGGTGTACGAGCCGGCCTCGCTATCAGCCGGCCGTCCGTCGTCGTCGGGCACGTGCGCCTCCTCTGCAGATGGGTGCCGACAGGCGCCCTGAACGCGGGAGGTGCCCGTACCGAGCGCCCCCCACACCGCCCTCCCGCCGATGGGACGGGAGGGCGGGCCGTCAACCGCTCAGACGCCCCAGCGCTTGACGCGCACGTCGGAGGGGTCGCCCCCGCGCCGCACGGCGTCGGCCACCTCGGCCTCCGCGATGCGGGGCGTCGGGGCGGGTGGGGTCTGGCGGGCACTGATCGCGTCGCGCGCCTCGTCCCAGTACCCGACGCGGGCGTAGTGCTCGTAGATCTCGCGCTCCCGCTCTGCGCTCAGCGTGTCGTCGTCGCCCAGCGACGGCGCGTTCTTCAGCACCTCGCTCGAGTAGGGCACCACCACGAAGGAGTCGCCGTCCCCGTCGTCGTCCACGTAGGTCACGTCGTCGATCGGCACGACGTGGGAGGCTCGCGACAGCCAGCCGGTGGTGATCCCGAGATAGCGCACGTGCTCGGCGCTGCCGTCGAGGTACACGTCCTTCACCTTGCCGACCTTCTCGTCCTCGGGGTTGCGGACCTCCATCCCCTGCAGCCGCCCGAGTGACGGCAGCCGGGTGGTGTCGGAGTAGCCCTCGGGGCCGATGCGCGCCTCGTCGTCGCGCGCATCGCCGGCACCGTCGCCGCCGTCCTCGACGCGGCCGCGCCAGCCGCCGGTCGCCTCACCCCGCTCCTCGATCAGCTCCTTGAACCGCTCCATGTCCCCGCGCACGCGCCGCTGCGCGATTCCGGTGACCTCCGCCGCGTGCTCGATGGCGCCGTCGGGCTCGTGATCGATGGCGAGATGGATGCGCGTCGCATCGTCGGCGATCGACTCGAACGCCACGGTGCCGTCGTTGCGCATCCCGCCCGTCGATCGCCACGAGATGCGGCGATCGGGCTCCTGCGCGACGATCTCCGCGTCCCACTCGGCGCGGCGGCCCGCCGTCTCGGCGACCCAGTGCAGGTGCGTGTCGTCGATCTGCCGCACCTCCTCCACGCCCTCCATGAAGCGGGGGAACTCCTCGAACTGGGTCCACTGGTCGTAGGCCGCGCGCACCGGCACGTTGACCTCGACGGTCTCCTCGATGATCGGCATAGAGCCTCCTCCTCCGCGTCGTCCGTACTCCGTGGTGGTACCCGCCGGGCGCATGGGAGATGCGGCGGCGGGTCCCGCGCGACACGACCCCGGGTCCGGCCCGGTCCGATCAGATGGGCCCGTGCGCGACCGGTCCCGGGGTCTCGTCGGCGACGTCCACCATGCGGCGCGTGAGCGGCGCCGCCAGCAGGCCGTGGAGGATGATCGAGATGGAGATCACGACCACCACGATCCACACGATGCGGGTCCCCTCGCCGGCCGCGAGAAGGCCGGAACCGAAGGCAGCGGTCGCGTAGTAGATCGAGCCGATCCCGCGGATCCCGAAGATGCCCACATAGAGCCGCTCGCGCGGGGCGAGCACCGATCGGCGCAGGCCGACCAGGGTCACGACCGGGCGGATCACCAGGATGAGGGCGAGGGCGATGACCACCGCCTCCCAGCCGGCCTCCTCGAGGCCGTTGAGCGTGAGCAGGCTGCCCAGCAGGAGGATCATGGTCAGCTCGAGCCCCCGCTCGAGGGCCTCGGCGCCGGCGTGCACGCCGTCGTTGTACTCATGGTCGCGCTCGTATCGCCGGAACGCGATGCCACCGGCGAAGGCCGCCAGGAAACCGTAGGCGCCGGCCATCTCCGCGATCCCGTAGATCGCCAGCACGGCGCCGACGGCCGTCCACCCGTCGAGCCCGGTGGCGAGGAGCCCGCGGTCGCGCAGGCGCACCGCGCCGGCCGCGATCCCGCCGCCCACCGCCGCGCCGACCGCGATCCCGGCGCCGATGGCGTAGATGACGTCTGCGGTGATCCACTCGGCGTACGCCGACACCCCGCCGCCGGAGGCCACGACGAGGCCCAGGAAGACGAAGGGGAAGGCCAGTCCGTCGTTGAGACCCGCCTCTGATGTCAGCGCGAAGGCGGGTTCGCTGCGGTCGCCCTCGCCGGGAGCCAGCACCCCGAGGTCACCGGCCAGCACCGGGTCCGTTGGTGCGAGGGCCGCCGCGAGCACGATCGCGCCGCCGAGGGAGAGCCCGGCGACCCAGACTCCGAGAAGCGTCACGGCGACGATGGTCACCGGCATGACGACGCCCAGCAGGAGGGCGGCCGAACGCCATTCGCGCAGCGAGAGCGCATGGTCGAGGCGCAGTCCGGTGGCGAACAGGGCCACGACCACCGCGGCCTCGCTGATGTGCTCGATCACGGTCGCGTCATCGACCACCGCCAGCCACGGGGCGTCCAGCAACGCGACCCCGGTCGCGCCGAGCGCTCCCATCGCGAGGTAGATCATCGCCGGCGAGAACGCGCGCTGGCTGTGGTGGGTGAGCGCGAAGATCGCCACCAGCACGGCGATGCCCGCGAACGCGCTCGTGACCACGTACACGTTCGGTGCGGCGATTCCCGGCGCGATCGCCAGGTGCAGGGACGCCGTCACGGTCGACTCGCATCCGGGGGCGGAGGTCCCCCCGGTGCGGCGGGGCCCGCTCTCACGCTGAGCGTGTCGCGCCCTCCGGAGTCTCCCGGCGGGCGGCCGCTGCGAACTCCTCGACGATCTTCGCGCAGAAGGCGGGCAGGTCGTCCGGGTTCCGGCTCGACACCAGCCCCTGGTCGACGACCACCTCCGCGTCGATCACGGTTCCGCCGGCGTTCTCGATGTCGGTGCGGATGCTCGGATAGGAGGTGAGCGTGCGGCCACGGACCAGGTCGGCCTCGACCAGCGTCCACGGACCGTGGCAGATCACCCCGACGGGCTTCCCGGCCCGGAAGATCTCCCGGATGAAGCGGACCACGTCGTCGTCCTGACGCAGGCTGTCGGGGTTCGCGACACCGCCCGGGAGGATCAGCGCGTCGAAGTCGGCCGCGTCCGCGTCGGCCACCCGCCCGTCGACGGGGTAGCGCCGCGACGGGTTGAGATCGTGCTCCATCGACTGGATCTCGCCCTCGTCGATCGACAGCAGCTCCGCCGTCGCCCCCGCCAGCTCCACGGCGGCACGCGGCTCGACCAGCTCCGCCTCCTCCACGCCGTGGGTCGCGACGATCGCGATCCGACGGCCCTGCAGCTCTCCGCTCATCCTCTCCTCCTGTCTGGTCGCCGGACGACCCGTCAGATCCCCGGTCCGCCGTTGCCGGGCGGGTCGGAGCTCGGAAAGGACTGCTCCGACTCCTCGTCCAGCCGGTCCTGCTCGTCCTGGCCCTCGGGGAGCGGCGGCTGGTGGGGCGGTACTCCGGGCGGGCGCGGCCCTTCGCGCGTCTCGTCCTCGGGCTCGGTCCGGTGGGCGGGCTCGGTGCTCACGGTGTCTCCTCGCATCGCTGACGCCCACCGAGTTCCCCGTGGGGAGGCATCCCAACCGGACGCCCGGCCCGCCGGCGCGGAGAGCGCCTGCGGGCCGGGCCGCCGATCAGCCCCGGGGGACCTCGCCGCGCCAGGCGCCGGACTCCTCGCCCTGCGCCTCGATCATCGTCTTGAAGCGCTCCAGGTCCCCGCGCACCTGGCGCTTCACCAGACCGACGGCGTCGGCGGCCTTCTCGACCATGCCCTCGGCCTCGGTGTCCATGATCACCATGACCTGCGTCTTGTCGTCGCTCAGCTTGTGGAAGTCCACGACGCCGGCGTGCTTCGGCCCGTCGGTCGACTTCCAGGCGATCCGGGTGTCGGGGATCTGCTCCGTGATGACCGCGTCGAACTCCTCGCGGCGTCCGCCGGCCGACACCACCCAGTGCAGGCGCGTGTCGTCGAGCTGCCGGATCTCGTCGACGGTGTCCATGAACTTCGGGAACTCCTCGAACTGGGTCCACTGGTTGTAGGCCGTGCTCACCGGGACCTCGACCTCGATCGACTCCTCGACCTGCGACATGGGTTACCTCTCTCGTCGTTTCCTGCTTCGGTCCCCTACGGCTTCCCGCCCCTCGCCGTGGGAAACGGGGATCGGCCGACGTTTGGGGGGCTCCTCCCGGGGTACCCGCGCCGGACAGCCGACCGCCGAGGGAGAGATCAGTGACGGACGACGACACGCGCGACGCAGGTCCCGACCAGGAGCCGATCAGCCCGGCCGAGTTCACCAAGCGCATGCCCGAGGGCGAGAGCGCCGGCCCGGGGGCGCCCGAGACCATCGAGCCCACGCAGGGCCGTCCGAAGGACGCCTCCACCGGACCCGGCGGGCCCGCCCCGCGCGGGCTGGGGCAGGACCCTCCGCGCGGGGAGGACTGAGCCTGAATCCGGCGATCTCGCGGCGCGGATGCGCGAGATCCCTCGCGTCATGAGGGATTCGGCGCGACCGCAGGGGTCACCCTGGCGGTGCGACGCCTCTCCGCCGGATTCAGGCTGAGGGCGGGGGCTATGCGGGAGGAGGATCGTGATCGCGCCGTCCTCCTTCTTCTGTGAGGCCGCGGTCTCGGCGGGCGCCCGGGCACGTCGACCACGACCGGACCGCGCGCGTTCGGCGCGCGGTCCCGTCGCGTGACGCGTACTCAGCGAGCCTCGGCCGTCGTGTGACGCCCACGGCCGTTGTGGCTGAGGAGCGCCGGGAGGCGCGGGACCCAGTACAGCGCGCACACGCCGACCAGGATGTAGACGATCCGGGAGGCCACGTTGGTCTCACCGAACTCCATCCCGCCGAAGATCCAGGCCACGAGATCGAACTCGAAGACGCCGACCAGCAGCCAGTTCAGTCCACCGACGATGAGCACGGCCATCGTGATTCCGTCGAGTGCCTTCATGGAGTACTCCCTTGTTCGTTGTCCGGGGCGGTCTGGGCCGCCCGTCTGCGGTGCCCGGTCCAGGGATGCGGAAACGGCCGCCCGCCTCCGGCGGGTCAGGGGGAACGCGTCCCGACCGAGGGGGTTTCCCGGCCGGTCCGGCGGGAAGGAGACCCGCCAACGGGGACGTCATGCACGCGGCTGAGGTCGGTCCGGGTCGCGTGGAACCCGCCCGTTTCGTCCCGGGGCCGCCCGGGGAGAGGCCCTGCATGCCCGGCGACCTGACCCAACGCGCGCCGTCACGCGACGTCCTGATCCTCGAGAACATGGACTTCGTCCGCGCCCTCGCCCGGCGCTACTCGGACCGTGGCGAGCCCCTGGACGACCTGATCCAGGTCGGCATGGTCGGCCTGATCAACGCGGCCGACCGGTTCGACGAGGCGCGCGGCACCGACTTCCGCTCCTTCGCGGCCCCCACGGTCCTCGGCGAGATCCGCCGCTACTTCCGCGACCGGGCCTGGGCGGTCAAGGTGCCGCGGCAGGTGAAGGACGACACGGTGCGCATCTCCGCCCTGGTCGAGCGCATCTCCTCCGACCGGGGCCGCACGCCGACGGTCCCGGAGATCGCGGAGGCCAGCGGCCTGACAGTCGATCGCGTGCTCGACGCGTTCGCCGCCAACTCGGCCTTCCGCCCCGATTCCCTCTCCGAGTCGCCGTGGCTCGACGACTCCGACCTCACGCGCGATCTGCCCCAGACCGAGACGGGCTACCGCGAGGCCGAGGACCGGATCGTGCTCGGGGACGCCCTCCACGTGCTCCCCGCCCGCGAGCGCGTGATCCTGCACCTGCGCTTCGAGGAGGGGCTGCTGCAGTCGCAGATCGCCGAGCGTGTGGGCATCTCGCAGATGCACGTGTCGCGGCTCATCACACGCGCGCTGGCGCGGTTGCGCGAGGTGATCGACAACCCGCTCTGACACCGGACGGTTATCGTGGTCGCGTGGCCGTGGACCTGGAGCTGTCCCGGGGGGAGTTCCTCGTCCCCGTCCTGATCCGCGCCGTGCGTGCGGTCGGGGTGCAGTGCGGGCTCGACCTCGACCGCCTGGCCGACGCCAGCCTCGCTGCCGAGGCCGTCGCGCACGCCTGGTCCGCCGATGCGGACGGCGTCGAACCGCTGCGCGTTCGGATCGTGCGAACCGGGCGCGCGATGGAGATCGCCTTCGACTTCCCGGCCCCCGGCGACGCCCGGCGCGTGCACGAGGCCCCGGTGGCGCCCGGCGCCGCCGCCCTCGACGCGCTGGTGGCCGTCGTCAGCGTGGAGGTGGTGGGCGGGGCGTCGTCCCGCCTGGCGCTCTCCGTGCGTCCGTAGGAGGGCCCCCTGAACGCAGCTGCCCGGCGACGGCCTCGGCCGACGGGGGCCGCTGAGCGCCGCTCGTGGGCGCCGACGTCCTTGACGTTGGTCATCGCCCCCGATGGGTACACATAGCAGGACCGACCGTCGCGACGAGACGGTCCGCGAGGGCTCGAGGTTGGATGTGGAGGCTCGGCAACAGCACGGCGACGCGGGCGACGGACGTCTGT